>JADGRF010000237.1 GCA_017881055.1 Sandaracinaceae bacterium
ACAGCCTCGGGAAGCACAGCCTCGGGACGATCGGACAGATCCTGCGGCTCGCGGACGGCTCGTCCCATGGTCTGGCCCCCGGTGCGTGTCACGGTGTATGCATACGGTAGCGGAGCATCAGTGTCGAGGGGGCCAAGCAACCGAATACTCGCCCTCGTGGTCCGTGTCTGCGCTCCAGCGCTCGCAGCGCTGGCGCTCGTGATCGTGGTCGCCAACGAAGCAAGTGAAGCCGATCATGATCTGCGCTTGATCGTGCCGCGCGCCGCGAGCGCCGGTGAGCTCTTGCCCGTGCGCGGCCTCTTGTACTCTGGCCTGCGCGCTGTGGAGGGCCCGCAGCTTGCGCCACGTGACGTCGAGGTCCAGCTGATCGCGAGCGGCGGTCGCGTGCTCTCGCACACGCGGTTGACGCATGCCCGCTCCGGAACGAACGACATCGAGGGCACGTTGCCGGTGCCTGCCGCTGCGCTCGGGGACGCCTTCGTGCATGCGCAGGTGCGTGTCGGCCGGGAAGACTTGAGCGTGGACGCGCCGCTGCAGCTCGTCGCGAGTGCGGAAGGTGAACCCGCCGAGCCGCGTGCGCTGCGCGAGCTGCAACAGCTGAGCGAGAGCGGTGTCCAGCGCATGCCGCTTGCTCCGCCGCCGCCGGACGCGCTGCACGTGCGCGTCGCAGGCGGAGTGTGCGTGCCCGAGCAGCCGTGTCGAGTCTTCGTGCACGTGGGTGAGCCGGCGGCTGCCGTGCTGATCGAGACCACGCCGTCGGTTACTCCCGACGCACAGGCCGAAGAGCCTTCCGCCGAGACGAGCGGAGCGCTCGCGTTCGACGTGGTCACGCACGGGCCCGAAGCGCAGCTCTGGCTGCGGGCTTCGCGCTCCGGACGGACCGTGGCTCGTCGCGCGATTCGCCTACCGATCGCGCTCGGTGGTGCCACGCTCTCGCCGCGAGCAGTCCTACTCGATGCACCCGCCACGCCCGAGATTGCACTGGCCGGTGAAGCCGAGGGCTTCATCGTCGACGTGCTGCGCTTGCATGCTGCGTCGCACTATCAGTGGGTGCGCACCGGCTCGCTCGCCCAGAGCAGCGAGCCGCAGGCGGTACCGTTCGCAGCGCTGTCGGCCGGCATCTACCGTGTGCAGGCGCGTCGCGATCCTTTTTCTGCAAGCAACGCCGCCGCGCGCGTTGTCTACGTCCGCACGCCGGGAGAACCGCCGGCCCAAGTCCTGCGCACCTTGGCCGAAGCAGCGCGCACGATCGATCCCGGTGACTTGTTCGTGACGCGCGTGCGCAACGCTTCGGGCGCGGTCGACGAGAGCTCGTTTCCCGCAGCGCTCGGCTATCTCGCGGCGATCGTCGAGAACGGTGTAGTTGTGCAGCCGGCAGCCGCGACGGGCTTTGCGGCGGCGCGCGCACGCCTGACGGAAGCGCAGACACGCATGCGCTGGTTGGCGCTGATCGCGCTGGCGCTCGGAGGCGTGGCGCTCGCGCTCTCAGTAGGGAAACGCGGGCTCGAGGCGGGCGACCGGATCAGCGAGCTGCTCGTTTCCGCCGGCCAAGACGCAGCGACTGCGCGCCGCGCGCACCTGCGCTCGCGCCTCGCCACGATCGCCAGCGCGCTCGCCTTGTTGCTGGTGTTCGTGGTCGTCGCCCTGTACGTGATCGCGCGCGGCAACGCGCTGCATTGATCCGCCAATCCCGCTCTCGGCCCGTTTGATTGCAAATGATGTGTGTGCCCATGTGGGAGCACGCCTTGCGCCCCCCAGCCTGAGGTCTTAAAGTGCCGCCTTCGCCGCCGCCCGCCCGTTTTCGAGGCCCCGCGTCCGTCGCAATTTATGTTCGATAACCTGCTCAAAAAGATCTTCGGCACCAAGCACGAACGCGAGATGAAGCGCCTTCGGCCGATGGTCGTCGCCATCAACGACCTCGAAGCCAAGATCAAGGAGCTCGATGACGCGGCCTTGCGGCGTCGAACCTTCGAGCTGAAGCAGCGCATCGAAAAGGGCGAGTCGGTCGACAACGTGCTCACGGAGGCGTTCGCGGTCTGCCGCGAAGGCGCGCGTCGCGCGCTCGGCATGCGTCATTACGACGTGCAGCTAGTCGGTGGCATCACGCTGCATCGTGGCAAGGTCGCCGAGATGAAGACCGGCGAAGGCAAGACGCTGGTCGCCACGCTGGCTGCGTACCTGAACGCGCTCGAGGGCAAGGGCGTGCACGTCGTCACCGTGAACGACTACCTCGCGCGTCGTGACGCCGAGTGGATGGGCAAGCTGTACGGCTTTCTGGGCTTGTCGACGGGAGTCATCGTCAGCCAACAGGGCGACGGCGAGAAGAAGCGCGCCTACCGTGCCGACATCACCTACGGCCAGAACAACGAGTTCGGCTTCGACTACCTGCGCGACAACATGAAGTTCAGCATCTACGACTACGTGCAGCGCCCGCTGCACTACGCGATCGTGGATGAGGTCGACTCCATCCTGATCGACGAAGCGCGCACGCCGCTGATCATCAGCGGGCGCGGCCGCAGCGCCAGCGACAAGTACGTTCGCATCAACGAGATCATCCCGCGCCTGCGCAAGGACGAGCACTACGCCGTCGACGAGAAGCAGCACTCGGTCACCATGACCGAAGACGGTATCGAGCTCGCGCAGAACGAGCTGACGAAGCGTGGCCTGACCGAAGCGCACAACCTCTACGATCCGATCAACTTGGAGTCGCTGCACATCCTGCAGCAGCTCTTGCGAGCGCACGCGCTCTACAAGCGCGACCAGCACTACATGGTGACCGAAGACGGTCGCGTGATGATCATCGACGAGTTCACCGGTCGCGTGCTCTCGGGCCGGCGCTGGTCGGACGGCTTGCATCAAGCGGTCGAAGCCAAGGAAAACGTCGGCATCCAAGAAGAGAGCGCGACGCTCGCCACGATCTCGTTCCAGAACCTGTTTCGCTTGTACAAGAAGCTGTCCGGTATGACCGGTACAGCTGACACGGAAGCGGCCGAGTTCCACAAGATCTACAAGCTCGACGTCACCTGCATCCCCACGCATCGCGACGTGGTCCGCAAGGACGCCGAGGACCTGATCTACAAGACCGAGCGCGAGAAGTTCCGCGCCGTCGTGAAGGAGCTCGAGGAGTGCCACAAGCGTGGCCAGCCCGTGCTCGTGGGCACCACCAGCGTCGAGAAGTCCGACGCGCTCGCGCGCTTGCTCGTGCGCGCCAACATTCCTCACAACGTACTGAACGCCAAGCAGCATGAACGCGAGGCCTACGTCGTCGCGCAGGCGGGCCGCAAGGGCGCCGTCACCGTGGCCACGAACATGGCAGGTCGCGGTACCGACATTCTCCTGGGCGGTAACCCGGAGATGATCGCGCGCTTCGAAGTGACGCAGAGCGCGACGCCGGAGCTGCTGGCGGATCGCGCTGCGTTCGATCAGACGATCGCCGAGCTGACCGCGAAGTACAAAGACACGTGCGAGCAGGAGAAGAAAGAGGTGCTCGCCGCGGGCGGCTTGCACATCCTCGGCACGGAGCGTCACGAGTCGCGCCGCATCGACAACCAGCTGCGTGGTCGCGGCGGTCGTCAGGGTGATCCGGGCTCATCGCGGTTCTATCTGTCGCTCGAAGACGACCTGATGCGCATCTTCGCGGGTGATCGCATCCAGCTGCTGATGGATCGCCTCGGCATGGAAGAGGACATCCCGATCGAGCACAGCTGGGTCACCAAGGCCGTCGAGAACGCGCAGGTGAAGGTCGAGCAGCGCAACTTCGACATGCGCAAGAACCTGCTCGAGTACGACGACGTGATGAACCAGCAGCGCAAGAGCATCTACGGGCTGCGCCGTCAGGTGCTCTCGGGTCAGTACCGCACCGAGCCCACGCCCGAAGCCCGCGAGCGCGGCGCCGAAGCCACGCCGATCGTGACCAAGGCCGACCCCGAGCTCGGTAAGGTCGCGGAGTCGCTCTTGGTCGAGTACGTCAAAGTGTTCGGCTCCGATCCGCCGCCGCAGACGACATCGAACGACGAGCGGCGCGCCTGGCACGCCGCCGTGATGGCGGAAGAGGTTTCGGCGAAAAAGAGGCTGTGGGTGGAGCCGCTCGAGCAGCAGTTGTACGTCAGCTTCGGCTGTCAGCTGGACCTCAAGAAGTACACCGAAGACGCGGTGGGCGCGCTCAAGTACCTGGAAGAGGTCGTGCCGCTGTCGCTTACCGAGCAGCGCGAACGCCTGCTCGACCTGGTCGACGAGCTGACTGGCACGATGGTCGAGCACGCCTGCCCGAAGAACAAGCACGTCGAGGACTGGGACATCGACGGCCTCTCGAAGGGCTTCGAGGAGCTGTTCGCAGTTCCCGCGACCGGTCTCGAGAAGCATGGCAGCCAGACGGAGATCGCGGAGAAGCTCTACCACGACGCCGAAGGCATCATGCGCAAGCGCGAGGCCGAGTTCGGCTCGTTGATGTTCCTGCGCTTGTTCCGCAACTTCTATCTGCAGGAAATCGACAACCAGTGGCTCGAGCACCTGCAGAACATGGACTCGCTGCGCGACGGCATCGGCCTGCGCGGCTACGGCCAGCGCGATCCCAAGAAGGAATACCAGAAAGAAGGCTTCGAGTACTTCCTCGAGCTGATGCAGACGATCAAGTCGTCGGTCGTGCTCAAGATGTACCGCTTCGAGCTGGAGCGTGAGGACGAGGTCGAGCGCCTGGAAGCCCAGCGTCGCGCGCAAGCTCAAGAGCAGCAGAAGAAGTTGCAGCTGACGCACGCCGAGGCGGGTGCGGGCCAAGCAGGCGGCGAGGCGGCCGAGGGCGCAGAGGCGGCGCAGCCTGCTGCAGCCTCGCGCAAGGACCGTCGGCGTGCGGCCGCGTCGGGTGAGGGCTCGCAAGCACCCGTGCCCGTGGCGTTGCCCGTCACCGTGAAGCGCGAGCGACCGAAGGTCGGCCGCAACGACCCGTGCTGGTGTGGCAGCGGCAAGAAGTACAAGCAGTGCCACTTCCGGACGGACCAGGTCAACGCGACCTGACCTTTGTCGTGAGCGGCCCGAGAAGTCGCGCGAACGACGGCCCGTCTGCGGAGATTGTCCTGGAGTTTCAACGACCCGCTGCGCGATCCCATGTACGCCACTGTAGGTAACGCGTCGGAAATTGGCGACGTCGATCTGCCGACGCGTACGGTCTGGGGGTGTCGGTTTGGCTCGTGCCTCGCTTGGCGGAACGACGCGTGCGGGGCGCTGGGCCACGGCAGGTGACGGCTGCCTCGATCCTCCTCCTCCTCGTGCTTCTTTGGGGCCCCGCGTCCGTGGTCGCGGATGCGGGGCCAACGTGCTCGCCCGACGACGCACTCTCCAACGCGGCGGCCACCCTCCTGCTCGCCGGCCGCTCGCCGGATTCGCGGGCGTTGGTGGACGCAGTGCGTGATGCCGGCTCCGATGCCGTGCTGGTGCACGCGTTGTTCCTGCCTCACGACGACGCCGTCGTCACTCACACGTGGCTCACCGACCTGCGTTCCAAAGCCGACGCGGACCTGGTGTGCGGCGAAGCGCAAGGCAGCGCCGGCCGTCTGCTGATCGCCAGTGCGCGCGCCGGTACGCTCTCGCCGCTGACTGCCGCCAGCAGCGTGGTACGTGGCACGTTGGCGAGCGGCTTCGACCATGCCGAGCTGGTGATCTCGGCGGCCGACGGAACTCTCACGCGGCTCGGTATCGAGCCTTCGATGTTGAAGGATGGCGTCCCGCTCGCGGAAGACCTGCCGCGGCCGGCGAAGGTCCAGCTGCTCGCACGCGGTGCGTCCGGTCCCCGCCCGATCGCCCAACGCATGTTGCCGAGCGCCGGGCCTGTCGACCAAGCAGCACACGTCGATCGTAGAGAGCTCGCATCAGCTGCAACCAAGGAGGAAGGCGCGCACGGCGAGGACGAGCCCGATGCAGGGCCGCGCGTGCTCGCGCAGCTCGGCCAGCTGCGCAAAGAGCGCCAGAAGCCCGAGCTGCGCGACAACCGCTTGCTCGCCGAGCTGGCGCGGGTGCATGCGCACGACGTCTGCCAGACGGGCATCTTGGCTCACGAGATCAGCCCCGGTCAGGATCCGGAGAGTCGCGCGCGCGAGGCGGGCATAAAGGCGCGCTTGATCGGCGAGACGATTGCGCGCGCCGGCGATGCGCGCGCGGCGTTTGCCGAGCTCGGCGAGAGTCCCTCGCATCTTCTGACGCTGCTCGAGCCGCGCTTCACCGACGCCGGTGTCGGCGTCGCCCGCGATGCGAGCGGGCGCACGTGCGTGGTCGTCCTGTTGGCGGGGTGGCCGCGTTACGTGGGACGTTGATCGAACACGCGCCGCCGTCCGGCCGCGATGGCTTCGGCCATCGTCGCTGCCAGGAGCTGGGACAACGCGACGCAGAACGCGGCCGTGAACAGCGGCGCGCACAGCCACGACAGCGCGATGTCGGAGGACACGCGCGACAGCTCGGGGCTGGCCGCGCTCTTCGGCCAGATCGCGCGCAGCAGATCGATCGACGTGGTCAACGTGTAGAAGCACAGCATGCAAGCGCCCCAAACGCCGCAACCGCCCGTGGTGCGCGAGTCCATGAAAGCCAGCAGCGCGAGCATCAAGAGCAGACCGAAGCACACGCTCATCAGGCGCGGCACCCACGACTGCCACTCAGTGTCGAACACGGTCAAGCTGCGCAGCGCATCGTCGATCGCCAAGTAGCACGCACCCGCAAGCAGGCCGATCGCGACCAGCGCACGGGCGAGGTTCGAGGCACGATGCCAGCCACGCAGGAATAAGCCTGTCGCGAGCAGAGCGACCGCGATCGTGAGCACCAGCGCATCAGGTTGTGTCGCGCGCGCCAGCTCTTCCGTCCAGAGCACGAGCGCGAGGCCGCTGCCTGCGACCGCGGTGACGGCCGAAGCGCGCGCCGCGTACGGCATGCGCGGTAGTCCCAACAAGAGGAGCGCGAGGAACAGCGCGGACAGTGGAACCCCCATGCCGTGCTCGCCCCCCGCGATCTGCACGACGCAGAGCCCAGCGGCCCCGAGCGCGAACGCCCAGAAGCGTCCGAGCCACGCTGCAGGCTCGCTCGGAGCGAGGTCTCGTAACAGCGCCTCCGAGGCCAGCACAGGCGGGCGAACCGCGACGCGACCTTCGGTCGGTGTCGCGCGCGGGGCCGTCGTGGGAGCCGGTTGAGCGCCCGGGAACAACACCACGACCTCGGCGTCGAGCGGCACTTGATAGGGCGGCGCTCCCTTGCCGCCATCAGCTGCAGGCTCGGGCGCGGGTCGCAGCTCCGTAGGTGACGGCGCGCCCTCCTGTGCAGTGGGCGCAGCCGCGGGAGCGAGAATGGCGGGCTCGGGCACGCTGGCGGCCAGAGCAACTTGTGGAGCCGCCGTGCTGGGGGCCACGTCGAGCACCGGTTCGGCGATCGGTGGCGGCGGTGTCGAGCGCGTGCGTGGTGGGAGCTCGACCGCGTCGGGGGTCTGCGCCGGAGCGCGCTCGCTGGTCTTGCCCCAGCGCGCCTGGTGGGCAGCCGCGTCGGTGTCCGAGAGCACCGCATCCAGCCGACCGTGGTCGATGCGTACGCCAGCGGCCTCGCCACGCTTTCGTGGCTTGATCCGCGCGCCGCACTCATCGCAGCGCACCGTCTCATCGGCGATCGGCGCTCCACAGGCGTAGCAAACGGCGGATGAGGTCGGCACGCCGGCCCATCATACTCCACCTGTCGACCATCCCGGCCAGCGGCGAATTGCGTGCAGGATTCGCGCAGTTCCGCCTGAGCAACAGCTTGTGCAATGCAATGAACTGACTCGGCCTCACCACGACAGGAATGTCATGTGAGGGTGAGCGGTCTCACGGCGCGATGTGTCGCGTGCTGTGCACCCGGTCTCTCACGGAACTGCCTGAATTTTCCAGGATTACTCGCGCCGAGAGATGCCGCGCCAGCGCTGGCACCGGCCTTGCAATACAGGCTGCTCAACTTACTTGCTGCGTTCGCGCAGCCCCTTCGCTTGGCAGTTCTGGAACTTGGCCCGCGGTCGTGACCGAACGTCGCGCGGTCCTTGTACTACTTTGTCTTGGTAGTGGCTTATCGGCCGCTACCCTTGCTTCGCTTCCGCTTTTTCTTCTCTTCGTTGACACAGAGCGGGTCCCAAAATCCGCTGTTCGGTCCGGGGTTTTGGGACCTGTTCTGTCGATCGTGTTGCAAGCCCTGGGCGTTTGTGTCGATCGTGTGCACGATGACTCGCGCCACAACTCGCAGCTCGGGCTTGGTGCTCGTACTGATCGTACTGCTCGGTGCGTGCTCGAGCGCGGCGAGCGATCTGCGCACGGCGCGCGATCTGTATCGCGACGCGCGCTACGAAGCCGCTGCAGCCTGGCTCGACGCGCTCGCCTCGGATGTGCCCTCGATGGGCACCGGTGATCGCGCGACGTTCCACTATCTGCGCGGCATGACGGAGTACCGCCTCGCGCAGTACCAAGACGCGCTGCACGATCTCGCGCTCGCTGCTTACGTGGTGTCGATGCAGGAGAACGCGTTGAGCCCTACGCAGCGCTCGGTGCTCGACCGAACGCTGGCAGAGCTCACGCCGCGAGACGCATCGCCTTATGCGCGTTCGCCGCGCGCGGACGACGAACGTCCCTGACGCAGCCCGAGCAGCTCATCCTTGGCGGCGAGCCGCGCTTTTTTGAGCTCGAGCACGCGCGCCTGTTCGTCGCCCGTCAAGAAGCGCTTGTCCGCGAGCACGGCGATCTGAGCTTTGAGCGCGGCGTGGCGGCGCTGCAGGCGATCGATCTGCGAGTCGATGGAGAGCTTGATCGAGGTCTTGTGCATGGGGGGGCTTCCTCTCGTGGTGGAACGGACGCGCACGAAAAACAAAGCAAGCCAACCGGGTGCCGGCCAAGAGCCGCTCGGTGAGTTTAAGCGGCGGCGTGTGTCCGCCGCAATGCCTCCCAGGTTTCGACTCCGCTGCCGGTGGCGTGCAAGGCCAGGCTGAATGGTCTATACGGGCAACCCGTCGGGAATCATGGAGAATCGCTCGTGACCCAGATCACCTTCCGTAATCCTGCGCCTGTCCTGCTCGTGGTTGTCGTCGCCACCGCGGCGCTCGCACTCGCGCCCGCGGCGCTTTCTGCTCAACCGAAGCCCGCCGCGCCCACACCCCACGCAGGCTCGTCGGACGCGGCAGCGCGTCAGGTCGCGGCCTCGGTGCAATCGTTCTACGATCAGACGCGCGATCTCACGGCGACGTTCTTTCAGACCTATGTGAACAAGCTTTACGACCGGACCGATCGCAGCCAAGGCCACGTGGTGTTCAAGAAGCCCGGCAAGATGCGCTGGGACTACGATAAGCCGAACGGCAAAGTGATCGTCGCCGGCTCGGGCCGCTTGCTCGTGTACGAGCCCGGTGAAGAGGGCGAGAAGGGGCAGGTCTTGGAGCAGAGCTTCAGCGATGCCGATCTTCCGCAGGCGATGGCGTTCCTGATGGGCACGGGCAAGCTCGAGGACGACTTCACGTTCCGTTTGCTCGACGCGGCGCGCGAAGGCTATCCCGCGGGTCAGGTGCTCGAGCTGTCGCCGCGCAAACCGAATCCGCATTTCGATCGCTTGCTGTTCTACGTGGAGAGCACGCCGGCGTTACGCGGGTTGGTTCGGCGCTTGCTCATCGTCGACGGCAGCGGTAACCGCAACCGCTTCGATTTCAGCGGCTTCAAGTTCAACACGGGCGTGACCGAGGCCTCGTTCAACTGGAAGCCTCCGGCGGACGCGCGTCGCGTGCACATGTGAGGCTGCCCGTGGTGCCCTGTGCGGCCGCGTGTTAGACGGCGGACATGCAACCGACCCAGCGCGCGCGTTCGTGGCGTAGTTCGTGGCTCAGCTCGTTGAACACCGTGGCTCGTGTCGCGCCCTGCGCGTTCGTGCTGGCAGCGTGCGGCGCGTGCCCGCACGAAGCAACGCAGCCGCAGCCGTTAGCTGCAGTGGCCCGCATGCCGCCCGCACCGGCTGCACCACCGCCTGCGCCCGCCGCACCGCCCGAACTCCACGGATTCTGGGCCGAGTACTGGGCGCTGCAGGGTCGCGCGGAGACGCAACGCTATGTGTTCCTGGCGGATGCGCGCTTCGGTTGGCTCGCGCCGCAGCGGGATACGCCGAAACAAGATCCGGTGCAGCGCTCTGGACGCTTCAGCATCGTTGCTGGCGATCTCGTGCTGCAGGTCGAGAGTGAGCGTTTCGGTGATGGCCACGTAGCCGCGCACACGCCGGCCGTTCCGTTGACGCTCGAGATCGGCGACTGCCCGCCCAACCAAGAAGCGCAGGCCGTCGACGCCAGCTACGTATGCCAGAGCATCGGTGGCCGCGCGTTCTGGCGTCGCACGAAGCCCGACTCAGCTACCTCGCTCGACCCCGAGACGTACCTGCACTGACCGCAGGCTGCTGCGCGGGTATGTAACCATCTACGCGCAGAGCCGCAGGCTGCTGCGCGGGTATGTAATTAACCAACTAACCCCGTGCTGGTAAGCGCAGGCAGTACGAGATGTTGCCGTCGGCGCCGCGCGTGCTCGTGAGGGTTCCGTTCGAGTGCGTGAGCGCAACCTCGACGCCGGGCATCGTGCTCGGATCTTCCGGTAGACTGCGGCCCAACAGGCCACCGTTGCGGAACATGCCGCTAGTGTCTTCGTGCCCCGGCCACGCGTGCACGAGCAGCAGCACTTCACGGCCGGTCGCGTTGTCGGTCGCGCTGCCTGGGCTTTTCGTGTTCTGCACGTTCCGAGTTTCGATGCGCACCTGTGTCACGTTGCCGAGCGTGCGGCGCGCATGAAGCGCGAGCTCGATTAGCAACCATTCGAGGTGCGGCAAACGCGCGCGCACCGGCCAGAGGGCCGGAGCGGCTTGGAACTCGATCACCACCAGCTCTTCTTGCAAGGCGTGGCGGAGCAGGGCCTCGAGGTTCGCTACGATCGCGTTCAGGTCGAGATCTTCGAGGTCGGTCAGACGTGGCCTGCCGAATGCGAGCAGCTCTTGGGCGACTTCCGACGCGCGCCACGCGGCCGCCTGCATCTGCGGTACGTGCTCTTTGAGCGGGCTGTCGTCCTCGAGCTGACGCAGCAGAATGAACGTGTAGTTGAGCACGACAGCGATCTGGTTGTTGAAGTCGTGCGCGACCTCCGAAGCGAGTCGACCGACGGCGTCGAGCAAGTTCTTGGGCTCGGTGGCTGCCGGCGCGGTGCGCTTGGCGATCAGCACGAAATGCGAGGTGTGCGGCTCGATGTCGATCGAACGCTCGACGCGCAGGTCGATCGGGACCTGCCGACCGCTCTCGTGCCGCAGCAGCAGCGAGCCACACCACGTGGGCTCGTGACGCAAGGCATCGACGACGTCGCGCACCGTGTGGTCGGGCTCCAGCAACTCGACCATGCGCCGGCCCATGAGGGGGTGCACGGACTCGCTCGTGCTGCCGCACAGCGCGCGGAACGCCGGATTCGCGAAGACGATCACGCCGTTGCGATCGGTGATCACGACCGCTTCGGAGACGGCTTGCAGCGCCACGATCGAGGCTGCGCTGTGCCCCAGCTGCGACGCGGCTTCGAGCGCGGGCGCGCGTTTCCGTTCACCGGTCTTGCGCCGGTCTCGTTCCGGCGACGCGGGCGCCTCCGCGCGATATATCGTGCGTTGTCCAGCCATTCAGCAGGTCCCCCGACCCGACCCCTGCTCGTGCTTCCCCTGAAAGCCGTAGCGTCTCTATTCATAGCGACTTGCTGACTTCGTTGCAACCGTGACGAGCACTACGCGCGGCCGAGGCGTGCCCGCGGGCAGGATTGGGGATCGGCCCCGGATCGTCGGCGGACTCGATCAACGGGCGGGCGGCACCTGGCTCGGCGGCTCCGCGGCGGAGATCGTCGAGCAGCTCGCGCGCCTCGTCCCGGCCGAATACAACGCGTTCAACCTCCTGTTTGGTGACGTCACGAGGCTCTGCGTTGCCTACGGTCGGCCGCAGCCGGCCGCGCGTCGAGATCGAAGCTGCACCCGAGAGCGTGCACGTGCTGCCGAGCGATCGCCCTTTCGCGCCCGGGTCTCCGAAAGCCGAACGGGCACGGGCTGGCGGCGGCGCTTCCTTTGAGCGAGGGGTCGAGCTTCGCGCCGGCGCTTGCCCGCGTGCTCGGTCCGGGCCCTTGGCGCTCGCTCAGGGCACGTGCAGATCGAGGCGCAACGGTGCGTCGCGCAAGGCGTCTGCGCGTTCGGCGAAGCGCGGCGTGTCGCCTGCGCCGCACTGGATCGTCGCTAGCTCGATGCGGGTTTCCTTGGTGCGGTCGCGGCCGAGCGCGACGATGGCGATGCCGTCTGGGCCGGGCGTACCGGTCGAGACGATGCTGAGCGGAAAGAACGGCAGCTCGGCGAAGCGGCAAAGCGTGCGGCGCTCGAAGCCTCCGCTCGCCAGCTGCACGAACGCGACGACCTCGGGTGCGGCATAGCCGACCAGGTCGAGGCGACCGTCGGCGTTGACGTCGACCGCGCGCACGTCGGTCATGCGCGAGCTGCCGGCGATCTCGCGCAGCTCGCGGTTGCCGGCGGTCGCGAGCACGAAGCCGAGCGCGTCGCCGGCCAACACCGCGTCGTCGTGGCCGTCGCCGTCGAGATCGGCGGCGAGGACTTCGCGCGCGTTGGCCAGATCGAAGCTGGTTCGCTCGCGCACCGCCTTCGCGTCGAGATAGAGCGCTTCGACCGCAGGCTTTTGTGCTGCGACGATCGCGTCGTCACGACCATCGAGGTCGAGATCGACCGCGGCGATGGCTCGCGCATCGAGGCCGAGCGGTGCCACGAACGAGCGCACAGGGGACGGCCCGCCACGCATCACGATCAGCTCGCTCGCACGCGAGAGGCGGGCGTCCTCGGCGTGCACGATCAAGAGGTCGGGGTTCTTGACCTCGCCGTCGCCACTCGGTTGCGTCAGGGCGAAGGCGCGCACGGCGGATGCCGAGAGCGGCTGCGGTCGACCGAAGCTGCCCGCGTCGTCATGGAGTAAGGCGTAGAGCGCGCCGCCGCGAGGTGAGGTCTCGGCGTCGCGGTAGAGAAAGGGCACGAGCAGATCGGGCTTGCCGTCTCCACTCAGGTCTGCGGCTAGCACCGGAGCGGCGTCTGCGTAGAGCTGCGCGTTCGTGACACGCGTGGTGATGCTCGCGATGCGTTGCAGCTCGGCGTTCGCGCCGCTGCCGGAGATCGTGATCAGTTGCGCTTGCGCACCGCAGTGCACGGCCCACGTGGGCAACGCCGTCGCTAGCGATAACGCGCGCAGCATGGGCGTGCCGGTGGCGGCTTCGCAGACGACGACGCGGCGTGTGTTCGGAGCCGCGGGTTGCGCTTCCCTGGGGACCGCCGCGGATGGCGGCGGCGCGGATGGGGTGACGACGGGCTGCGCGAGCTCTTGGTGCTCTTGCTTGGGACAGGGCAGCGGGGTGCTCGCCGCGGGCTCGCAGCGAGGCGCCGGCAGGCCAGGCAGCAGGCGAAAGCGCACCGACGCCGCGCCGGCGGCTGAGCCGATGGCGAGCATGACGAGGCAAAGCGCGATGGTCTTGTTCGACGTCACGAGCTCACTGCTGCACGAGTGAATCACAACGAAGCGGCT
This sequence comes from Sandaracinaceae bacterium, assembly GCA_017881055.1. Taxonomy (GTDB): domain Bacteria; phylum Myxococcota_A; class Polyangia; order Polyangiales; family JAFGIB01; genus JADGRF01. The sequence goes on from JADGRF010000237.1 coordinate 13,598, forward strand.
GCGTAGCGCCGAGCTCTTCACGCGTCCAGTACGCGGCTGTTCGACGGCGTTGGTGCGGCGTCGTGAAGCGGTAGCGATGGAAGACGATGCGGACGGCTTCGGGATGCTCGGGCAATCGGCTGGAAAACAGGGGCTGCACGACCCGGGGAGCATGACAGAGTCGGTCGAGCAACGTGTGCACGAAACGTGGCATGCCGTGCTCGTACGCCAAGCCGTAGAACCAAAGACGAAAGTCGACGCGCGGTTGGTGCGGCGCGACGATTGGCGGTGGGCGTTGCGGAGGACCAGGCTTATAGCGCATGGCGTGTGCGGTCCAGGTCTCGCCTTCGGCGGTTTGGAACTCGGGCTCGACGCGCTCCCGCGTGATCTGGCCGAACAGATGGTAGACGTTGGCCAGCCGGAAAGGCTCGAGCGTTTGATAGCTGTGCAGGAGCGTCTCGTGCGTTGCGGCGCGGCGCGTGAAGTGAATGAGCGCGCCGTTGATCGACGCCAGCGTCCAGGCCGCGAAGAACAGAGCGAGCGCAGCGCGTCGTGGCCATGCCGCTGATGGCGGCGGGGCGATTGGGGCTTCGGCTTCGCGCGGCGCACCGGACTTCAGCCACGTGGGCAACCGCGCGCTGATCTGCCTTTGCAACCATGCGATGTCGCTGTCGCGCAGCAGGCACACCTGCAGGGCGGCCGCGAGGTACGTGAAGAAGCCGTAGTTCGCGGTGGCAGTGTCGATCACCAGGAAGCCCGAGACGTAGACGAACGCGAAGAGGCGCAGCGCGCGCGGGCCGAACGCGAAGAATGGCACCACGAGCTCCATGAACAGCGCGGCCCAGCTCTCGAGGCGATGAACGTAGGCCGGCAGCTGGTGCGCGTACCAGGCGAGCCAGGTTGGTAGGGGCGCCGTCTCGTAGTAGAACGACATCGCGCTGCCGTCTTTCCAGTCGCCCAGATCGGACTGCCATTTGGCGATGCCCGACTCCAGGTACAGCTTGAACCACAGCAGGCGCAGTAGGAGCGCCGCGTATGGGGCGGGGCGATCGCGGGGCAAGAGCGCGGCCAGCAGCGAGGCCTCGACCAGCATGTTGTCCCACTGGAACGAAGTGAACGTGTCGCAGCCGACCGTGTACGAAAGGTAGAGCGCGGCGTTGACGGCGAAGGCAAGGCGCGTCTGAAAACCCAACAGCGCGAGCAGCGAAACGAGCGTGCCGAGCAGCACGCCGAAGAGCAGGGCGCCGTCGCTGTGTGCGAGCCAAAGCAGCGTCGGCAGCTCGCTCGGGCCCACGCCTTGGGCCTTGGCGCGCGCAAACAGCTCCGCCATGGGCAGAAGGCCGTGCTCTCCGACCAACAGCAAGAGCTGCGTGCCGAGCGAGAACCATGCCGTGAGCGAGACCAACGCCAGGAGCGTGTGAAAGACGCGTGCGACGCGCGGACCGCCGTCCGCATTGCCGCCCGGCATCCAAAAGGGCAAGGAGTGTCGTGCCGCGTGCGGCCCGCGCATCGCGCAACGCTAAATGACCGCGCGTGATTCGGGAACGGTGGATCGCGAAGGACCGTGCGCCGCGATCAAGAAGGAGCGCCGAAGGAAGGGTGGCTCCCCTTTCGAGGCGCTCCGACGCCCGAGCGAGGCGCCGTTCCCGAATCACGTCATTTAGCCCGGGAGCGTGCTCGCGGAATAGGGCCTGGGGTCGCGCGGTTTAGGCGGCACTGCGGCGTGCCTCTGACGGGCATGCACAGGCGGCCCCCGTTTGACGACCCGCGGGGGAGTTTGCTCTAGTGGCGCGCGCCAACTGGTATTGGGTGCTTTCCGGTTCATGATCGTCGTCGAAAGAGTTTCCAAATACTACGGTGCGCGCCGCGCCGTTGCGGACCTCAGCTTCGAGATCCGCGAGGGTGAATGCGTGGGCTTTCTCGGGCTGAACGGCGCGGGCAAGAGCACGACGCTGCGGCTTCTGTCGTGTTTGCTCCTGCCGACGTCCGGCAGTATCCGCGTGCGTGGGCTCGATGTGGTGTCGAGCCCGCACGAGATCCGCAAGTTGATCGGGTATCTGCCCGATACGCCGCCGCTCTATCCCGAGATGACGGTGAGTGAGTACTTGGAGTTCGCGGGGCGCCTGCGCGGCCTATCGGGTGCGGACCTCGACAAGCGCCGCGCGCGCGTCTCGGGCTTGTGCAGCTTGGACGCCGTAGCGCGCTCGCCGATCAGCCAACTCTCGCACGGCTATCGACAGCGCGTCGGCATCGCGCAGGCGATCATTCATGGGCCGTCGCTGCTGATTCTCGACGAGCCGATTCAAGGCCTCGACCCGGTCCAGATCGTCGAGATGCGCAACATGATCGGCGAGCTGCGCGGCGAGCACACGATCCTGCTCAGCACGCACATCCTGACGGAGATCGAAGCCACCTGCGATCGCATTCTCGTGATGCACGAGGGGCGGATCGCAGCGCAAGGCACGGAGGAAGAGCTCTCGGCCAAGCTGCGCGCAGACCGAGCTCTCGTGCTGGAAGTGCGCGGCAGCGCCGAGGCGTTGCGCGGGGCATTGGCTGGGCTACCCGAGCTGCGCGAGCTGCGCATCGACGCGCAGGGGCCGGAGATCGTGCGCGCATCGCTGCGCGTGGACGACGCGCTGCGTGAGCGCGTCAGCAGTAGCGTGGTCAACGCTGGCCTCGGCTTACTCTCCATGCACACCGAGTCGAGCGGGCTCGAAGCGGTGTTCCTGGAGCTGTCGCGTCATGCTGGCAGTGCGAGCAGCTCGACGCCGGATGCCGCGCCGGAACCTGCGAACCAGGTGGCGCCATGAACAACATCATGATCGTCGCCCGCCGCGAGCTCGGCAGCTACCTGCGTACGCCGAGCGGTTACTTGATCGCAGCGGCTACGCTGCTGGTGCAGGGCCTTCTGTTCAATACGCGCGCGCTCGGCGATGGCGCGAAGCTCTCCTCGCAAGTGCTGATCGACTTTCTGCGTGACTCGAGCGGCACTACCACGGTCGCCGCGGTGCTCTTGACCATGCGCCTGTTCGCCGAGGAACGGCAGTCGGGAACGCTCGTGCTGCTGTTCACCTCGCCGGTGCGCGAGAGCGAGATCGTCGTCGGGAAGTTTCTGTCGGCGTTCGTGGTGCTCTCGCTGTTGATTCTGGCGAGCGCGTACTTGCCGGCGTTGATCTTCGTGAACGGAAAGGTTTCGATCGGCCACATCGTGGCCGGTTACGTGGGCCTGCTCTTGCTCGGTGCAGCGACGCTCTCGCTCGGCGTGCTCGGCTCGGCCCTCGCGCGCACGCAGATCATGGCTGGTGTGCTGTCCGCCGTGTTCATCTTCATGTTCTTTCTGGCGTGGGCGCTCTCCAGTGTCGTGGAGCCGCCGCTTGGCACCGTGATCGCGCACTTCTCGCTCTACGAGATGCACTTCTTCCCGTTCATGCGCGGGCTCGTTCAGCTCTCGGACGTCGTGTACTACGCATCGCTCACGTACCTCGCGCTGCTCGCGTCGACGCGGGTCATTCAGAGCCAGAGGTGGCAATGAGCGACAAGCAGAAGACCTCGAACGTGCTCGGCAGCTCGCTCCTCTTGGCGTCGCTGGTGCTCCTGTTCATCGGCGAGCGTGCGGCCGGCACGGACAAGCTGCACCACGCGCTCTCCGGGTTGGGAACGCTGGCGTTCGTCGTCGCGTTGGGCCTCCGGATTGCCGCGTTTCGCGCGGCCAAGGGCGATGTACGCGCGGTCGAAGCGCGCCTGCTGGCGAGCTACGGCGGTGTGTTGCTGGCGCTTTTCGCCTACGCCTGCTCGACCGACGCCGTCATGGATCTGTGCAAGGCGACCGGCGAGGCGCGCGAGCACGAGGTCATCGTCTGGAGCGTGCTGTGGCCGGCGCTGATGCTCGTGTCGTGCTCCGCGCTGTTCTTCATGGAGCTGGTCTATGCGCGCATGCCGATCGCGGCGTCGGTCGAGCTGCGTCGTGTGCGTACCGGCGCGTATGCCGGCCTGACACTCGCGTGCTCGGCCGTGTTCGTGCTGTGCATCAACTACGTGGCGACGGCGCGCGACGTGCGTCGTGACGTGAGCTACTTCAAGACCACGGTCCCGAGCGCCGGCACCGAGCGCATGCTGAAGAAGCTCGATGCGCCCGTGCGCGCGATTCTGTTCTGGCGCAAGACCGACGACGTGTTGCGCCAAGTCGAGCCCTACTTCGCCACGCTGCACGCGCACGCAGGCAAGCTTCGCTACGAAGTCCTGGATGTCGCCATGGTGCCCGAGCTGGCGCGCAAGAATCGAATCACCAGCAACGGCTTCGTGCTCTTGCTGCGGGGCGAGGGCGACAAGCAAAAGCACCAAGCGTTTCGCGTCGGCAACGAGCTGACCGAGGCGCGACCGCAGCTCAAGAAGCTCGACTCGGTGTTCCAGCAGAACTTCGCCAAGCTCGCGCGGCCCGAGCGTGCGGTGCTGCTCACGGTCGGTCACGCCGAGCGCAACTCCAAAGCCGAAGACGCCGCGAGTGGCGACGGTACGCAGCTGCTCGAAGAGCTTTGGCATCGCTTGAATCTCAAGACCGACACCGTCGGCCTCGCGCAGGGCCTGGGCAGCGTCGTGCCCGACGGATCGAGCGCGGTGATCATCAACGGCCCGCGCGAGAAGTTCCTGCCCGAAGAAACCGCGGCGCTGCTCTCGTACGTGCGCAAGGGTGGGCGTCTTCTCCTGATGATCGATCCCGACACCGACGACGGGCTTGCCCCGCTGCTGAGCGGCCTCGGCGTAGAGCGCATGGAAGGTACGCTGGCGAGCGAGACGCAGCACATGCAGCACGCGCACGACCAGAGCGACACGGCGCTCGTGTACTCGAACAGCTATTCGTCGCACCCGAGCGTCACGACGGCAGCGCGCTTGCAGAACGAAGTGGCCACCGTGTTCGTGCGCGGTGCGGCGTTGCGCAAGGGCATCGCGAACAACCTCACGCCGAAGCCCAACGTGACGTTTTCGCTGCGCAGCGGGCCCATGTTCTTTCGCGACGTGAACGGCAACTGGAAGCACGACCATGAAGAAGCCGAAGAGTCGATGAACATGATCGCCGCGGTCACCGTGAGCGAGAAGCCGGGAGCACCCGAGGGGCGCGCCGTGATCATCGGCGACGGTGATTTCATGACCGACAAGATTGGCTCGAACAACGGCAACGTCATGGTGTTCGTCGACTCGATCGCGTGGCTCGTCGGCAACGAAGAGCTGAGCGCCGAGGTCAGCTCGGAAGAAGACGTGCCGCTGCCCCACACGCGCGACCAGGACAAGCTCTGGTTCTACGCGACCACGTTCGCGATGCCGATGCCGGTGCTCGGGATTGGCCTTTGGGTGGCTCGGCGTCGGCGCCGACGCGCGGAGGCATCGTCATGAGGGGTGTGCTCTTGCACGGTGCGCTCGCGCTCGCGGGCCTCTTGCTCGCGTACCAAACCTGGACGCGCAAGCCCGAGGACGACGGTGCGAGCACCGCCGAGCTCACGGTGCTGGCCTGCACCGAAGCCAACCTGCAGTCGATCAAGCTGGAGATGCCTACACACTTGGTCGACGTCGCGCCTCGTCGCACCTCGGGGCTACCGTCGTATTGGATCACGACGCGACGCAAGAAGGTCGAAGAAATGGATCCGGCGCCGGGTGACAAGAAGCCTGCGAGTGCCAAGCCCGCCGCGAATGTTGCAGCTGACTCTGGTGCGCCGCCGAATGCTCCCGCAACCGACAAGCCTGGCGCTACGCCTGCGGTGCAAAAGCTCGACCCCACCGTGCCGCGCGGCTTTCTGACCAATGCCAGCTTCAAGGACTACGTGAAGCGCGTGACGCCGCTGCGTGCGGTGCGCGCGCTCGGTCCGATCCGCGAAAAGCTCGCCGATTTCGGGCTCGATGCGGTGGGCACGCGCATCACGGTCGCGTGCGGAGGCAAGTCGGTGCAGCTCGAGGTGGGCGCGCGCACGTTCGGCACCGGTCAGCTCTATCTGCGCGACGCGAAGAGCAAGGACGCGTATCTGTTCGACGACGCGTTCGTCTCCGACCTGGAGTCGGCGCAGTTCAAGTTCATGCAGACGGAGCTGCACGCGTTTGCAGTCGACGATGTGGACGAGGCCAAGGTGACGGCACGTGGCATCGAGAAGCGCTTGCTGCAGCGCGACAAGAAGCTCGGCGAGCAAGGGCACTGGGTCGATGCGAGCGCGCCGACCAAACGCAACGAGCTGTACAACAACTGGTTTGCACGCCTGCGCAAGCTGCGCGTGCGCGAGTATCTGCCGGAAGGCACGCAGCCGGGTGCAGAGCTCGCACCGGGCAGCACGGGAGCGGTGACGACCGTCGTCACGATCGAGTACACGCACGACGGCAAGCCGAGCGGCAGGCTCGAGCTCGTGCGCGTTCAGCAGGGCAGCGCGGCGCACTACTACGCGCGGACGGAAACCACGCAGGGCTTCGTCACGCTCTACGATTCCGCAGCGAAAGAGCTCGAGTCCGACGTCGGACTCGTGATGGGTCTCGAAGACGCCGCTGCCGCCGAGAGCGGCCAAAGCGCCGAGCCTGTTCCGTCGCCCCATTGACGGCTGTGTTCGCGTGCTTCGTGCCGTGTGTTGCAAGCGCGCTTGCAAAGGTAAACGCGCTTGCAACGTACAGCATGAACACGCATCTTGAGCCACGATGACTTTTCCTCGCATCGCGTTCGGCACGCCTCGTAAGTTGCCGAAGCCGAAAGAGCTGAAGGGACGCGTCGCGGTGCTCGACATCGCGTTCGCGGCCGGTGCCGGCGGTGCGAGCTTCGAGACTACGACCAAGCCCTTCATCGACGGGCTCGGCGAGCGGCTCGCGAGTTGGATCGATCATCACGATCACGCGATGCATGCTGCGTACGAGCACGATCCACGATTCGTGTTGCGAACCAAAGCGCAGCACGGTGCGTGCCCGGAGCTCGTGACGCCGGAGCGCGTGGCGGCAGCCGGCGTGGTCGATACCATTTGCTGTCACACCGACTTCGATGGTTTGTGTTCGGCTGCGAAGTGGATTCGCTGTGGCGCCGAGCCGTATCCGGGCGCGGACGACGACGCTCGCGCGATCGACACGCGCATGGGTAAGCCTTCGGAGCGCGCCAACGTGATCGACCGTGCTCTCCGTGCTCGCCCCCGCGACGACGCGATGCGCGGCTTGATCGTGAAGTTCCTCGCCGATGGCTGCGAGGATCTCGCGGTGTTCAAGCAGATCGAAAAGGCATCCGAGGCGCTGCGCGTGCGCGAGGACGAGGCCCGCAGGCTCGCGCTCAGCTACGAAGTGCAGAACGACATCGCGCTCGTGCGCGTGCCGCTGCCGCATGCGCCCTACGACAAGACGCTGCTGCTCATGATCGGACAGGAGCGCGCGCGGATCTCGATTGCCCTCGACGAAACAGCGCTCACCGTGGCCGCCCGCTTCGACAGCGGTATCGACCTGCTCGAACGCCTGGGCCTGGACGGCGGCATGCCGACGGTCGTCAGCTTGATGCCGAAGGATCTCGAGGACGTGCTGCGCAAGCTAGGCTGGCCGGCGAACGCCGACCAGTGATAAAGCCCTGGCCGGTGAACGCCGACCAGTGATAAAGCCCTGGCCGGTGAACGCCGACCAGGGCTTAGCTCAATCGCACGCGATCAGTTGCTGCCCGCAGCGCCGCCCGTGCCGCCCGTGCCGCCAGCACCACCAACGCCACCAACACCGCCCGCACCTGCGCCGCCCGCCGCCACCGGCGTACCGTCACAGTGCTTCGGAGCGAGCGTCGCGCCGATGGCGCTCAGGAGCGGGCTGTTGCGCGCGATGCAGCCGCTACCCGTGATCGTGTCGACGATGCCGCAGTCGTTGCTGCCGGTAACGCAGCAACCCGTTGCCGTCGAGCCCATGATCATTTCGTTCGGGCACATGGTCGTGTTCACCACCGCCGCCATGCACGCTGTCTTCTGCGACGCGTTGTACGTGCCGCACTTGTTGTCCGTGGTGCAGCACGTCTGCACGCACAGCGCGGCCTCCGCGCCGACCGTAGGACACGCCGTGCCACCGCACATCGTGGTGCCCATGTTCGCCGGGCAGTTGGCGCCGGTGCCCGCGCCGCCGCCGCTCGAACCCGCAGCAGCCGAGCTGCCCGATGCGCCTGCCGCGCCGTTGCCAGCGCCGGCGCCTGCGCCGCCGCCAGCGGCACCGCCGGAAGGCGTCTTGCTGGCGGTACAGCCCGCCGACATCACAGTTGCCAAGAGAAACCCTGCCCAAACCGCATGCGTGATTTTCATGGGCTGAGAAACTGCCATCACCCGGCGATTTCCACAACAATCCCAAGTCAGTGACGGAAGAAGCGTTCGCACCTTGTCTGACCGGAGCGGAGGCGTGCGGACGAGCAGGGCGCTGTGGGGCCGCGCCACCGAAGGCAACGCGCGTGCGGCGCGCTACGATTGAGCCATGACCCTGCCCCTATCGGTATTCCAGCGCTTGCCGAAAACGGACCTGCACGTGCACCTCGATGGCTCTCTACGCATCGAGACCATGCTCGAGCTCGCAGAGCAAAAGGGCGTGAAGCTGCCGGCCGATACGCCGGAAGGGCTCCGCAAGGCCATGCACTGCGGCGAAAACACGGGCTCGCTCGTGGAGTACCTGAAGGCGTTCGATACGACGCTCTCGGTGATGCAGACCGAAGACGCGCTGTTTCGCAGCGCATACGAGCTGGCCGAGGACGCCGCCAAAGAGAACGTGCGCTACATGGAAGTGCGCTACGCGCCGATGCTGCACGCGCGCGCGGGGCTGCGCATGGTGGCGGTGGTCGAGGCGGTGCTGGCGGGTCTGCGCGAGGCGGACAAGAAGCTCGGCATCGAGTCGAGCGTGATCGTGTGCGGGATTCGTAACATCTCTCCCGAGTCGTCGCTGGAGATGGCGCGCCTGGCCGTGGCGTACAAGAACCGCGGCGTGGTCGCGTTCGACCTGGCCGGTGCCGAGTACGACCACCCGGCCAAGCACCACAAGGATGCGTTCCAGCTGATACGCAACAACAACATCAACTGCACCATCCACGCGGGCGAGGCGTTTGGCCCGGAGTCGATCGCACAGGCGATCCACGTGTGCGGCGCGCATCGCATCGGCCACGGCTGCCGGCTACGTGAAGACGGGGACCTCCTGCACTACGTGAACGATCACCGGATCGCGCTCGAGTGCTGTCCGTCGTCGAACGTGCAGACGGGCGCGGTGCCTTCGCTGGCCACGCATCCGCTCAAGCTCTATCACGACCTCGGTGTGCGCGTGACGGTCAACACGGACAACCGGTTGATCACGAATACGACCGTGTCCGAGGAGCTTTGGCACTGCCACAAGGAGATGGGCCTCAGCGCTCGCGACATCGCGCGCATCATCTTGAACGGCTTCAAGGCGGCGTTCCTGCCGTTCCACATCAAGCAGGGCTACGTGCGCCGCATCTCCGAGGAGCTCGCCGGCTTCATCGAGGATCCCATTTCGGTGTTACCCGAGTCGCAACGTGGCGCCGCCCTGCGTGCGTCCGAAGCGCCGCGCGCCTGAAACAGCAACGTTTGAAGCGCGATCCAGGTCGCTCAGCTACGAAACGTGGTCTCCGCGCGCTCCTCGAAACGCGGTTTGCGGGTCGTGCAAGCACCCGAAGAGAGGCGACTCGCTCGTGTCTCCCGCTCCAGACGTTGCTGTTTCGCGTTCTGCTGTACGTACGCCGTGCGGCGCTGTACAAAGCGTGACTGGAGACTGTCATGCGTCGAGATCTAGCTTTGATGGCGTGCTCGCTCGCTCTTGCCGCCTGCGCGGGTAGCAACCCGTACGGCCACGGACGCGAGTACGTGCCCGCCGACGGTGAGGATGCGTACTACGACCGTGCGCACGACGTGAGCTACGAAGAGATCCATCGCGACCCGCAGGGCTACGCGCACGAGCTAATCGGCTGGTTCGGCGTCGTCTCGGAGGTGATCAAGCTGCCAAACGGCGAAGTACAGCTCGCGCTCGACCTGCGCTTTCATCAGCCGCGCCACCTGTGTACGGACCAGTTCGAGAGCTCGTGCCGCGTGACGATCTCCGAGCGCTCGGGTGGGCCGTTCAGCATGCGTGTGCAACTGACGCAAGAGCAGCGCGTGGGCTCCGAGCGCCTCAACGCGGGCTCGCTCGTGCGTGTGTACGGCGAGCCGACCGGTGAGATGGACGATCGCGGTGGCCCCGTGCTCAAGACCGAGTGGTTCCGCTACTGGCCCGCGGGCGCGTACGTGACCACCAGTGGCAGCGTCTCGATGAGACGCTGAGAACCCAACAGCGTCTCGATGAGACGCTGACGAACCAACAGCGTCTCGATGCGACGCTGACGAACCAACAGCGTCTCGATGCGACGCTGACGAACCAACAGCGTCAATATACGGCGCGAAAACCGCGTTCGAGCTCGCGCGCGAGTTGCTCGATCTCGCGCTTGCGGAAGTCTTGGCTGAGCACGAGCGGCAGCGTGGCGAAGGGCGCCGCGATGCCTGCGCGCAGCCGTGCGATGCACGCGGTCTGGGCCTCTTCGCGTTCGGCGCGTGCGGCGCTCGAGGTCGCGTACGGGAGCAGCGCGCCGTCGTTCGCGAGCTCGCCCGGCAGCGCCGCGAGCAAGGCGCGCTCGTCTTCGCGAAAGAGCGGTGTCAGCGTTTGGTTGGACACTAGGCCCGCCACGGGCAAGCCCAGCTCGTTGCGCACGGCGGAGTCGAGCTCGAGCGTCTCGTTCGTGGGCATGTCTTCGGGCAGCGTCACGAGCAGCACGCCCGCACGCTTGGGATCGCTGAACAGCTGCCAGGCGTGCTCGGCTTCGCGGCGCAGAAGCCCGGGCGGTGCGACATCCACGATCACGCGCGGTACGCGCAAGAGGTCGAGCCCGTGACCGGTGGCCGGCGCGTCGACGATCACCATGTCGTAGCGGTCACGCCCGGACGCATCCTTCTCGAACGCGTGGTACTGGGCTTTGCCCAACATCGCCCAGGCGTCGATGCCGGGCGTGCCGTGCAAGAACGCCGCGACGAAACGGTTCTCGAAGACCAGCTTGTAGAGCGCGCGGACCCTGAGGATCAGCATGCCGTACTCTTCCAGCGCGGCGGCCGGTTGCATGTTGACCGCGTCCAGGTTCGGCGCCACGCGCGAGATCTCGGCGCCGACGGGAGGTGTCTCGAGTAGGTAGCTGATGCGCTCTTTCGCGTTGCACATCGCTAGCAGCACGCGCTTGCCACGTGCCGCCGCGGCGAGCGCGAGGGCCGCACTGATGGCAGTCTTACCCACGCCACCCTTACCGACGACGAACACGAATTTCAGATCGAAGAGCTGCGTCATGGAGCGGTGTGACGAAGGTCGCACATAGTGATCGCGTTTGCGTACTCGGGCAACCGTCAGCCCTCGCGTTTCCAGCGCAAGGGTAGCTCGATCCGTGTGCCTGCACCGATTCGCAGGCGCTCAGCGGGTAGCTGAGGCTGCACGGCGGGTATGTTGTTTCCGCCGAGAGCCGTAGGCTGCACGGCGGGTATGTTAACCACCGCGCCGCGGCCGGCCTCGGCGAGCGCGGCGTTGGCGGCGCTCTCGTGGCGATCGAGGCGCATCGCGCGCGGGGCGCCCGTCTCGCCGCACAGCCACAGCTCGAGCTTGCCTTTACTGGGCAGCGGCGCGCTGACCGCGCGGTACAGCGCACCGGTCTGCCCGGCCTGCAGCTCGCGCAAGCTGCGCGGCGAGGCATGCAGCGTGAGATAGCTGTAGGTGAGATCGGATTCGCGTAGCCCTGCCTGTTGCGCCAGCTCTGCGAGACGCGGCGGCAGCGGATGCGGCACGCGCTCGTGGCAGTAGTCGCGCTCGCGCGCGAGCATGGGGCAACTTGCGCTGCGCGTGCACGGTGCAAATACATACGGAGCCGCGGCGCGTGCCGCGAGCCGATCGCGCACCGCATGCAGGAAGCGACTGGTCTCCCGCAACGCAGGCTCGAGCACGAGCAGTACGCCTCCCGGCGCCAGCAGCTCCGCAAGCGAACGCAGATACTCCGCAGCCGTGTCGGCGGTGGCGTCTTCCGAGAGCTCGTGCGTGCGCAGCTCGTTCAGCGCGAGCCCCAGCACGATCATGTCGTACGGCGCGCTGAGCTTCGTCGTGAGTGAGGCCAGGGGCTGGCGCAGGTCCGCCGTGACTTCGCGCAGCTCGATCGGCACGCCGGGCAGCGTGCTGACGTCGCGTGCGAGCTCGCGGTAGATCGCGAGCGCTTCGGGGTCCACGTCGACCGCCGTCACCTGCAGCCGCTCCGCGGTCCCCGTGAGCGCGGCGAAGCGCGCGACACCCAGGCTCGTCGCGCCGAGACCGGCCCCGAGGTCGAGCACTCGCCATGCCGCTGTCGGCGGCAGCGCGCGCAGCGCATGCAGCTCCGCGAGCGGACCGTGCACCTTGAGCAGGTCGCGCTGGGAGAAGAACTTCAGCCGCGCGCACAGCGCGTCGTCGTCACCGCGCAGCTCACCGAGCCCAGCCCGCTCCTCGGTATATGCATGGCTGACGCGCGCGAGCGCAGCGGCCAGCTTGGGCCCTCGCAGATCGCTCACGCCGAGCAGCGCGCGGGACACCGCGTCGACGCGCGTGAGCCAGGCCTCGGAAAGCTGCGGGAGCGTGAGCAACAAACCTGGTGCCGAGACGTTGCGAGCTGATGGCATTGAGGGTTAAGTAGAGGCGCCGCCGAGGCGCGGCAACGGCTATCATGACGCAGCCCCTCTCCCAGCGCACGGATACTCAGGGCCCGGTATTCCCGTGGCTGCCCTTGTTGGTGGTGGCGTGCGCGCTGTGCTTGTGCGCCACGCTGTACGAGATCTTCGGCGTCGCACCGGTCGAGCTGCAGATGGGCATCGTGCAGAAGATCTTCTACTTCCACGTGCCGAGCGCCTACGCGATGTACCTAGGCTTCACGGTGAGCGCGGTCGCGAGCGCAGTGTTCCTGGCCACGCGCAACGAGCGCTGGGATGCGATCGCGATCGCGGGCGCCGAAGTGGGCTCCTTGTTCTGCCTGGTCGTGCTGGTCACCGGGCCGCTCTGGGCGCGCAAAGCGTGGGGCACGTTCTGGACGTGGGATCCAAGGCTCACCACCACGCTGCTCGCGGGCATGGTGTTCTTCGCGTACCTGGTGCTGCGCTCGTTCGGCAGCGTGGGCGAGGTGGAGAAGCGCTTCGCCGCGGGCCTCGCCGTGTTTGGTTTGCTCGATCTGCCGATCATTCACTTCAGCGTGCAGCGCTGGCGCGGTACGCATCCGACCGTGATCACGGGCAACGGCGGCGGTCTGCACCCAGACATGCGCCCCGCGCTCTTCATCTCGTTCTTTCTGTTCACGCTGCTGGCCGCGCTGCTGATTTGGCAGCGTGCGCGCATCGAGCGCTTACGTCAGCGCTACGAAGCGCTCGAAATCGAAGCCGCCGAGCGCGGCCTCCTGGAGGAAACCTGATGTTCTCGTACCGCCGTTCATCGCGGGCGCTGTTTTTGGCAGGTGCCCTCACGCTCTGCCCGATCGCGGTCGCGGCCGCGTTCGCCCAGGACCAGGAGCCCGCCGAGGGCGCCACCGCGGGAGACCGCGCCACCAGCTTCAAGGCCGTGTCGGGCGCCGTGAAGGAAGACGTGCCTGGTGGCCCGCTGCTCGTGATCGCGTACGGCTTCGTGTGGGTCGCGGTGCTCGGCTACGTGCTGCGCCTGGGTCGCTTGCAGACGCGCGTCGAGCACAGCTTGGGCGATCTCGAGCGCGCGCTGCAGAAGCCGCACGTCGACAAAGCGACCGATGCCTCGGCCGCCGTTTCGCCGGGATGAGCCGCTGTGCCGACCATCGCGCACTTCATCTACATCCCCGGCGTCCTGCTGATCGGGATCGCCGTCGGCTTCGTGCTCGGTGCGCGAGCCGCGCGTGAAGAAATGACGCGTACGCAAAAAAATCGGCGCAAATGACCCGCGCGCGTGTGGCCAGGTTGGGCCTTCTGTGCGGGTGCGCGCTGGCGCTCGCGTGCGCACCGGCGACGAAGTCGTCGCACCAGGCGCAGAAACCCGTCACGAGCATCGACACGCCGGCTATGTCACCGGCGTCGGCATCGCCGGTTGCTTCGCCGCCGCCGCCCACGGCGTCAGCTGCAACGGTGGCGCGAGATGCTGGCGCCGCTCCTACTGCGGCGCAGCCATCGCCCGGCGCGACGCGTCGCGCGTTCGCAGGCAGCGCACTCGACGAAGACTCGGTGCTCGAGCAGCTGGCCTCCGCGCCGATGCTGTCGTTTCGCCCCGTAGGCTCGACGTCGACCGTGTTCAAGGTCGCGCTCAAAGGCACGATCTCCGCGGCCTTCAAAGCGGCCACCGTGCGCCGGCCGCGCGGTCCGCTCGCCGAAATCGCAGCCTACCGGATGGCGCGCTGCCTCGGGCTCGACAACGTTCCGCCGGCCGTGTCGCGTCGCGTGCCGGTCGCGCAGCTGAAGGCCGAGCTGTCGCCCGAGCAAGCGAGTAAGTGGCCGGAGATTCTCGCGAGCCTGGTCACCGAGCGCGACGGGCGCGTGCCCGGAGCCGCGATCTACTGGGTCGACGGCATGCAGAACCTCGGTCTCGAAACCGCCGAAGGCCAGGCGAAGGTCACCTCGTGGCTCTCGCTGTCGATCCCACTCGCCGACGCAGATCGCCCGCTCGCGGCGCAGCTCAGCACGCTGCTCGCATTCGATTACCTGATCGGCAACTGGGATCGCTGGAGCGGCGGCAACTTGAAAGGTGACGGCAGCGCACAGCGCGTCTACATGCGTGATCACGACGCTGCGTTCGCCAACCGGCTGAGTGAGCCGCTGCAGCGCCACATGCTCGACCCGCTCGTGCGGGCACAGCGCTTCTCGCGGTCGTTCTACCGCGCCGTGCGCGCGCTCTCCCGCGACGCCTTCCTGCGCGAGCTGGCGCGCGATCCCGGATTCGCGGAAGGTGCCGCGCTCGACGCCGCGGCCGTCGACGCCGTGTTCGATCGCCGGCAGACCCTGCTCTCTCACATCATGGCGACGCTCGAGGAACACGGCGACAACGACGTGCTGGTGTTCCCGTAGCGCTAGTCACTTGTCGCGCTTTTCGCGGCGCGCACGCTCTGCGAGCGCACGCTCCTCGCCGCTGTCCTTCGGCACGTAGTAGCGCTTGCCGACCAGCGCGTCCGGCAAGTACGTCTCACCCGCGGCCAAGCCGCCTTCGTCGTGCGGGTAGCGATAGCCCTCGCCGTACCCCCACTGCTTCATCGCGCTCGTCGCTGCGTTGCGCAGCTTCATGGGCACCGGCAGCGAGCCGTGCTCTTTTACGTCGGCCTGCGCGCTTTGCCACGCCACGTAGCTCGCGTTGGACTTCGGCGCGCTCGCCAAGTACGTGCAGGCCTGCCCGAGCGGATGCAGACCTTCCGGCATACCCAAGCGCGCGAAGGCTTGATCGGCAGCGACTGCGACCTGCAGCGCACGCGGATCGGCGTTGCCGATGTCTTCGCTCGCGAAGATGATCATCCGGCGCAGCAGAAAGCGCGGGTCCTCGCCGGCGTCGAGCATGCGCATCATCCAGTACAGAGAGGCGTGGGGATCGCTGCCGCGCATGCTCTTGATGAACGCGCTGACCACGTTGTAGTGCGCTTCGCCGGTCTTGTCGTGCAGCAGCGTGCGTGAGCTGGCGAGCTCGGCCACGGCGCTGGCGCGCAGCACCGTCAGCTTCTGCTCCGCGGTGTGCTTGATCAGCGTCTCCAGCGTATCGAGCGAGCGGCGTGCGTCCCCATCGCTGGCGTGTGCAATCGCCAGCAGCGCTTCGGGCTCTGCCTGCACGCCGAGCGTACCTAGGCCGCGCGTCTCGTCGCCGAGCGCGCGCGCCAGAAGGCCGGCGATGGCTTCCGGCGCGAGCGCGTGCAGCTGGAACACCCGTGCTCGCGACAGGAGCGCCGCGTTCACTGCGAACGACGGGTTCTCCGTGGTCGCTCCGATCAGCGTGACCGTCCCGCGCTCCACGTGCGGCAGCAGGGCGTCCTGCTGCGCCTTGTTGAAGCGATGAATCTCGTCGACGAACAGGATCGTGCGACGTCCGTGCATGCGCTCGTGCTCGCGCGCCTCCTCGACGGCTTTGCGCAGCTCGGGAACGCCGGACAGCACGGCGCTCAGCGTCACGAAGCGCGCCTTCGATTCGCTGGCGATCACGCGCGCGAGCGTGGTCTTGCCGGTGCCGGGTGGACCCCAGAGCACCAGTGACGGAACTTGGTCGCGGCGAATCGCCGACCACAGCAGCTTGCCGGCAGAGAGCAGATGTTCCTGCCCGACGACCTCGTCGAGCGTACGCGGTCGCATCCGGTCCGCCAGCGGGCCCACGTTTTCTTCGCGCTCGATACGGTCGAAAAGGTCCAAGCAGTAGCCTCTATTGCCAGTTGTCGCGCTCTAGCGAAATTCTAGCTCTTTCAAACTTATGCGCCGAGCTACGCGTTCGTTAGCGTCTAAACCAAGCTGCGGGCCTCCATGCCAAACCAGGTCACAGCTTGCAATGGCCTCCAATCCATGGGACAGAAATCTCCGCATCGCTTGGGCGTTCTAGTGTCGACGCAAGGCAGGTTCGCCCAACGGATGCGGCTCGTGTGTCGTGAGTCCTGACGGATTCGACCGGGTTTCGTGAGGTGCGCCATGGGGGATAAGTTAGAGCGAATCTTCGAGTATCGCGTGCTCCACGCCAAGGAGCGCGAGCTGCAGATTCCGCTCACGCAGTCCGAGAGCTCGCGCCTCGAACGTTTGCGTCATCAGCTACCGTCGCGGGTCCCGTCGCTCGATGATCGCGATCCCTTCACGCTTTTGACTACACCGCTGCCCGTGCAATTCGTGGCTGCAGGTCGCTTCGGTGCAGGCGTGCTGCGCAATGCGTCCGCGATCGGTCTGGCGATTGCAACGGCCGAGCCGCCCGAGCTCGGCCAGCGCTTGATCGTTCACGTGCAGGAGCCGCTGCACGGTCTCGAGTACACGTTTCCGTGCCGCGTGATCTCGCGTGTCCTCAAAGGGGTGACCTCGATGGGCCTCGTGTTCGAAGGTGTGCCTTCGCACGCTCGCATCGGCGGTCGTTCGAGTGGGGTCTGGCGCTCCGACACGGTGCCCGAGGCGCCGGCAACCGAACGCAGCGGTACGGGTGCAGGGAACCGCTCGCGCTCGCGCTCGCGCGGCTAAGAATTCTGCTCGCGCGGCTGATTCTTCTCAGCGCATGATCTTGAGACGGCGCGGCGCCTGCGTGTCGGGCACTTTCTCGCCGCCAGCACGCTCGAACGCCTCGCGCGCGATGCGCACCGAGAGTGCCTCCGCGATCTGCGTGAACGCTCTCGAGGTAGGGTGCTCGGGCAGCGCGTGCACGATCGGCGTGCCGTCGTCGCCCCACTGACGCACGGCCGTGTCGAGCGGGATCTGTCCGAGCAGCGGCGCTTCGGCGAAGTCGGCAATCTTCTGACCGCCACCGGTACCGAAGATCTCGTGCTTGTTACCGGCCGGATCCACGAAGAAGCTCATGTTCTCGATCACGCCGAGCATCGGCACATTCAGCTTCTTGCACATCGACACGGATTTGTAGACGTCTTGCAGCGCGAGCTCCTGCGGCGTGGTCACGATCACGGCGCCGGTGACCTTCAAGCGCTGCGCGAGCGAGAGCGCGACGTCGCCGGTGCCGGGCGGCATGTCGAGCACCAGGAAGTCCAGCGGGCCCCACGCGACATCGGCCAGAAACTGATTCAGCGCGCCCTGCACCATCGGGCCGCGCCAGATGATCGCTTCCTTCGCGCTCTCGATCAGAAAGCCGATGCTCATCAGCTTCATGCCGAAGCGTTCGAGCGGCTCGATGCTGCGCTCACCACTGGCACGCGGATGGCCCGAGACGCCGAGCATGGTCGGCACCGAGGGACCGTAGATGTCTGCGTCGAGCAAGCCCACGCGCGCGCCACCGCGATGCAGCGCGAGCGCCAGATTCGCCGCGCACGTGCTCTTGCCCACGCCGCCCTTACCGCTCATCACCAAGATGATGTTGCGCGCGCTGGGCACCGGATCGTCCGCGTTGGTGCGGCGCATGGGCACCTCGAGCTTCCAGCGCAGGTCGACCTTGTGTGCACCGAGCGGAGCGAGCGCGCTCTCGACGGCGCTCGCCACCTGCTTTTGCATGCCGTCGGAGACCGCGGAGAGCTTGGCCGTCATGGTCACCGTATCGCCTTGCAGCGTGATCTCGGTGAGTGAGCCGAGCTCGATCATCGAGCGACCGAACACGGGATCGATCACGGAGCGCAGAGCAAGTTCGACGGCTTCTTGGTTGATGGGCATGGTTGGGCGGTTCGCGAGGCGTGCGATTCGTAGGACCCCCGGCTGCGTCCGTCAAGCGACGCGCCGTGTGCGGTAAGGTTTGCCGCGCACAGCGCCGCGGTTATCCTGCCGCCGTGCTTGGCTTGCCCTCCGTGCAGCGCTGGCGGTTACCCGCGCTGATCTTCGTCGTTTGTGCCGCCGTCTACGTGGGCACGCTCGGCAACCGCGTGCGCGGTCCCTCCGACAACGCGCACTTCGTTCACTTGGCCAACAGCTTTCTGCACGGTCAGCTCTCGGTCGTCGGCGGCAAGCCGCCGGGCGACAACGACTGGTCGCACTATCACGGACGTTGGTTCGTCTCGTTTCCGCCGTTTCCGGCGCTGTTGATCTTGCCAGCCGTCGCTGCGTTCGGCCTGCAGGTCTGGGATCGCCTGTTCTGGGCGATCTTCGCCGGCCTCGGCCCGGCGTTGCTCTACGTGCTGCTGCGCCGCCTCCGCGAAGACCACGCGAGCGAGCGCAGCGCCCGTGACGACCTCGCGCTCACGGCGTTGTTCGCGTTCGGCAGCGCATATTACTACACGGCCGTTCAGGGCACGGTCTGGTTCGCGGCGCACGTCGTCGTCGTCCCGCTGATCGCGCTGTATCTGCTGTTCTCGCTCGGTGCGCGCCGGCCGCTCGCCGCGGGTCTCTGCCTAGGCATGTGTTTCATGACCCGTCCAACCACGCTGTTGCTCGGGATCGTGTTCGTGGTCGAAGCGCTGGCGGCGTCCCGAGTGTCGCGGGAGGGCGGCGACGAGCTCGACGAGGACGCCTCCGCAGCGCGTCACGTGCTCGAGTTTCTGCGCGACGTCTCCCCAGCGCTCGCACTGCAGAAGCTTCTGCTGTTCGCACTGCCGCTCGCCGCCGTCGGCGGCATCGCCGCTTGGTTCAACGCCGCGCGCTTCGATTCGCCGCTCGAGTTCGGTCACAACTACCTGACCATCCGCTGGCGTGGTCGAATCGACAAGTGGGGCCTCTTCAACTACCACTACCTCTCCAAGAACCTCGCCGTGTTCTTGGCCGCGCTGCCGTGGCTGTCGGCGAGCGCGCCGTACCTTCGCATCAGTCGTCACGGCCTCGCGCTCTGGCTCACGACGCCGCAGTACGTGGGTGTGCTGCAGCCGAAGCGTAGGTCGAGCTTGCTCGTCGGGCTGTCACTCGGTGCGCTCGCAGTCGCGATCCTCGATCTCTGTTACCAGAACAGCGGCTGGATCCAGTTCGGCTACCGCTTCAGTCTCGATTACGCAGTGCTGCTGATCGCGTTGCTCGCGCTCGGTGGCCGGCGCATCGGCGCAACCTTCTACGCGCTGCTCGTGATCGCGGTGGCAATCAACCTGTTCGGCGCGATCACGTTCGATCGCGTGCAGCGCTTCTACGACCAGGATCCTTCGCAGAACGTGCTGTTTCAGCCTGATTGAGCCGCGCGCGGGCTGCGGATCAAAAGCAGCACATCACTTGCGCGCGATGGCGCTGTCCAAGCTGCGGAACGTGTAATAGTTCTGCAGGACGCTGCGCACGTAGCGACGCGTCTCGGCGTAGGGCGGCACGCCGCCGTACTTGTCGACGGCGTTCTCGCCCGCGTTGTACGCGGCCACGGTGCGCACGAGATCACCGTTGAAGCGGTTCGCGAGCACACGCAGGTAGCGCGTGCCACCCAGCACGTTCTGCCGCGGGTCGAACGGATCGCGCACGCCCATGTTGCTCGCGGTCTCGGGCATCAGCTGCATCAGGCCGATGGCACCGACGCGCGAGACGGCATCGGGATAGAAATTGCTCTCGACGAGCACGATGGCGCGGATGAACGCCTGAGGCAGCTGATACAGCTGCGCGGCCTCTTGAATGTGCGCGTCGTAGCGGCGCACGCGCTCGGGATCGAGGCGCTTGGCGCGCGCGACCATGACCGGACGGCCCGCGGGGTAGCCGCCCTCGGGACTGCCGTCGTGATAGAGCCGCTGCCAGCCGCGATTCGACGGCTGCACGTTCGTATAGTGAACGACGCCATCGCGATCGACGAAGCTGTAGATGTCCGCGAGCGCGATCGAGCGGGGTGCGCACAAGGTCGCGACCACCAAACAGCACGAGGCGAGCACGAAAAAACCAAACCGGCGCATCAAGTCTCGATTGTAGCGGGCGCGCTGCCACGAACACAAATCCCTCGACGAACTTCGCTCGGATAGCCCGCGCGCTTCTACGTCGCAGTAGCGAAACCAGCGATGAGGTGCGCGCGCCCGCGCTTTCGATTATCGTGGGCGATTCCCGATGGCGATTCGCAGCGATTATCTGGTGTTGGGCAGTGGCATTGCCGGTCTCACGTTCGCGCTCGAAGCGGCGCAGAGCGGCGACGTCGTGGTCGTCACGAAGGGCAAGATCGACGAATCCGCGACGGCGTACGCGCAAGGTGGCGTCGCTGCCGTGCTCGACCCGAGCGACTCGTTTGCTCGGCACGAGAGCGACACGCACGAAGCGGGACGCGGTCTGTCGCACGCCGACGTCGTCGAGATGGTCGTGCACGACGGTCCAGACCGCATTGCGGAGCTGATCAAGCTGGGCGCGACGTTCAGCCGCGCCGAGGGCTCTTCCGAAGGAGCGAGCGGCGATGGCCTCGACCTCACGCAGGAGGGCGGTCACACGGCGCGGCGCATCGTGCACGCGGGCGACATGACGGGCCGGGAGATCCAACGCGTGCTTGCGGCCGCTGCCTTGAAGCATCCGCGCATCGTCGTGCTCGAGGACCACATGGCGATCGACTTGATCGATCGAGGTCGCTTCGGCGGTGCGCGCTTCATCACGGGTGCGTACGCGCTCGAGCGTGCCACCGGTGCAGTGAAGACGTTGGTTGCGCGCGCGACGGTGCTGGCAACCGGCGGTGCCGGCAAAGTCTATCTCTATACGACCAATCCGGACGTCGCGACGGGCGACGGGGTCGCGATGGCGTATCGCGCGGGCGCGGAGATCGGCAACATGGAGTTCTTCCAGTTCCATCCGACCTGTTTGTATCACCCGCATGCCAAGCGCTTTCTGATCAGCGAGGCGCTGCGCGGCGAGGGTGGCGTGCTGCGTCGGCGCGACGGTACGGCGTTCATGGCCAAGCATCACGCGCAAGCGGATCTCGCGCCACGCGACGTGGTCGCGCGCGCCATCGACTACGAGCTGAAGCGCACGGGCGAAGACTGCGTGTGGCTCGACATGAGCGCGCGGTCACCGGAATATCTGCGCGAGCGTTTTCCGAACATCCACGCGCAGTGCGAGAAATTCGGCATCGACATGACGCGCGAGTCGATCCCGGTCGTGCCCGCGGCGCACTTCATGTGCGGCGGCGTGGTGGTCGATTCGGCCGGGCGTACGTCGGTTCCGGGCCTATGGGCGATCGGCGAGACGGCGTGCACGGGGCTGCACGGCGCCAACCGTCTCGCGTCGAACTCGCTGCTCGAAGGCCTCGTGTACGGTCGGCGCGCGGCCCTCGCCGTGAAGGCAGAGCCGAGCCAGCTCTCCGAAGGCGATCCACCCGATTGGGACGCAGGCGAAGCCGCGCCGAGCGACGAAGCGGTCATGGTTGCGAACAACTGGGACGAGCTGCGCCGCTTCATGTGGAACTACGTCGGTATCGTGCGTTCGGACAAGCGCCTGACGCGCGCGACGCGGCGTATCCAGCTGCTCGACGAAGAGATCCACGAATACTACTGGAAGCACCTGGTCACCGCCGACCTGCTCGAGCTGCGCAACATCGCAGACGTGGCGGGCTTGATCGTGACCTGCGCGCGCTTCCGCAAGGAAAGCCGTGGACTGCACTACAACATCGATTACCCGGACGTCAGTGACGCGGCATTCCATGGTGACACGATCGTGTCCCGTGGAACGCAGCCGCGGCTTTCGCGCATCGTCTGACGTCAGCGCTCGCGTTCGCGTCTCTCTCGCTCTGGCATGACTCGTCTTCACCTCGTCGCCGTTCTGCACCTCGGGCTCGCGCTTTTGCTCTCGTGCGGCATCTGGCTCGTACTGCCCGCGCGCTATCTGCTGGTCGACGTGGTCGGCACGTTGGTCGCCCTCGCAGCGCTCGCGTCCGCGCTCAGTCTCTCGTTTTCGCGCACGTGGGCGGTGCAGCTGGCGCGCGCCGTCGCTTGGCTCGAGCTCGTGACGGGAACGCTGTGCGTCTCCGCGCTCGCGCTCAGTGCGGCACAGCTCGCAGGCTCGTACGGACCGGTAGGCGCGGGTGGCGCTGCGCTCATGGCTGCCGTGGCGTTGCTCGTGTTGCCGTATCTAGTCGTGCTGCCGGCGTTTCAGCTCTTCTGGCTGCGCGACTCGCCATGAACGGTGTGAACGCCAGCGCCGCGCGTTATCTGCTCGCGTGGTCCGTGTTCACGCTGCTCGGTTGTCTCGCGGTGCACGCGCGTGCCAGCATTTCGCGGGTACCGATGCCGGACGAAGCGAGCACGCGCTGGGCCTATGAAGCGCTCGCACAGGCCGCGCAACACCTGCCGCTGACGGCGGCACCCCCCCGCGCCGAGCACTACCGCGCGGGGGGCGCCATCTTCGTGAGTGTCTACGTGCACGGCCAGCGCGTGGCACGACACGTCGCCGGCGCCACGCTCACTAAGGCCGTGCGCGAAGCGGGTGTTGCGTTCGCGCGCCAGCCGCTGCTCGCGCTCGCGTTCTCCGCGAGAAAGCCTGCCGACCGCCCCCGTTTTCGCATCGAGCTCACGCGTGGCGACGCAGCGCTCGTCGACGCGCTGCCCTGGCTGCGCGCGCTCTTGCTCGTGCCGTTGCGCGACGGTCTGTGCGCGACCCAGGGAACCGACGGTGGCCGCAGCGTGTGCCTGACGCCCGATGATATCTGGGGCCTAGGCCTGTACGACCGCGCGGTGGTCGCACCGATTCCAGACCTCACGTTCGGTACCGACCTCGCTCTGCTCGAGCAGCGGCTCGCCGACGATCTCGGCACGACTCGCGCGGAGCTGCACCAGAACGGGCGTGTGCGCAGGGTTCGCATCGAAGCCATGGCGCCCTGGCCGACCGAAACGCCGCGGCCCGCGCTGACACGCGAGCAGCTGGAAACCGCCGCGCGGGACGGGGCGAAGTTCGTGTTACGTCATCAAGCTCGCTCGGGCCGGTATACCTACGTCTACGATGCTCAGCACGACCGTGCGCTCGCCGGCGACGACTACAGTCTGCCTCGCCACGGGGGCACGACGTATTTCTTGGCGCAGGCGGCGCAGCGTTTGGCCATGCCCGAGGCGCGTGCAGGTGCGCGGCGCGCGCTCGGCTATCTGCGCGCCTCCGCGATCACGACCTGCGGCGCGCCGGATCGCCTATGCGTGCTGCAGGATGGCGAAGTGGAAGTGGGCGCGAGCGCGCTCACCGCCTTGGCAGCTGCCGAGCTCTTGCAGAGCGGCGACGACGCCGATGTGAGCGCTCTCTTGTCCGGTCTCACGGCGTTTCTGCGCGCGCAGCAGCGTCCCGATGGCGAGCTGATGCACGAGTACGATCGCAAGCGCGAGCGCGCTGTGGATGTCCAGCACATGTACTACAGCGGTGAAACCGCGATGGCGCTGCTGACCGCGTACGAGCGCACGCGCGACCCGCGCGACTTGCAAGCAGCGCGGCGCTTGATGGCGCACCTCACGGGCGCCGGCTGGAGCTTCTTCGGCAGTCGCTACTTCTACGGCGAGGAGCACTGGACTTGCCAAGCGGTGGGTAAAGCCGCGGCGTACATGGACGTCAGCGCTGCGCTCGCGTTCTGCGTGCGTTGGGCGCGCTGGCAGTCGCACCTGCAATATGCTGCGGGCGATACGCCTTGGCCTTCGGAAGGCGCGTTCGGTGTCGGCCCCGTGCTCTTGCCGCGCGTCACGACAGCTGCGTCGCGTGTCGAAGCGAGCGTCCCGCTCTTTCGCGTGCTGCGTGCGCATCAACAGAGTGCGCACGGTGTGACCGACGCGAGCGAGCTGCGTGAACTGCGCAGGGTGATCGAGCGTTCGGTTGGCCTCTTGCTTCGTCAGCGTTGGGCACCGGGGCCCACGCACTTGTTCCGCAATCCGGCGCGCGCGTACGGGGGCATGCCGGGCACCGCCGCCGACCTCACCTCACGCACCGACATGGTTCAGCACGCAGGCAGCGCGCTCTTGGCGTGGGCGCGGGACGGCGTTTTCGATGCGCAGTGAACTCCCTGACCTTGGTTGCCGGCAGCGCGGGGGGCTGCGTTCGGTCGGCGGACGCCGGCCCGGCGATTCGGCCAGCCGCGGCTGCGGCAGCAAGATCGCGCATGGACCAGCTCACTCGGGCAACGCCTGGTCCGCGCTCTTGCTCCTGGTTTCGTTTGCGCTGATTCGGCGCCGGCAGGCTCGCCGGACGCTGCTCCGCCGCGGTCCGTCAGCGCCCGCGCATTGACACGCCATGGCCCGATCGCTAAAAGCCCCGTGCACTGGGCGATCACCTGCGCCTCTGCACCCCTGCACGCTACACACCCGACCGGCCCCTTGCGGCTCTCGGGGTCGAGGAGATGTCATGGCCTACTTGTTCACGTCCGAGTCCGTTTCCGAGGGTCATCCCGACAAGATCTGCGACGCGATTTCCGATGCCGTCCTCGATGCGTGTCTCGAGCAGGACAAGCGCTCGCGCGTGGCATGCGAGACGCTCGTGAAGACGGGCTTCGTGGTCGTCGCCGGTGAGATCACCACGCGCGCCACGCTCGACTACGCCAAGATCGTGCGCGAAGCCGTGCGCGAGATCGGCTACACGGACTCGTCGATGGGCTTCGACGCCGACACCTGCGCGGTGCTGACGGCCGTCGAGCAGCAGTCGCCCGACATCTCGCAGGGCGTGACCGAAGGCGCGGGTCTCTTCAAGGAGCAGGGCGCGGGCGATCAAGGCCTGATGTTCGGCTTCGCGATCGACGAGACGCCCGAGCTCATGCCGATGCCGATCATGCTCGCGCACAAGCTCGTGAAGCAACAGGCCGCGCTGCGCAAGAACGGCAAGCTCAAGTGGCTGCGCCCGGACGCGAAGAGCCAGGTCACGGTCGAGTACGGCGAAGACGGCAAGCCCTCGCGCATCGACGCCGTCGTGCTCTCGACGCAGCACGAAGACGGCGTCAAGCACAAGACCATCCAAGACGCGGTGATCGAAGAGATCATCAAGCCGCTCTTGCCCGCGAAGATGATCGACAAGAAGACCAAGTTCTTCGTGAACCCGACCGGTCGCTTCGTGGTCGGTGGTCCGTACGGCGACTGCGGTCTCACGGGTCGCAAGATCATCGTCGACAGCTACGGCGGCATGGGCCGTCACGGCGGCGGCGCGTTCAGTGGCAAGGATCCGAGCAAGGTCGACCGCAGCGCCTGCTACTTCGCGCGCTACGTCGCGAAGAACATCGTCGCAGCCAAGCTCGCCAGCAAGTGCGAGGTTCAGGTCGCGTACGCGATCGGCGTGGCCAAGCCCGTCGGCGTGTACGTCACGACGTTCGGCACCGGCGTCGTCGACGACGCGAAGATCGCCAAGGCCGTCGAGGGCATCTTCGATTTCCGCCCGGCCGCGCTGATCGAGACGCTCGACCTGCTCCGCCCCATCTACAAGAAGACGGCGGCCTACGGTCACTTTGGCCGCACGGAAAAGAGCTTCTCCTGGGAGAACGCCGACCGCGCGCTCGAGCTCGCAGATGCTCTCCTGCCCAAGCGCAACGGTGCGTCGGCCAAGCCGGCGCGTGCAGCGCGTACAGCCAAGGGCGGCAAGAAGGCGCAAGCGACCGCGGGGGCGTGAAGCCACGCGTGAACCGGGTATCTCCGGGGAATCCTGCTTTTTCTCGCGAAACGTGTGCTGTCCTGGCTGACTCGGCTGTGCCCGCCGGAACTTTCGGTGGGCCTCGGGAGTCAGAAGGGATATGCTCCGTCGTGTAGGCCTGCGTGTGGGCCTGTCGGGGCGCCAGTTTGGTCGCTTCTTGGCGGCGAGTAGGAACGCATGGAGATTCGGCTGAGCGTCGTATTGCTCGCGGTGCTGCTCCTTCTGGGGTCCGCGCTGAGCGCATCCGAGCCCGCCACTGTGCAGACCGAAGCTGCGCGCGCGGTAGTCGGCATGGGTGTCGGTGACGCGAGCGGTCTAGCGCAGCTCGAAGATGCGGTCGCGCTCGATCGCAGCAACCTCGAGCGAACGCGCGAGCTAGCGACGGTGTACCTGCGCCTCGGCCAGCCAGGCCTCGCGATCTCGGCCGTGCGTGCCGCGCCACCCGAGCTCGCGCGCGACGCCCTGCTCACGCATCGGCTCGCGCAGGCGTACGAAGCCAGCGGCCGCGTCGACGATGCGCTGGCCACTGCGCAGCTGGCGCATGCGCGTTGTCTGTGCGCGCTCTCCGGCTCCGAGATGTGCACCAACATTCCGCGTTGCTCCGGCGGGACGCTGGCTGCGCTCGAGATGCACGAAGAAGCGCTCGCGACGCTCACGCGTTGGGGTGTTGCTGATCCACGGCACGACGGTCGCACCGGTCTTGCGTACAAGCTTGCGCAGCGCACCGCACGCATCGCATCGATCGCGTTGCGCGACGACGCGGAATAGCAACGAACGCGGTGAACGCGCATGTATGCGTGCACGGCACACGCAATGACTTGCATGTGCTCGAGCATGCGTGCAACGCAGGCGGACTGCAGCACGAACGGTTGCAAGATCAACCGGTGCGACACGGGCTTCGGCGACTGCGACTCGAATCCGTTCAACGGCTGTGAGTCGTCCGTGCGCTCGCTGAGTAGCTGTGGCAGCTGCGGTACCGCGTGCGCGATTGCGCACGCGGTCGTTTCCTGCGGCACCGGGACCTGTCAGTTCGTGCGTTGTCAGGGCGGCTGGCGAAGTCACGCTCGCGAGCGAATCCGAACGCCTGGACCGCGAGCAATTTCAACGAATAGCTCGTTCACGTACGTGCAGAACGTGGTCATGGGCAGCAGCGGCACCAGCTACACCTATCTGTCCGGGACCGACTCCCAGGGCAATCCGGTCTACACGACCGAATATGGCGCGGGCGCAGGCGGTCGCGTCGTGCAGCACTGACAGCGGCGCTCACGGAGAGGTTGTAGCTACTCTGTTTGCGCGAGCGTGCTGAGCGTCGCGGGCGTGAGCTCGCGGCGTGCCAGCCCGGCGCAGCGCTCCTGCGTGAATCGCATGGCGGACTGCATCGCGCAGTCGCCTGCGGCGAGCACGGCGGTCTGCGTGGTGCATGCGGCGGCGTGCGCGGCGGCGCTCGTGTCCTCGATCGCGGCGAGCGTCGCGACTACCGCTTGCACGGCGCTGTCCACCACGGCGTCGTGCTCTCCGGCTCGTGCTGCTAGGCGCGCGCCGTGCTCGCGGCAGGCGTCGGTATTTCCATCAGCGCGCGTCCACGCAGCCGCAGCGTCGAGCGCCGCTTCGAGCTCGGCATCGGGCTCGGCCAGATAGGTCAGCGCTTCACGGCTGCAGCTGATGGCTGCAGACACCAGAGCGCGCGGCTCGGCGCCCAGGCGTGCCGCAATCGCCAGCAACCAATCCGCGCGCGGGCATTGCTCGAAAAACGCCAGCCAGTCCTCGCCGAAGGTCGCGGCGAACGTGGTCAGATCGCTGTGCGAGCCAAGCTGCTGCAGGCGCTCCGCGACGCTGCTCGTCGCGTGGCTCACGACACCGACCGGGTGATGAACGCGCCGAGCTTCTCGAGCACGGGCGGCGGGATCTCGTGACCCCCGCGAAACTCGACCCACTCATGCTCGGCGCCGGCCTCCACCCACAGCTCGCGCAGCTTGTCTGCTGCCACGAACGGCAGGATCGCATCGACTTGCCCGTGACTCTGGAACACACGCAAGCCCTCGCGCCGCGACATGCGTGGCAGCCAGGTCTGCGCCGAGATCAGCGTGGTCGAGAGCAGCGCCAGGCCTGCCAGCGGCCGAGGATCCGAAAGCGCCACGTCGCACGCGATCATCGCGCCCTGCGAGAACCCACCGAGCACGATCTTCTCCGAGGGCACCGACAGCCGCTCCTGCAGCTCGTTCAAGCACGCGATCACGCGCTCGCGCGCGTGCACGAGGCCTTCGGGTACTTCGTTGCTGCGCGCCAAGAGATCGGCCTGCGTGCGCGCCTGCTCGAAACGCGCCAAGTCGATGCGCCACCACGCGCGCGCCGGAAAGGGGAACTCCGGTAGCGACAGCGGCGCCTCGGGAAACGCGAAGCGGGTTCCGCCGGGCACGCGCAGCATGCGCTCGAGTCCGACCAAGTCCGTGCCCGGCGCGCCGAAGCCGTGCATCAACACCACCAAGGGTCCGTCGCCACCGCCCGCGCGATCGCTGCCACCTGTCAAGTGCGTGAGCAGGCCACCGAAGTTCTCGTCTCGCATGTCGTTCTTTTCCCGCGAAGTCCCTGCGTATAACGGGCCGGATGCTCGTGCGCAACCCGCGTTGCGGCGTCCTCGATGCTTCGGGTATCCTGGAGTGGTGCAACGTCGCGAGCATGCCCGGTACAGGCTTTGGTTTCCGGTGCAAATCCAAGCGAACGGGCACGGTGCAGTCGACGCCAAAGTTGCGATCGGCCACAACATCGGCGCGGGCGGCATGCTGATCGCGCTCTGCATCGACGTGAAGATCGGTGAGACCGTTTCGATCACGTTCCAGCTCCCTGGCGCGAGCACGGAGCGAACCTTGCGCGGTACCGTCGTGCGTCTCGATCCCAACGTCGACGATCCGGATGGCGAGTGGCCGTTCAAAGCGGGCGTCGAGTTCGCCGAGGTCTCACCGGATTTGATCCCCTACCTGGAACACGCCGTGGCACGCTTCGGCGAATGACGGAAACTGGCACTGGGCCCCTCGACAATCTGCGGCTGATCGGAGCGGGCGGTACCAACAAAGTGATGGCGGGCGAGCTCATGCGCTTGTGCAGGCGTGCGTTCGACGACGTGCGTTTGCCCGAGCCGAAGAAGCACGGCACCGGCGCCCTCATATACCCGTTCGAGCCGCGCGTCGCGAAGCTGGCCGCGCTCTACCACCGCACCAGTGTGCGCGTGCTCTGGGACGTGCTCGAAACGCGCGCGGCGCGCCTCGAGCCGCTGTTCGCCGACGTCCTGGCCATCGCCAAGCAGAACGCTCCGCGCTACTTGTGGGACGGCGCGCGCCTGTCGGTGTACGCGCACGGCGTCGAGGCGTTCGCCGCCGGTGAGCGTCAGGTCGTGGGTACCGTCAAGAACGCGCTGATCGAGGCTGCAGCTGACAGCGGCATGCAAGTCACCCTCGATCCCGAGACGCCGAACATCATCTTCGCCGTGCGCCTTTCCGAAGGCGTCGTGCGCGTGTCGGTCGACCTGGCGGGGCGGCCGATGAACCAACGCGGGTACCGCAGCGAGCGCGGTGTGGCTCCGTTGCGCGAGGATCTCGCCGCCGTGCTGCTCATGCTCGCGCGCTACGACGCGCGCCGAGACATCTTGATCGATCCGTTCTCGGGCACCGGCACGATCGCGATCGAAGCTGCCTGCATGGCGAAGGCGCTGCCGGTCTGGGTGTCTCCGCGCCGCGCGTTGGTCTGCGACATGCCAGCGTTCGCAGGCCTGCCCCCGAGCGGTGCTGACGCGCTGTTCGCCGATACCGAGCCCTGTATAGTGGCAGCTGACGCCGACCCCGACCTGGCCGACGTCACCCTGCGCGCCGCCGGTCGGGCGGGCGTCGCGGACTCACTGATCGTGCTCACGAGCGACATGCGCGAGCTCGGCCCTGGCAGGATCCGCGAGCTCACCGCGGAGCGCGCCGCCGGCCGCGAGACCGGCCTCTTCCTTGGGAATCCGCCGTACGGCGAGCGCATCGGCGACGACGACGAGCTCGATGCGTTGTACGCCGACTTGGGCGACCTGTGCTCGCGCTTCTCCGGCTTCCGCGCCGCGTTCTTGGTCGCCAACCGCAACTTCGAGCGAGCGTTCGGCATGCAGCCGGCGATCAAGAAGCCGCTCAACAACGGCCCGCTGCCTGCGTATTTCTATCTGTACGAAATTCCGTGACGCGTGGCTGCAGCTGTCAGCTGCGCACGACCCCGCAGCTCAGGTAATGAGCGGAGCGATCAATAAGCTCACGACCGCCATGACCTTGATCAGAATCGCGACGCCGGGGCCCGAGGTGTCCTTGAATGGGTCGCCGACGGTGTCGCCAACGACGGCCGCCTTATGTGCGTCCGAGCCCTTCTTGTGACCCGGCAGGCCGCCCTTTTCGATGAACTTCTTCGCGTTGTCCCAGGCGCCACCGGCGTTGGCCATGAGCAGCGAGAGCGTGGCGCCGACCGCGAGCGAGCCCGCGAGCGCACCGGCGAGCACCTTGGCGCCGAGCAGAAAGCCGATCAGCACGGGCGCGAGGATCGCGATCGCGCCGGGCAGCATCATCTCGCGGATGGCCGCCGTGGTCGCCAGGTCGACGATCACCGCAGGCTGCGGCTCCGCGCCCTCTTTGCCTTCGAGCAGGCCGGGGATCTCGCGGAACTGGCGACGAATCTCTTCGACGATCGCGCCGGCCGCTTTGCCGACCGCGGTCATCGTGGCAGCGCCGACCAAGCACGGCAGGATCGCGCCGAACAGGATGCCCATGAGCACGTCGGCATCGACCAGGCTCAGCTCGAGCTTATCCATACCCTTGGCCAAGCGGCTCGCGTTCACTTCCATGTTGAACGCCGCGAACAGCGCCACCACGGTGAGCACGGCGGAGCCGATTGCGAAGCCCTTGCCGACAGCCGCGGTGGTGTTGCCGACCGCATCGAGCTCGTCGGTGATCTTGCGGACCTCGGGCCCGAGGCCGCTCATCTCCGAGATACCGCCGCCGTTGTCGGCGATCGGACCGTAGGCGTCGACCGTCATGACGATTGCGGTGCCCGCGAGCATGCTGACAGCTGCCAACGCGATGCCGTAGAGGCCGAGCATGTGATTGCTCGCCCAGCCCACGACGCACAGCGTGAACAGCGGAATCGCGCAGCTCTCGAGACCCACGGCCAGGCCGCGGATCACGTTCGTGCCGGGGCCCGTCAACGACGACTGCGCGATCTTGTGAATCGGGCCGGCCGACGTGTAGTAGTCTGTGATCAGACCGACGATCGCGCCACCGAGCGCACCGGCGCCGAGCGTCACGAGCACGCCCATCGCGATGCCGAACTTCGGCAGCACGAGCGCGCCGCTCGCGAGCGTGAGGAACGGCGGCAAGATCAGCGCCAGCCGCAGCACGCGGGCTGGCGGCAGGTTCTTCAGCAAGCGCGTCACGAAGATGCCGAGGATCGACACGCCCAGGCCGAGCGTCGAGAGCAAGATCGGCAAGCCGACCGCAATCGTGCGCAGCTTGCCGAGGTCGGTCACGTCCGGCGCGAGCTTCTGCAGCTGCTCCTGCGGCAGCGTCAGACCGAGCGCCATCGCCGCGACCATGGCCGCCACGTAGCTCTCGTAGATGTCCGCGCCCATGCCCGCGATGTCGCCGACGTTGTCGCCGACGTTGTCCGCGATCACGCCCGGGTTGCGCGGGTCGTCCTCGGGGATGTTCGCTTCGACCTTGCCGACGATGTCGGCGCCGACGTCGGCAGCCTTGGTGTAGATGCCGCCGCCGATGCGCGCGAAGAGCGCTATCGAAGAGGCACCGACCGCGAACGCGTGGATGATCGTGCCGAACTTGTGAGCGTCGCCTTCGGTGAAGATCTTGTCCGCGCTGCTGTCGCCGAACAACATGTACACGACGCCCATGCCGACCAGGCCCAAGCCCGCGACGCACAGACCCATGACCGCGCCGCCGTCGAGCGCCATCACGAGCGCAGCGGCCATGCCGTGCGCGCGTGCCGCTTCGGTCGTACGCACGTTGCCGTAGGTCGCGGCCTTCATGCCGAAGAAGCCGGCGAGCAGCGACAGAAACGCGCCGCTCAAGAACGACACTGCGGCGTGCAGGCCGATGCCCTGCGAGTTGAAGCCGACGAACAGCGCGCTCGACACGACCACTGCGTAGATGGCGAGCACCTTGTACTCGCGCACCAAGAACGCCATCGCGCCTTCGCGGATGTAGCGCGCGATGCGCTGCATGGCAGCGTTGCCCTCAGGGGCAGCTTTGACGCGGAAGTAGAAGCCCGCCGCGACGACGAGGGCGATCACACCCATGACGATGGCGTAGAGAGGAAGCCTGTCCACTCGAGAACTCCTGATGCTGGGGAGGGAGAGCCGAAGGCTGAGGCTGCTCCCGATATCACTTCGGGAGAGCTACAGGCTTCGCCCCGAATAATTACCAAGGCCCAAAAGGGGTGAAGATGGTGCGCGTACATCGCTCAATTCGGGGGTGGGGTCAAGCTGTCGGCGCGGACTGGCGAGGCCGTCCAGCCGTGGGGCCAGCGCGAACCACGAACACGTGTTCAGCCGAAGAGCGCGGTCTCGATGACGGGGGTCAGCGCGGACCAAGTGCAGCGCAGCGCGCGCACTTGGCCGGCCCGTGCGAGACGCGCGCGCAGGGCGTCGTCGAGCCGCAGTTGGATGATGGCCTGGGCGAGGGCGGAGGCGTCATCGGCCGGGATCAAGAGGCCGCTGTGCCCGTCTTCGATGATGCCGGGCATGCCTCCCGTGGCCGTCGCGATCGCCGGCAGGCCGTGGGCCAAGGCTTCGAGCAGGGCGATGGGTACCCCTTCGCTGCGCCCGTCGGGCAGGGTGCGCGAGGGCATCAGGAACGCGTCTGCGGCCTCGAACAGCGCGCGCTTCTCGTGTTCGGCCACGCGCCCGAGCAGCCGCACGTCCGCGCGCAGCTCCCGCGAAAGGGCAAGGAGTGCGCCGTGCTCGGGTCCATCGCCCGCGATCAGCAGCGTGACGTCTACGGCCGCGGCTGCGCGCACGGCGATGTCGAGTCCCTTGATCGGCACGAGGCGCGACAGCGCCAACACCGTGAAGCGGGCCAAGCCGAGGCGTCGTCGAGTCGCGTCGCGATCCCCGACAGCTCGCGCAGGTGCAGCGATGCCCATCGGTGACACCGTGACGCGCTTTTCGAACGTCCGGCGCGTCGTGTCGGAGAGCAGCGAGCAGAACTGCTGCCGCTGGGCCTCCGTCACGAACCAAAGCGCGGTTGCTCCGCGCGCGATCTGCTCGGCGAACCGTGCGCGCTGCGCCAAGCGCATCAACAGGTGCAGATCCGCCGAATGAAACACGCACAGGTGTGGCCTCGGTCGCGCGCCGCGCGCGAAGTGTCCCGCGATCAACGCCGACGGTAGCGCCCAGTGGCTCACGAACGCATCCCAAGGCTCTTCGTGACGCGCACAGACCGCGCCCAACGAAAGCGGGAAGGCCGCGACGCCGAGCCAAGCAGTGGGCTTCTGGCGCAAGTTGTCCAGCACGCCCGCGCCATAAAACGTCTGCTGCAACGCGCGCGGCCGCAGATACGGCACGTGGATCGTGCGCACGTGCGGCTCGTTCACCGGGACGCACGCCTGCGCGGGCTCCGGTGCCAGCACCTCCAGCTCATGCCCGCACGTCGCCAGCGCTCGCGCAAAGCCAAGCACGAACGCTCCTGCCACGTGCTCGCCGTGGTACGGGAAGCTGGTGGTCAAAAGGCCGATGCGCATTCCGTCAGAATCTTAGTGCAGCGCCGAAGCCGCCGGCTCGTTCGACAGCACGCGCCCCAGGCGGCGCGCCACCACGCGCACCAGCAAGAGCGGAATCACCAGAAGCGCGTGGTGCAAGCGCACGCCGCTGTTCTCGCCCGCGTAGATCGGCTGCACGACCACGTCGCGCACGCGCAGCTTCTCTTCCGCGAGAAAGCCAAGAAGGTCGTTCGGGTAGCCGTAGCCGCGCCAGAGCGCGTGCATGGGGATGCGTTCGTGAGCGCGTTTGTGCAGCGCCGTGAACCCGCACTGCGAGTCCGAGAGCGCGAGCCCCGTCGCGAGCCGCGTCAGCCACGACAGCACGCAGTTGCCGAGGTAGCGCGTCAGCGGCATACGCGCGAACGCCTCCGGATGCGACAGCCGGTCGCCCTTCACATAGTCCGCTTGGCCTGCAACCAAGGGCGCGATCAGCGCATGCAGATCTGCCGGATGCATCTGGCCATCGCCCGCCATCACGGCCGCGACCTCGGCGCCTTCGGCAAAGGCGTGCGCGTAGCCGGTGCACAGCGCCGCCCCCACGCCGCGGTTCTGCTCGTGGCGCAGCACGCACACGCGCGCGTCGTCGACAGCACGCGCGCGCGCGCTGGTCTCGTCGCTGCTGCCGTCGTCGACCACGATCACGCGGTCGACGTATTCGGGAATGGAGCGCAGCGTCGCCGCGATCCGCTGCCCTTCGTTGTACGCGGGCACGACGACCGCGATCTGCGCCTGTCCGAACATCCGGCGCGTTCTACTCCACGGTTACGGTCTTGGCGAGGTTGCGCGGCTGGTCCACGTCCGTGCCCTTCAGGTCGGCCACGTAGTACGCGAACAGCTGCAGCGGGATCACGGTCAAGAACGGCGTGAACTCCGGATCCACGACCGGCACTTCGACCACTTCTTCGGCCAGGCCGTGCACGTCTTCATCGCCCTCGCTCGCGATGGCGATGATGCGTCCGCCGCGCGCCTTGGCTTCCTGCAGGTTGCTCATGCTCTTGTCGTGATGCTCGTCCTTGGGCGCGAGCACCACCACCGGCACGTTCGCGTCGATCAGCGCGATCGGTCCGTGCTTCATCTCGCCGGCGGCGTAGCCCTCGGCGTGGATGTACGAGATCTCTTTAAGCTTGAGCGCGCCCTCGAGCGCAATCGGAAAGCTCGCGCCGCGTCCCAGAAACAGCACGTCGCGCGCGTCCATGTAGCGCCGCGCCAAGTGCAGTACCAGCTGACGCGTGCCCGTGAGCACGTCGCGCATCTGCTGCGGCAAGCGCGCGATGCCCTCGACCAGCTCGGCCGCGCGCGCCGCCGGCAAGGTTCCGCGCCTGCGTCCGAGATACACCGCGAGCATCAAGAGCGCGACCATCTGCGCCGTGAAGCACTTGGTCGACGCCACGCCGATCTCCGGACCCGCGCGCGTGTACAGCTCCGCGTCGCTGGCGCGCGCGATCGCGCTGCCCATCACGTTCACGATCGCGAGCAGCTTCGCGCCTTTTTCTTTGGCGATCTTCGCCGCCATCAGGGTATCGAGCGTCTCGCCCGACTGGCTGATCGCCACGACCAAGTCGCCAGGACCGATCACGGGATCGCGGCTGCGAAACTCACTGGCCAGTTCGACCACGGTAGGAATGCGCGCGAGGCGCTCGAGGTAGTAACGACCGACCATCGCCGCGTGCGAGCTGGTGCCGCACGCCACCAGGTACACGCGCTCGATCTTGGTCGCGAGCTCGGGCGAGAGCCCGATCTCTTCCGCCACGATGTCGCCGTTCTCGCGATCCAGGCGACCGCGCACGGTGTCTTCGATCGCGCGCGGCTGCTCGTGGATCTCCTTGAGCATGAAGTGCTTGTACCCGGACTTCTCCGCCATCGCAGGCGACCAGTCGATGGTCTTCACCTGCGCATCCACTGGCGTCCCATCGACGGTCGTGACGCGCACGGCATCCGCCGTGAGCACGGCCATCTGACCGTCCTCCAGGATGATCACGCGGCGCGTGTACGGCAGCACGGCGGGGATGTCGCTGCCGCACAGGTTCTCGCCTTCGCCGAGCCCGAGCACGAGCGGCGACGCATTCTTCGCCACCACGATCTTCTGCGGCTCGCTCTTACGAATCACGGCGATCGCATACGCGCCCTCGACCTCTTTCAACGCCGCGCGCACCGCGTCTTCGAGCGAGAGCCCCTTCCGGCACTGCGCGTCGATCAAGTGCGCGATGATCTCCGTGTCGGTGTCGCTGAGGATCTTCGCGCCATCCTTCACGAGCCGCGCACGCAGCGCGAGATGGTTCTCGATGATGCCGTTGTGGATCACCGCGATCTCACCAGCCACGTGCGGATGCGCGTTCGCTTCCGACACGCGCCCGTGCGTCGCCCAGCGCGTGTGACCGATGCCGGTCGTACCCGTGAGAGGCGCCGCTGCCAGCGCCGCTTCCAGATTACGCAGCTTGCCGATCGCACGCGTCACGTTGATGCGCGTCCCGTCGTAGACCGCGAGCCCGGCGGAATCGTATCCGCGGTACTCCAGCCGGCGCAGGCCGTCGATCAAGATCGGAGCGCAGTTCTTAGTACCGACGTAGCCAACGATTCCGCACACGGCTTACTTCTCCTTCGTTCCCGCAGCGGCAGGCGGCGGTTGGGTTGTCGGCGCTGCGGCGGCAGGTGCCGCAGGCGCAGCCGGCGGCGGGGCCGGTGTAGCAGGTGCAGCCGCGGGCGCTGCGGGTGCCGCAGCTTTCGGTGCATCCACGACCAGCTTGCCCTCGGTGTCCATCACCTTGGTCGGACCGTACGCAGCGAGCGTATCCTTGATGGCGGTCGCTTTGCCGACCACGACCACGAGGCCAGTCTGCGGTGTGATGTACTTCTTCGCAGCGTCGAGCGCCTGCTGCGCCGTCACCGCTTGAATCTGCGAGCGGTAGCCATCCCAGTAGTTGTCCGGGAAGCCGTACGTGCGCAGCTCCGAGACGAGGCCCGCGATCTCCGCCGGTGTCTCGATGTGCAGCGGGAACGAGTCCACGAGATAGCGCTTGGCGTCGGCTAGCTCCGCGTCCGGTACGATCTCGCTGCGGATGCGCTGCAAGTGATTCATGAACGCGGTCATCGCCTGCGCGGTGACTTCGTTGCGAACCGCAGCGAACGCACGGAACGGCGAGGGCTGCAGGCCTTCGTCCACGTCGCTGTATGCACCGTAAGTCAGGCTCTGCTTCTCCCGCAGGTCCATGAACATACGCGACGCCGCCGAGCCACCGAGCACTTGGTTCGCGACCGTGAGCGGGATGTAGTCCGGATCGGTGCGCTTGAGCGCCAGGTTGCCGACGTAGATCACGGACTGCACCGACTCCGGACGGTCGACCAGCACGACCTCCGTCGCGGTACGCGTCGGCGTCGCGGGATACTCGAGCGGCGTGACCTTGTGTGAGCCCCAGTCGCGGAACGCGCGGTTCGCCGCGCTCTGCACTTCAGCTGGCGTGACGTTGCCGACCACCACCAGGTACGCGTTGTTCGGCGTGAAGAAGCGCTTGTGCCAGCGCGACAGGTCGCCCTTGTGGATGCGCTTCACGACGTCTTTGGTCGTGTCGATGTGCGAGTACGGGTGTGCGCCATACAGAGCCTTGTAGAACTCGCGACGCGCCAGGAAGTTCGGGCTCTGGCTCATCAACGACAAGCGATCGAGCTCGCGCTTCTTGAGCTTCGCGAGCTCCACATCGTCGAACGACGGCATGGTCGCGAGCTCGGCCACCAGGCCAAGCGCGTCTTTCAGCTGATCGCTGAGCGCCGTCATGTTGATCACGACGTGCTCTTCGTCGTTGCCGATGTCGAGCCGCGCGCCGAGGAAGTCCACCATCTCTGCGATCTTCGCGCTCGACTTCTTGGTCGTGCCTTCCTTGAGCATGGCCGCGACGAACTGCGCGGTGCCCGGCAGGTCCGCCGGATCCGCCGCGCTGCCCGCCTTGATCACCAGCTTCACCTGGATGACCGGCAGCGCCGTCATCGTGACCGTATTCAGCTCGAGGCCCGACCCCGCGCTCGCTGTGCGCGTCACCGGCGGCAGGTGGATGTCACGCGCCGCCGCGCTCTCCGGCGGCAGCTCGCGCACGATCGGCACCTTCTCGATCTGAACCGACAGCGAGTTTGCAGGCGCCGCCGGCGTCGTGGCCTGGGCAGCCGGAGCCGTGGTCGTCGAGCTACACGCCGCGCCGCCGAGCAGCGCAGCCACGCAGAGCAGACCGTTGATCCGGAAAATACGCGTGCTCATGGCTTGCCGCCCTTCTTGGCGCTGTCAGCTGCAACGGGTGGAATCACGTCCAGGACCGTGCGGTTGGTGGGTGCGAAATATTGGTTGGCCACGCGTTTGATGTCGTCCCCGCTCACGCTCAAGTAGTGGTCGAGCTCGCCCATCAGGATGTTCGCGTCTCCGGCGTACGTCTCGAACTCCGCCAAGCGCATCGCGCGCGACAGGTTCGATGAAAGGCCGAACACGAACTCCGCGCGCATGCGGTTTTTGGCCTTGTCCAGCTCACGCGGCGTCACGCCCTTTTCGGCGATCGACTTGATCTCGTCGTAGACCACGCTGCGAACTTCGTCGCCGTTGTGGCCTTCCGAGCAGATCGCCCAGACCGAGAGCAGATCCGGTCCGCGCCGTCCGTCGGTGCTCACGCCGACTTCCTGCACGAGCTCCTTCTCCTTCACCAGCTTCTGATACAGCCGCGAGCTCTCGCCGTCGCCGAGCAGAATCGCCAGCAGCTCGAGCGGGTAGTGGTCGGGCTCGCGGTCCTTCGGGATGTGATACGCGATGTGCAGCGCCGGCAACTCTGCCAGCGGATCGATCATCGACTCTTTGCGCTCTGCCGTCTGCGGCGCGGGAT
Organism: Sandaracinaceae bacterium; assembly: GCA_017881055.1. Taxonomy (GTDB): domain Bacteria; phylum Myxococcota_A; class Polyangia; order Polyangiales; family JAFGIB01; genus JADGRF01. The sequence goes on from JADGRF010000237.1 coordinate 52,311, forward strand.
CGGCCACGTCGAACGGCTTCACCTGATGCGAAGGCACGTCGCCGAAGAACTTCTTCGCGAGCGCGAGCGCTGCATCGGGCTCGAAGTCGCCCGCGATGCTGAGCACCGCGTTGCTCGGCGTGTAGTAGGTATCGAAGAACTCCTGCACGGCCGAGAGCGGCGTGTTGATCAGGTCCTGCATGTCGCCGATCGTCGAGTGCGCATACGGAAAGTAGTCGCCGAACGCGAGCTCGTTGATGCGCAGCATCGACTGCATGTACGGGCGGTTGTCGTAGCTCTGACGACGCTCTTCCATCACGGTCTGGCGTTGGTTCTCGAAGTTCGACTGGGTGATCGCGAGTGACTTCATGCGATCCGCTTCGAGCCACATGCCGAGCGCGAGCTCGTTCGCAGGCAACGTCTCGAAGTAGTTGGTGCGGTCGTCGCTGGTCGTGCCGTTGGCCGAGCCACCGCGATTCAAGATGCGCTGGAAGTGCTCGCCCTTACCGACGTTCTGCGAGCCCTGGAACATCATGTGCTCGAACAAGTGCGCGAAGCCGGAGCGACCGCGCACTTCGTTGCGCGAGCCGACGTCGTAGTACACGGCAACTGCAACGGTCGGTGCGGTGTGATCCGGGTTCATCACGATGCGCAGCCCGTTATCGAGTGTCTTGCGCACCACGGTGAGTGCGACTTGCGTCGAGTGCCGCGCCGGTGCGGGTTGCGCTGTTGCGGGGGCGCTCGCGCTCGGAGCGGCATGGGGAGGCTCGGACTTGCCGGCCGGAGCCGCATCGGGTCCCTGCGCCAGCAGCGCGAGAGGCCAGCCTAGGCCCAGGGCTACGATCGAAAAGAACGGTGTTTTCGACATGTTTTCTTTTGGTTTGGCGCGCCGGGAGCGCGCGGATTCGTTCGTAGAAAGGGGGCCCGAGCCTAGATGATGCTTGACGTTTGCAACACCTGCTCATACGGTCAGTCCCAACGTACCGGAACAACCCCCGGCGACTGCAGCACTCCCCCACTTGGTCCCGTACCCATGCCCGCAGCCATCCTCTCCATCGGCACCGAGCTCACCCGCGGCGAGCTGACCAACGGCAACGCCCGTTGGCTCGGAGAACGACTGACCGAGCTTGGGTTCGAGGTGGTGGAGCACGCCACCGTCGCTGACGACGCCGAGCGCATCCGCGCGACCCTCCTACGACTCGGCCAAGGCACGGATGTGATCGTCTGCACCGGGGGCCTCGGCCCCACGACCGACGATCTCACCGCCGCGGCCGTCGCGGAAGCGCTCGGCGTCCCGGTTGAGCGGGATGCCGCCTCGCTGGCAGCCATCGAGAACCGATACAAAGCCCTGGCGCGGCCCATGCCGGCGGCCAACGCCAAGCAAGCCGACCTCCCGAGGGGTGCGACCGTGCTCGAGAACGCCGTCGGCACGGCCCCCGGCTTCGTTGTCAGTGTCGGCACCGCCCGCGCGTTCTTCATGCCCGGTGTGCCTATGGAAATGCAGCACATCTTCGAGACGCACGTGGCGCCGGCCATCGAACGGCTCGCTCCGCGCACCAGCCACCAAATTCACATTCGTACGTTCGGCTGGCCCGAGTCGGTGGTGGCCGAGCGTCTGCGCGATCTCGACTTGGGCGGCTCGTTGCATTCCCCCGGCGTAACATTGGGTTATCGCGTCACATTCCCGGAGGTCGAGGTCAAAGTCCTGGCCAGTGCGCCGCTCGCCGACAACCCTGCAGACGCCGCACGCGAACTCGCCACGCGTGTCGCCACCGACGTGCGCTCGCGTTTGTCGGACGTCGCGTACGGCGGCAAGCACGACACCTACCCGCAGTACATTGGGGGCCTGCTGCGCAAAGTCGGCTGGAAGCTCGCGCTCGCCGAGTCGTGCACGGGCGGCTTGATCGGCAAGCTGCTCACCGATCCCCCCGGCAGCTCCGACTACTTCCTCGGCAGCGCCGTGGTCTACGCCAACACCGCCAAGGCGCGCATGCTCGGCGTACCCGAAGCGCTGCTGCGTGATCACGGCGCCGTCAGTGAAGAAGTCGCGCGCTCGATGGCCGAGAACGCGCTGCGTACGTCGGGCGCGGAGATCGCCGTCGCGGTCACCGGCATCGCCGGACCGACCGGCGGTAGCAAGCACAAGCCCGTCGGCACCGTATGCTTCGCCGTGGCCCAGCGAAACGAGCCAACTCGCTCGCGCACCGAGCTTTTTCCAGGCGACCGCGAGCGCGTTCGCCTACGCACGGCCTACAGCGCGCTGCGCTCTGTGGCCGAGGCAGTTAATCACGTACCCGCGAAACAATTTTAGCAATTACGTACTGGGAACCTGAACCAAAATGGAGAACCGAATGAGCGAGGGCAATCGGGAAAAAGCGTTGGAATTGGCGGTTTCGTCGATCGAGAAGGCGTACGGCAAGGGCGCCATCATGCGCCTGGGCGCGCGCGAAGTGACGCGCATCGAAACCACGCCCAGCGGCTCGATCTCACTCGACATCGCGCTCGGTATCGGCGGCTTCCCGAAGGGCCGCATCATCGAAGTCTACGGTCCGGAGTCGAGCGGCAAGACCACGCTCACCCTGCACGCGATCGCGGAGTGTCAGCGCGCCGGTGGGGTCGCTGCCTTCATCGACGCCGAGCACGCGCTCGACGTCGGCTACGCGAAGAAGCTCGGCGTGAACACCGAAGAGCTGTTGATCGCTCAGCCCGACTACGGCGAGCAAGCGCTGGAGATCGCCGACACGCTCGTGCGCTCGGGCGCGGTCGACATGATCGTGGTCGACTCGGTCGCCGCGCTCGTCCCCAAGGCCGAAATCGAAGGCGAGATGGGCGACAGCCACGTCGGCCTGCAAGCGCGCTTGATGAGTCAGGCGTTGCGCAAGCTCACCGGCAGCGTGCACCGCAGCAACGTGTCGCTGTTCTTCATCAACCAGATCCGCATGAAGATCGGCGTGATGTTCGGCTCGCCCGAGACCACCACCGGTGGCAACGCGCTCAAGTTCTACTCGAGCATGCGCCTCGATATCCGCCGCGTCGGCGCGATCAAGGTCGGCGAGCAGTCGGTTGGCAACCGCACGCGCGTGAAGGTGGTCAAGAACAAGCTCGCGCCCCCGTTCACCGAGTGCGAGTTCGACGTGATGTACGGCGAAGGCATCAGCAAGAGCGGGGATCTCATCGACCTCGCAGTGACCGACAACATCATCGAGAAGTCGGGCGCGTGGTTCTCGTACGGAGCCGAGCGCATCGGCCAGGGTCGCGAGAACGCGCGCGCGTATCTGCAGGAGCGTCCCAAGATGCTCCAGGAGATCGAGCTCAAGGTTCTGCAAAAGCACGGCCTGAGCCGCGGCAAATCCGCTGCTGCAGCTGCGCCGGAAGCCACCGCCAAGCCCGCAGACAAGAGCGCCGACAAGCCTGCAGCTGACAAGGTTGCCGTTGCTGTCGAGAAGCCCGCCGCTGCCGATGCGGCTGACGCCAAGCGCAGCGATGCCGCTTCGGCTCAGCGCCCGCGTCCCCGAGCGTGAACGGACTCGCCGAACGCCCTCGGCTGTGCGTTTAGCGCTTGGCTGAGGGCGTTTTTGCGTTGTGCGAAGCTGTGCGCAGGGTAGTGCGTTGCGGGAGTCACCGAACAGTGCTACTGTACTTGACCCCAGTTGGCGGCGCGGCTTCCATAGCCCGAGTCGTCCGCTCGGATGCCGAATGGGATGCATTTCGGCGGTGAGCGTCACGGAGAGCCGCAGGCTGCTCCGCTCAAACGGAGAGCCGAAGGCTGCTCCAACTCAATCCGGGAGGAGTCACTGTGGCAGCTCAGGCTCCGAATTTTAAAGTTGGCGACAACGCCGTGTATCCCGCCCACGGGGTTGCACAGATCACTGCCATCGAGAGCCGAGAGATCGCGGGGCACAAGAAGGATTTCTACATCCTCAAGATCCTCGACAGCGGCATGAAGCTGATGATCCCGACCGACGGCGCCTCGCGTGCCGGCTTGCGCGACGTCATTTCCAAGCGCGACGTGAAGAAGGTCATCGACATCCTCAAGGACCCGAAGATCGCCGTCACAGTCCAGCCCTGGAACAAGCGCTTCCGGGAGTACACCGAGATGCTCACCAGCGGCTCGGCGTTCGAGGTGGCCAAGGTGCTGCGCGATCTACATCGCGTGAAGAACGAGAAAGAGCTCTCGTTCAGCGAGCGCCGCCTGCTCGAGCAAGCCCGCAACCTGGTCGTGACCGAGCTCGCCCTCGCCAAGAACTGCGACGTCGAACGCGTTCAGCGTGAGCTCGACGCTTTGCTAGGCGCCTAGCGCTGCGCGCTCGCTTTGGTTGGGCGCGCCGCAGGCAGCGCGCATCGCCGCACGCTACTGTGCTGGCTGCTGCTGCGTCTCTTGCATCATGTTCATCAGCTCGGGCATGTGCTTCTGTACGCGCTCCATGCCGATCTGCGCACCTTGCTGCATGAGCTTCGGCATCTGCTGCAGTGCTTTCTTGCCGATCGGCGTCTCGTAGAACGCGACGAGCTGTTTCACCTCGGCCTCGGTGAACGCCTTCGCGTAGATGCCGATCAGATCGTTCTGCAGTGATTCCCAGCTCAAGTACTTCGCGAAGAACTGGCGGAACTTCGGCCCGAATGGCGCGAGCGAAGGATTGGCCTCGATCTGCGCCGAGAGCATCGCCTCCGTGCTCTGTTTCAGCACGTGCGCCATGTCCATGAGCCCGAACAGCTCGAGGATTGCGGCCTTGTGCGACTTGTCGTCCGCGTGGACGTGTGCCGGCTGCATCGACCAGCTTGCCATCATCACCGTCGCCAAAAAGACCACCGAACGCCAATGCCTCATGGAGCCTCCGACACGCACGATACGGGCCGTCTTCATGGACTCGCAAGCTGCCTGCGCTATGCTGCGCGCCGCCATGCAGCTCGATACGCTCAAGTGGGATGACGCAGGTCTCGTCACGGTCGTCGTTCAGGATCGCCTGTCCGGCGAAGTGCGCATGCTCGCGCATGCCAACCGCGATGCCATCAAAGCCACGCTCGATACCGGTTTCGCTCACTTCTATTCGCGCTCTCGCAAACAGCAGTGGCGCAAGGGCGAAACCAGCGGCAACGGCCTGCGCGTGAGCGAGATCTGGATCGACTGCGACGGTGACGCGCTGATCTACCTCGCCGACGCGGAAGGACCGTCGTGTCACACCAACCGCGAGACGTGCTTCTTCACGCGCACCGCGAGCGACGGTAGCGCGAGCATCGACAACGTCGCGCATGCGCGCACGGCTCTGCCGCGCCTGTGGGCCGAGCTCGAAGCGCGTCGCGACGCCAGCGAAGGCAAGAGCTACACGAAGAAGCTCCTGACCGAAGGCGCGCTCAAGATCTCGGAGAAGCTCGAAGAAGAAGCTGGCGAGCTAGCCCAAGCCCTGCAGCACGAAACCAAAGAGCGCGTCATCTCCGAAGCTGCGGACGTCACCTACCACATGCTGGTAGCGCTACTCGCCAAAGGCGCCACGCTGAACGATCTCACCGCCGAGCTCGCGAAACGCTTCAATCAGTCGGGCTTAGAAGAAAAAGCCAACCGCTCGAAGTAGTCAGCCGGCCTCGCCGCCCATGAGGGCGTCGATCGTCTCCGTCAGCTTCGCAAGATCGGGGCGCTGCACGAATGCTGACGCTCCGGCTTCCAGGGCTTTCGGCTTCTTGTCTTCGCGTGCGGAGTACACGACCACGCGCACGTGTCGCGTGGCTTCGGCGGCTTTGAGGCGCGTGATGCACGACAGGCCGTCGATCTTGGTACCGCCAACGTCGAGCACGACTACCTCGGGAGCTTCGCTGCCGATCGCGATCAGCGCATCGACGGGATCTCCGAAGCCGGTCACTTCGAAGCGCTGTGCGAGCGCCTTCTTCACGGCGTCGAGCTGTGCCGGATCTTCGTCGACCACGTGCACGTTCGGTTTGCCCTGACGCAGCACCTCGGGCACCGGGTAGCCGTACTTGCGCAGGAAATCGAGCACGTCCACGCGCCGGAAACGCAGGTGACGGCCAGGGGTGCGGAAGTGGCGAACCTCGCCGCGGTCGGCCCAGTTGTGGATGGTCTTGAGGTCGACCTGACAGAAGCGAGCCACCTCAGATGCGGTGAAGAGCTCCTTGGCCTGTACGCGTCGGACCATCTTCTAAATTCATAACGTCCGGACGTTCCACTGTCTAGAGAAAAATCCAGTTTACTCAGGTTTTGCCGACATTGTGGTCCGCGATCGCACGTCCGCGTTCATAGACACCTTAAATGGTCATAAACACGCACCTCCCCGAACTTCCAGGCGAAATTCGCGGGATAGAACGCGGCTATTCGCCGGCGAGCACGGCGGTCGTGGATACGCCGATCGCGGAGGCGAGGCGTGCGAGCGTCTCGAGCGACGGTGTGTGACGGCCGGCTTCGACGCGCGCGATGTTGGGTCGGTGAATGCCGGTGCGCCTTGCGAGCTCGGCCTGCGTGAGCCCTGCAGCGAGTCGCAGCTCACGAAGACGCGCGCCCAGGCGGGCTCCGTCGACGGCCAGTACACCGCTCGCGCTGGCGCTGCCCGGGCTGCCGGTGCCTCCCGTGAACGTGGCACCGTTGGTCTTGTGACCGTTGACGCCATTGGCCGACACCACGCTGCTCGCGCGCAGCGAGAGCTCGCGACCGCTGCCCAGCTTGAGTGTCGCGGAGTGCGCGTCACCTTCGAGCGTGATGCTCTCGACTTCGCTGCCGTCATCTTCGTCGGAAACGGGACGCGACAGGAGCAGCGCGGTGCCATCACCCAACACGGCCAGCAACTCGCTGGGCCGCGGTGACACCGTGAGATATTCGAAACGCTTCGCGCGCTCGCCATCGCGGCGGCGTGCCAGTGCGCCTGCGATTCTCCGCAGATCGCTGCCAGGGCGCGCGACCAACCCGCCGCACAGGTCTTCGAGCAAGTCTTCGATGCTGGCGAATGCGCGGCCTTCGGGCAGTGCGACCACGGTCGCAGCACGCATCGCACGCGACAGACCGACGGCGGCCAAGAGCTCGTCCTCGTCGTACAACGCGGCACCTGCGTCGATCACGACTGCCGTGATGCGCGCGCTGCTTGCGCTGGGGTCTTGAGCCACGATCTGCGCGGGCGTGAAGCTTTGCGCGAACGCATCCGGACGCACGACGCGCGGCTCCATCGCCATTTCGACGAGCACATTGCGCCACGCATCTTCGAACTGCGGACGATCGCTGACTAACAAAACCGTGGGAAACATCGCTCCCTCCCCGCGCGCGGGAAGCCACTTATGACAGAAGCGATCCGGGGGCTCAAGCCCCTTGTCGTCGATCTGCGAAGTCACGAAAAACGCCGCGAACCCTGGAGTTTCAGCTGCCGGGACTCACGGCGCGCGGCGGACCCATGACGCGCGACCAGACGGCGGGCAAGGTCACGCGCAGCTGAGCCAACACCACCATGGCGAGCAGGAGCGAAAGTGAGCCAAGGGCCCAGTGCGTGTAGTCGAGCGTCTTCTTGAACGATGCGGCGGCCGCGCCGAACGCGAATTCCAAGTGCACCCAGTACACGAGCAGCGATGCGCGCCCGAGCGTGTCGAGTGCCGCTCGGAGCGGCGAGCGCGGGGCCAAGCGGGCGATGCCGAACGCCAGGCCCGTAAGCACGAGCACGAGGCCTATGCGGTACATGACTCGCACGGGCTGAACGAGCCAAGGCACGTAGTGCAGCACGGCCCAGATGTGCGGCAGCGCCTCGGAGCTCGAGAGCGAGAGACACGCGCCTAGCGCGGTGCAGGCGATCAGCGTCAGTGGCAGTTGCTGCTCACGTGCGTCGCGTTGCCAGCGCAGCCCGAGTGCCGTGCCGATGAGCGCATACGCGAGCCACGGAAAGAGCGGAAAGAGCGCGAGCACCGAGCGCCCGTCGGTGGGCTCCCACTGCCCGAGGTACGCCGCCATGCCCGAGGGCAAAGGGCCCGGCACCCAGGAGCGCGTCCAGGCTGTGGCGAACGCGGTGGCGACTCCGAGGCCGACGTAGAGCCCCGGTCTTGCGAAGCGGGCCCCACGCAGCGCGCCGATCACGGTGATGATCGCGAGCGAGCCACCGATGCATTGCAGCACGTCGACGCGCAAGAGGCCGTAGAGCCGGGACGACGCGGCGAAGTCCACGTGCACGAGCCCGCCAGCGACCATCGCGCTGGCTGCGGCGAGCAGCAGGCGCGCTCGCGGCTCAGCGCGGGCGAGCTTCGGCAGCGAGAAATACGCGAGGCCGTAGCCGCCGAGCAGCAGCAGCTCGCCGACATAGGCGTAGGGCTTGGCATAGCCGGAGCCGTCGATGATCCACATTTGCAGGCGCAGCCCGTACCCGAGCACGACCAGCTGCAGCGCTCGGGCGAGGTCGTCCCGGTGCCGGGGCAAGGCCTGCTTTTCAGCTCGTGCACCCCAGCGCAGGCCGAGCGAAACCCCGGAAAGCGATAGGAACAGCGGTGCGGCGAGGCCTCCGAAGAACTGAATGGCCGCCCAGGCGTTGCCGCTGCGCAGCGCAGGCGCGACCCAGCCGTGCGAGGTGTGCAGCGGAATCATGAACACCACGGCGATCCCGCGCAGAACATCGACGAAATCGAGGCGCGTACGCTGCTCGGCATGCGGTTCGACCTTCGCGGTGCTCGGGACCATCACACGCTCACGTACCCGCAGCGCGCCCGGTTGGTCTGCGCATTCACCTGCCTGCGCCAAAACTAGCGCGTCTTCGCCGAGTTGCAGCTGTGCTTTGGTTGACACCCAAGGCCCTGTTTGCTAGCGATCCGCGGCCTGTTCCGGGCCGAGCCCGCTGGCTTGCCCGAACAGCCGTGTCGTGACGGTCCGCACGGTTAACGAGAAACGCGCGATGTTCAAGTCCATCAGCATCTTCTCCGGTACTGCCAACCCGGAGCTTGCCAAAGCCATGGGCATCTACCTCGAGCTACCGATTGGTAAAGCCGAGGTCACGCGTTTCTCCGACGGCGAGATCTTCGCGCGCATCCAAGAGAACGTGCGCGGCGTCGACGTGTACGTGGTGCAGTCCACGTGCTCGCCGGTCAACGACAACCTCATGGAGCTGTTGGTCATGGTCGACGCGCTCAAGCGCGCGTCCGCTGCGTCCATCACGGCCGTGCTGCCGTACTACGGCTACGCACGCCAGGATCGCAAAGCCTCGCCACGCACGCCGATCACGGCCAAGCTGATCGCGGATCTGCTCACGGCGGCCGGCATCTCGCGCGTGGTGTCGATCGACCTGCACGCCGGTCAGATTCAAGGTTTCTTCAACGTCCCGTTCGATCACTTGTTCGCGAACAAAGTCTTCCTCGACTACCTGCGCCCGAAGTTCGCGGCCGAGCTGCCGGTGTTCGTGTCGCCGGACGCTGGCGGCGTGGAGCGCACGCGCGCCTATGCCAAGCGCATGGACGCGGATCTCGCGATCATCGACAAGCGTCGCGAGAAGGCCAACGTCAGCGAGGTGATGAACATCATCGGCGACGTGCGCGACCGCGACTGCATCATCTTGGACGACATGATCGACACCGCCGGCACGCTGTGCAATGCGGCGCGCGCGCTCAAAGAGCAGGGTGCTCGGCGTGTGTTTGCCGCGGCCACGCACGCGGTGCTCTCGGGCCCTGCGGTCGAGCGCATCAAGGCTTCGCCGCTCGAAGAGGTCGTCGTGACCGACACCGTGCCGCTCAAGCAAGCGGCGATCGACAGCGGCAAGTTCCGGGTGCTGACCGTGGCTCGCCTGCTCGGCGAAGCGCTCAGGCGCATTCATCAGAGCGACTCCGTCAGCTCTCTCTTCGAATGAGCTGAGTAATGACATACCCACGAAACAGCCTTCGGCTTTTCGTGTAAATGACATACCCACGAAACAGCCTTCGGCTTTTCGTGTAAA
>JADGRF010000238.1 GCA_017881055.1 Sandaracinaceae bacterium
CCGCCGCGTCGTCATCGGCGTAACGCAGCTCGCGCAGCGCGGAGTCGGTCGCACCTCTAGGCACGCCGTTGTAGCCGATCGCAAGCACGTAGACTGACGCGCTCGGTTCAGCGCGCGCGCTCGACGCCAATACCAGCACCATCAACGCGACGAGACTGAGCGTGCGGACCATGAAGGTCAGTGCTCCAACACCGTCAGGTCGGTTTGCAGCTGCGCGCGAACGCCGGGCGCCGACGTGTCGGCGAGCATTTCGTCGCGGCGGAGCGCGCGGTCCGCGAGGAACACGTGGACGCGGTAGCGTCCCGGCTGATGCGCACCGGCCAGTCGAACGGCGCGTTCGAGCACCTGGGTGTTCGCCGGCTGGGCCGCGACGCTCGGGCTCTCGCCTTCGCTGGAGAAGTACCAGACACGCTCGGCGTGACCATCGACGGGCTCCGCGTACGCGGAAAGAAAACCTTGCCGTGTCCCCCCGGCCACCACGAACACCAGTTTCGAGGATAGAGGACAGGCCGTGAGCCTGCCCTCCGCACAACGCACCTGCACAGTCTCTGCTGGGCCGGCGGTGCCGCGCGCCGTTAGCTCGGACTGCCTTCCTAGGTGCGAGCCCACCGCTAGCAATGCGGCGGCCGCGATGGCCAACCCACCGCCGATCCCCCACGCGATTCGTGACCGCACCCGCGACGGTTCAGCGCGCGACACGTCAGCCATGACGCGCTCGAAGATCGCGTCACGTTCCGATCCGCTCAGCTCGCCGTCAGCGAGCAGGTGATCTAATTCGCTCGCGCTTTTCCGGTCCATAGTCCGCGCTTGCCCAATCCCGTGGAATCGTCGTCGTGTTGTCGTCCAAGACCCGTCTGCATCAACAGTTGCTCTAGACCGCGCCGCAGACGGTCTTCCAGTTTACGCACCTTGGGGCGCGACAGTCCGAGCTGTTTGGCGGCGTCACGTTGCGACAGCGCAGCCACATAGCGTGCGTCGTGCAGCGAGCGCAGCGGCTCGCCGAGCGACGAAACGTAATTCCGCGTGACCTCGAGCGCGCGCGGGTCGAGCCCGTCGCTGACATCGACGTCGGGGCCTTCCACTACGCCGGAATCGCCGTAGCTGTGGGGATCGAAAGCCAACAACTCTCGGCCCGTGCGGCGGTGACGAGTCACGATGGCATTGCGCGCGATCGCCGCGAGGTATGGCGCGTAGTCGCGCTCCCCGTCATAAGCCAGACGCGCTGTACGCGCGAACGCACGCGAGAAGACTTCCTGCAGTGCGTCCGAGAGGTCTTCGATCTTCACGCAACCGGGAACTCTCAAGCCAGTCGCGCTCACGGTGAAGCCTCGACGAAGCGCTGTTGTCACCGACGGAAGATACGCGCGGTAGACCTCTTCCAGCGCATCACGGTCACCACAGCGAAAGCGCTGGAGCAGCTGTGGTCTCTGGCGCAAGTAGCTCATGACGACTGCCGGCTCTCTTGCATCCCTGCGACGCCGCAAGCCGCGCCCCGGCATCGTTTAGCACCAGGGCCTGCGGTCCGTCCAGCGGATGAGAACGGTTCAATTGCAGCAAACGCACAGTCGTCGTACGCACCGCCCGCTGCTTGCGAGACTTTGCGCGTTCGCTTGCTTGGGGAGCGTCGTCCATGTGTCACGGTGTGCCAACCGAAAGTCTCGAACTCGCAAGCAGACCAAAGCTGCGCGAGGGGGGGGCCAAGATTCGCCGCGTGCGTAGGTACCGTGTGCGAGAAGCAACACGACGTTCGGTTACTTGCAGGTGGTACTTTGCCAAGGAGAATCGAAATGAGAATCAATTCGAAAATGTTGTCTGGTCTCTTCGTGTTGCTGGGCGCGACCGGCGATGGCCCTGGGCGCGACCGCTACAATCCCAGGAGCGGCTTTCGCGTCTTCGTTGCACCAGGGTATCGAGTGCAATCCGATTCAGACCGACGCCGCGAAAGTCGACTACAACGACTATGGAGTACACAACACAAGCATGAGTGCGTCGGCTCAGGTTTGGTGTGGCGGTGCGACCACGGCGCCGACCAGTCAAGGTCGTTATGTCGACATCAGAGTCTACGATCGTAACCCTTCCTCGGACATTTGCTGCACCGCCCGCGTCCAGGATGTGAATGGCGGGACCTTGAGTTCGGCGGTCAACTGCTCGAATAGTTACGCTGGCGGCCCGATGCACATCCTTCTGCACCTGGCCACGTGGTCGTCTGGCGATGGCTTGTTCTCGCTGCAGTGCACTCTCCCGCCTGCGACCTCGCAGGGAGTCTCGCACGTGGTCAGCTACCGGATCGTGGACTGAACGAGCTTGGCGGCGGCGAATTTGCCATCAGCTCATGGCGTGGGCCTGAGCTGATGGCAGTCGGCTGCGATTGTCCGATCGAACCGGCCAGCGGCCCCATCTTCTCTGTCTCATAAGGCTCATCCGTCTCCGGCGCAGCCCGTGGTTCTCGCTGCGCTCAGCACGGCAAGTCACAGCCCGACGCTCACACCAATCCGTGCCGCGAGCGTCACTTCGGCCATGCCTGCGCTCCGGCTCAAATCGGCGAGAAACACAACGCCGCTGGGCATGTAGCCGAGGTCGAGGCCAACGAGCGCATCGATGCGCGACGTCAACGCTGCGCGCAGCGTGGCCGCAACGCCGATCACCGAGACCAATCCCGACTCACTCTTGCCCGTGAAGCCGCTGCGCACGACGCTGGCGTGCGCAATGGCGTAGCCGACGCGCGCGAACGGTCCGAGCGAGAGCTGCGGCTGGGAGTGCGTCACCCACTCGAGCCCTGCTCCCGCCGTGAACCAATAGAGCCCCATGTTCGCGATCAGACCTTTCTGATCACTGAGCTCTTGGCTGCCGAGCAGCGCTTCGGCTCGCAGAGCCAAACGGAGCTCGCGTGCGAGCACGGGAGTTGCGCCGAGCTCGGCGCCTAGCAGGGCGCTGCCGCGCGCGGGAAAGGTGCGGGCGAGTGCTGCGGCCTCGAGGCTGGTGCGCGAGGGCTGGCTTGTCGCTTTCGGAGGCGCGGGTGATGCGCTCGCCGGTGTTCCACCCAAGTCGGCACGCAGCCGACGCAGCAATGCAGTGTGGATCGCATCCGGCAGCGACTCGTCGGTCTCGTGTCGTGATGCGTGGCTCCACGCATTCTCGAAGAGCACGACCGTGGCCATCGACAACGCGCGTGGCCGCTCGGGCGGTTGCACATCCGCTAGCACGAGCTCTCGAGTCAGGTGCTGACCGGTCGCCAGGTCCACCACGGAGATCACGACGCTCTGCGTGTCGTCGATGCAGCGCACGTGCAGCAGCGCAAGGGTCGCAGTGCCCGGTTTCTCCGCGGCCTCGGCTTCGATCGGGACCACGCGCTGCACGCCCAGCGAGGCCAGCTCGACCTGCAGCGCTGTGGCGAGAGCTGCCGCGTCGTAAAGGGGCACGGCACACGGTGTTTGTGTGAGTCCTACTTCGGTCGGATGTTCGGCGGCCTGTGCATGCAAGTGCGCTCGCGAAGTCATCACGCTAAGCGTCAGCGCGGTAAGCAAAAGGTGCTGTGGCTTCACTGTGTCTTGGCCCAAGTCGCGACGTCTGCGCTCCGCTGACCGGCGGGATATTGCGCACGGTATCGTGCTGCGGCGGTACGCGCGAGCGCAGTCTGGCCGGCCTTGGCGTGAGCCTCGACCAAGCGCGCGGCACCTTCTTCTGCCAACGCCTGCGGCAAGCCTAGCCTGGTGGCCAGCTCGAGTGCTTGCGCAGCGCGCGCTGGGGCTTGCAGCTGATCGAGGCAGATCCTGCCAAGTGTGAGTGCGGCCAGCGCCGCGCTCGGATCTTCGGCGTGATGTTCGAGCAAGCGCTCCAACGCTAGGGCGGCGCTCTGTGGTTGGCCCGCGATTCGTGCGCGGTCCGCGAGTGCGAGCAACTGTGCTGCGCTGGTCGCGCGCGCCAGCTCGCCCTCGAAGGTCTGTGCCGGCGAGCGCGTGGCTCCCGACTTCGCGGCGGCTCGGCTGCCGTCGATGACAGCTGGAACGCGCAGCTCTTGATCGGCAGTAAGCTCGGCCGCGCCATGTGGGACGAGCGCCCCTGCAACGCGCACTACGCCACGCTCCACGTGCACGACCACGCCGCTTGCATCGCGCTCGACGCGAAAGCGCGTGCCAAGGACGCTGACCTGCACTTCGCCGGCGTCGACGCTCCAGCGTCGCGGCCCGTGGGGGACGACATCCAGCAGCACGCAGCCGTGCAGCAGCGCGAAGTCCATACGCGCGTTCGTGGCGTCGCGCGGCAGCAGCTCGGTGTTTGCGGACAAGGTCAGGCGCGAGCCATCGGAGAGCGTGAGTTGCAGCGGCTGCGTCGTGGCACGCAATGCGGGGATTGGGCTCCCGTCCTGCAGTCGCAAGGGTCCGGCAGGCGCGGGCACGGTACCTGTTGCGAGCGCCTGCAGCTGCGGCGAGCCGGAACGTTCTGGTGAACCGGCCCGGCTCGGCACGCCAACGCGCAGTGCCAACATCAGCAGCGCGCACGCCGTCGCAAAGCCTGTCAGCTGTAACAGCGTGGGTCGCTTGCGGTCGCGCCGCGCTCGGATGTTCGACCACACGATCTCGACGCGCACCGCAGGGCGCGGCATGCGCAGCCCATCTTTGATTCGTAAGGGCAGCTCACTCATGTTCGGCACCCGTCACGGTATGGGCCTTCACGCAGGCTTCGGCGTGGGCGAGCCAGCGCTTGATGCTGGCCAGAGAGGTTTCGCACGCCGCCGCGACTTCCGTCAGCTCGTGACCTTCGACGTGGCGTAGTAGCCACGCGAGGCGTTCACGAGCCGGGAGTCGAGAAAGCACGACGTCGATGCGAGCGAGCTCCGCGCGTGCGTCTGCGGATAGATGAGGTGCGGCCAAGCGCGCCAGACTCGCGTCGTCGCCGTCTGGGCTGCGGTCGAAGCCGAGCGCGCGTAGCAGCTTGCGACGGCGAAACCTCCGGTGCACCTCGTGGACGGTGATGCGCATCAACCAGCCGCGAAACGCCGCTTGCTCACGCAGCTGCTCGAGCCGCGAGAGGGCGGTGAGAAACACGTCTTGCACGACGTCTTCGGCGTCATGGCTGCTACTGAGCAGACGCAGCGCAAGACCAGCCACGGCATCGACGTGGGCTCGATACAAGCTCTCCTCGGCAGAGCGGTCGCCAGCGCATGCTCGTGCCACCAAGGCCGCGTCGCGCTGCGCACGTTCGTCGGTCTGTCGCACGGAGTCCGTAACTCGGCGTTCATTGCAAGCACCAGACGCCAGGATCTCGGTCACCATGCTGGAGTAGGATTCTGACATGCCGGGGCAAGGTCGCGCGCGTAGTAGCGCTTTGGACAAGAGTCGCGAGCGGGCCGCGACGGCTCATGCTCGGCGCAAAAATGCCGTGGTGAGCCGTGGGCCCGGCGACGCGGCTCGTGACTGCATGGAAAGAATCCGTGTGCCCTCGTGGTCGCAGCGCCTTGCCGCGCTGCAAAGCGTGTGTCTGCTCGCCAGCGCTGGCTGTCTTACGCAGCACTCGGTGCTCGAGGGCGGCGACGGTGGCAGCGCGATTGATCCTCGCTTGCCGGCGGTAACGCAGCCCGCAGCGGCAGCCAACGTTTGCGTGCAGGGCGGGCTATGTCGCGCGATCCCAATCAACACAGTCGACACCATGGACCTGCTGTTCGTGCTCGATGACTCGGACTCGATGGCGGGAAAGCAAGAAGCGCTACGCGCTCAGCTCCCGCACCTCATCTCCCTCTTGACGACGGGCCAGCGATCTCCCATGGACCCACACCCGTTTCCACCGATGCGCAGCGTGCACGCCGCTGTCGTGACAGGCGACATGGGCCTGGTCGGAGTCTCCGGGGTGGCGCAGTGCGATGGGCGCGGGGACGACGGCCTGCTGCGTGACCCCGCGCCGCACATGTGCGGAGGAGGCTCGCCCACGCATCGATTTCTCGATTACGCCGCACAGGTGTCCGACTCGTCGGCCTTCGTCCAGGATCTCGACTGCCTTGCAGCTGTCGGCACCGCAGGCTGTGGCATTCAACAACCGCTCGAGGCTGCGTTCAACGCGCTGTCAACGAGGCCTGAGAACCAAGGGTTTCTGCGCAACGAGCCTGTGGTTGGGGCGTCGCTCGTCATGATCGTGATCCTGACCGACGACGACGACTGCTCGACACCGCAGCCAGCGATCTTCACGCCCGCAGCACAGCTCGCGCAAGGCGACTTGGGCTACGGGATCGACCCTGGCCTGCGCTGTGCTCGGCTGCACGACAAGCTCTACGACGTCAGCGAACGCTACGCGCAAGCGTGGAAGGCGCTGCGCCCTGATCGGCCAACCTCGTTCGTCTACGGCGTGATTGCAGGTGTGCCGGCCGACCTCGTGAACGCCAGCGCGCGAAGAGGTGTAGACTTCTCCAACGAGCAGCAACGCGACGCGTACTACGACGCCATCCTTGCCGATCCACGGATGCAGCTGCTGGCCAGTCCGGAGGCGACGCCGGGTATGGGTAACATCACGCCCTCGTGTAGCAGCGCGCTGGGTACGGCGAATCCGCCTGTGCGCCTCGTGCAACTTGCCAAAGCGCTCGGTGAACAAGCCGTCGTTTCGTCGATCTGTGACGCGGATCTCGGTGCTGCGCTCGAGCCTCTCATCGAGAAAGTCGCGACGCGCGAGCACGCAGACTGCATTGACGAAGGACGCCCGCGCGGCGCACCCGGCAAGCTCACTTGCAACGTGATCTGGGAGTTGCCTCGTTCGTATACCGGACCGGATACCACCCCGACGGAGTGCGGCGGAGCAAAACCCTTCCTCAAGGCCGATGCCCGTTATCCAAGCGTCGACGGCCGACAGCGCTGCGTGCTCACACAGCTGGTCGGTGCAAGGGCGGCCGGCGGCGAAGACGGTTGGTACTACGATGACGCTGCCAGTGAGGCCACCCAGACCTGCGCCGTCGGGACAGGCAGGGTCCTGTTTACGGCGGAGAGCAAGCCTCCGAGCGGCGTCGACGTCTACCTAGACTGTGCACCTGACGCGTTCGAGCGTTAGCACCTCAACGGGCTCGACTGGAGTGCATGAACACGCGTCCGTCAACCACCGCCCGTGCGGGTAGCCGTGCGTGCTTCGAGACGAAGCGCGAGCATGTCGCCGCGTCGTATTCGGCTCACGACTTGCAGCGCGCCGACGTTCTTCTTCGTGCCGTCCAGTAGCGCTTTGCACACGGGTGCGGCGCGGCCGAGGCAGGGTTCGTCGCTGAGCACCAACCAACGTACTTGGTAGTGGCGAAACGCAGTCTCGAGCGAAGCTTCGTCGGAGTCGGGAATCATCAGCGCGGGACTGTCCGAGCTCGCCATGACGGACCACGGCTGCATGGTGGCCACGATCGCGCCGTGCACCACGCTATCCAAGGCATGCGCATCTCGCTCCAGCGCGGCACGTGGCTGACCGCGCTCTCCATACGGGCGTACGTCGGCGAGCGCACCCCCGACCCAGAGCATGACGATCGCGGCGATGCCAGCTCGTGCGACATCCACGCGCGCCGCTAGCGACGCGTCGCGCTGCAGCACGTGATCGAGCGAGCCAGCGACGGCCAGCACGACCAACGGCAGCATCGTATAGAGCGTGCGGTACGCGGAGAACACGACGCCTGCTGCAACCGAGACGAGCCCCGAGCCCGCGAACAATAGGCAATACACCAGAGGCATGGGGCGAAAGGTCGAGCGACGCCAACCGACGAGCAAGACCACGACCATGAATACGGTCTGTTGTGGCAAGAACGGGATTGCGCGCAGGTTGTTCCATGCGTCCCAGATCGCGCCACCGACGCTCGCGGGTGTCAGGCGATCCAGCCAGTGACTCGGCGCGCTCGTGAGCGGGAAGCGGTACAGATCGAAGTACCCCGCGAGCGACGCAGCCAAGCGCGGGGTGGGCGGCGTGACGGCTCCGTAGCGCCAGAGCGAGTATCCCGCATAGCTCGCGGCGAGCATGAGGACTGCGGCCAGCGGCTGCAACCAGGTCGAACGCGCGGCGCGGGAGTCGATCGTGGAGGAGGCGGACACCTCGCTGCTCGCGGCTGCGAGGCTCGCCGTCCAGACGAGCGCGCAAAGGACGAGGCCATCGCCGCGCGTGAAGTACAGCAACGTCGCGAGGCACACCGCGAGCGTGTGCCTGCGGGCGGCGAACGCGGTCAGTGTCGTCAGCAACGCGAGGTGGAAGACCGGAACGCTGTCCGTATCGAAGCGCAGCATCTTCATCGCGGGCGCGGTCGCGAACGTGAGCAGCGCGATGTACTGGCTCACGCGATGGCGCAGCGGAGCGACGATCGCGATCAGGTACCACAGCACGAGCAGCGCAAGCCCCGAGATCGCAGCCATGGTGAGCAGCGCGACGCGGCTGGTCGGTCCGAACAGGAACATCGCAGGCAACAACACGAGCGACGTGAGACCTTGCCAGTAGTCGAACGGGCGATGCACGACGCTGCGCGGAAGATTCAGAAACTGCCACACGATAGGCTCTTCGAAGCGACCGGTCTTCACGATGTGACGCGCGACTCCGAAGTAATACGCCGCGTCGTTGTCGCCGCTTCCGCTGGTGTGCATGGCGACGACCACGAACCACGCGATCGCACAGACGCAGAACACGAGGGAGCACAGCTCGGGTGGCGCCAGGCGGGGCATGTTCACGCGATCGGCTCGAGCACGCCGTTCGGCGAGAGCCAGGAACATCAACGTGGTGCCCAACACGACGCGAAGCGCGAGCGAGGCGTGCTCAGCAGAAAGTCGAGCTAGGAACGGCAGGGCTACGAGGGGCAGCGCCGCAGGCCCCGCGCGCGCTGCCCCGCGCAATAGCATTTGAACGCCGCGCGAGTCGGCATTCTCCCCGACCGCGCACAGCAACCCGACCCACAGCGAAAGCGCGCCAACGCCGAACACCGAGCATCGGATTCCAACTGACACCACGATGGGTGCTTTTTGGATCCAAACGAAGCGTGCGAGAGCTATCGTGCCGGCCAGAGTGACGAGTGAGGGTGCGTTGCGGATCAGGCTGCGGACTGTCTTGCCGCCGATCATCCGGTCGAGAACAGCAACGTGCGTGCCAAGGTGCCCACACCTGGTTACGGGCTTCCTGGCCACGCTCCTGTGCCGCTCTGTGCCGAAGGGCGATAGTCACCGCCTTCCCGCCGCCGCCTAGCTCTTGTCCCTGGCTGCGCGGTTCGCTGCACACGAGCCCAACCGAGCTTTCACACGCGATGTAGGCGAGCCGCCTGCACCTTCATTGCGGCGTCGTGCGGAATGCGTCACAAGACCAGCATGGGTATGAAACCACCGTGTCGAAGCAACCTCTGGCTGCCGTTCATGATCTTGCTCGCGGGTTGCCCGGCGTCCACGCAAGGCGCTGGCGATGCAGATACTTGTGCCACATGCGGGGCCGCAGCTGACGCGAGCAGCCCACAGCCTGCTGAGCTCTTCAGCCACGAATTTCCCATGCAGACCGTCGCGGCGGGCATGGAGATCACCGGCATGTGCCGCAGCTGGACCTTGCACAACGAGCACGAGCTCTGGGTGAACTCGGTGGAGTTCAAGCAGGACGAGAGCTCGCACCACGCCGACTTCGTCTTCGTGCCGGATGACAAGTTCAGCGGCGAGGACGGCATCTGGCCCTGCGCCGATCGCAAGTACGACTTCTTTTCCGCGATTGCGGCCGGCGGTGTTCTGTACGCGCAGTCGACGCAAGCAGGTCACGAGGTGCAGAGCTTTGCACCGGGCGTTGCATTCAAGCTCCCGAAGCACGCGCGCATCATCAGCGACATCCATCTCTTGAACGTGACCGATGCCGCCATCACCGGGCATGTGCACCTCGAGATCCAGACGCTCGCCTCCGATGAGGTGAAGGTGGCGCTGCAGTCGTTCCACATGGAGTACGACGCGATCAACGTACCGCCGCATCAGAGCGCGCGTTACACCGCCCACTGCGACGTCGCGTCCGACTACAAGAAGGTCACGGGCAAGACCTTCTCTCCGCGCCTCTATTTCCTGATGCCGCACACCCATGCCACGTCCACGCACTTCTTCGCGAACGTGCTCGGCGGGTCTCACGATGGGGAGTCGCTGCTCGATTTGGGCGCGTTCGACAGCGCTGCGCGCGGGCACCAATTCACGCCTCCGATCGATCTCGGCGCCGCTCAGGGCTTCGTGTTCGGCTGCGAGTACACGAACCCCTACGATCAGCCCATTCTTTGGGGCACCGGCAAGAACGAGATGTGCGAGCTGTTCGGCTTCGCAGACATTCCTTCGTTCTTCCAGTCCCGCGTGAGCACCGGCAGCCCTGCCGGCATGGATGGCGACGTCCCCATGTTCACCGGCAACTGCAACAACGACGTGTATCCGCTGCGCTGAAATGTGAGCAACACGGCTCCGCCTACACCGTCTTCTTCATCAACCAAAACCCAATCACACACGACACGGCGGTCAGCGTCAGCTGCGTCACGTAGTTGACGAACACGAACGCGGCGCC
>JADGRF010000030.1 GCA_017881055.1 Sandaracinaceae bacterium
CCTTTCCGCTGTTCGCGCGTTCCACGCTCACGCTCGCTGAAGAGCCCTGCTACGGCGCAGGACATTCTGGAGCTGGAGCGATGCAGTTGCACATCGCGAAATCACACGCGTTTACGGTGGGTCCGGCGCTGCGACACGGCCTGGGCGGACCGTGGTCTGCTTGTGAGATGACCTTCCGTTGTCGGCGCTCCTGCGACCATCGTATCAAGCAGCAAATCATCCGCACCGGAAATCCCGACTGCTCGCGGCGGTGCAGATCCCTGGTTCGACGGCGCTGAGCTGGATCCGTCGTGGACTGGGCGAGGCCGTCTCGTTGGGCGATAACGACCGAGGGCTGCCCGCGCTGCGCAACCGTATCGCCAAACTCGAACAGAGGATCGCGATGCTGACCGCAGTCTTGTGGCTGGTCCTGGCAGTGCTGCGTGTCTGCGGCTTCGAACTCGAACACTGCCGAATTCCCGATGCCGCCGACAAGCGGCGTTTGCTGAACGCGGTTGAGCGTGCACGACGTTGCATGCCGCTGTCGGCTGCGCTGCGTGTTCTCCGATTGTCGTCGGCCCGCTACCACGCCTGGGTCCGCGCCGATGGGGTCTGCACGCGGGGCGACCGACCCAGCTGTCCGCGCTCCATGCCGCAGCGACTGACCTACAGGAACAGCAACCGAAACGGTACACCCACCAGCACCGAGCCGATGCCCATCAGCAGGCTGGCGCGCGTGTCGCGACGCTCGTACAAGGAATGCCGTCGCCGCTCGCCGAGCGCATGTCGAGCCACATCGAGAGCACGAACACCGGTACCGCGTACGCGATCAGCAGGTCCACCGACCAAACGTACCACGCGAACGGACGCAGCACCGCTCGGGATACAGCCAGTGGACGCAGCACCGCGCGTGACATAGCCAGCGGGCGCAGCACGGCGCGTGACACCGCCGGCGGACGCAGGACGGCTCGTGACGAAGACGCCAGCGTGGCCACGCCGAAGCGCAGCAAGCTGCCGTGCGAGAACGCGACCAGGCTGTCGTAGATGGCAAGCTGTGCGCTGCGACCACGCGGATAAGACACATACACGGGTGCCCACTCGCCGGGTCGCAGCTTGGTCTTGAACGCGCGCACACCGGCGAAGCTGTACAGACCTTCGCCCACGCCGCGCGCCAACCGCAACCAGGTGTCGATCTGGCCGCTGAGTGGCGCCAGACCGAGCGTCATGTACGAAGCACCTTCGGCGCCGATCTCCCGCATGGCGTGATCGAACAGTAACTCCGTGCTGCCGTTGGGCGCGTCCTGGGCGCGGATCATGTCTTCGAGAAACCAACCGTTGCGCCCATACACGGGCACCAACGCCGCCAGCCCGACCAGCGTGCCTGCGCGCTCGGCGACGAAGATGCGCCGCTCGGCGCTGAAGTCGAACGGATGCACGGCCACCAGAAAGCCCATCGGCGCCATCACGCGTGCGCGCTGCCACTGCGCGATCAGCCGCTCCAGGCTGCGGCGCATCGGTGCGTCGAGCGCCTGCAGTTCGCTGGTCGCGACCCGGCGCACGCGCACTGCCTTGGCACGTGCCCGGCGCAGCTGCTCGCGCAAGCTGCGCGTCTGCGCCAGCGTCGCGTCCCAGTGCGCGGGACTCCACACCGGCTGCTCGCCGACCAACGTGGCGTCGAAACCGCCAGCGTTCACAAAGCGACCTTCGGTGCCGAAGAACACCGCACGGCGACCCCGGACCTGCGCTGCTTCCATGAAGCGCTGCGCCACCTCGATCATGCGAGCGGGCTCGACGATCGGTGAGCCCGCGGCCACCCAGGCACTGCCGGTGTCCACGTACGCGACGCAGGCATCGTGCTGGTCGAAGAAGTAACGAAACCCCGGCTCGAGCACCTGGAACGACGTGGTGTTCCAGCCGAAGCGCTTGAGCAGCGCGAGCACGCGCCCTGTGTCCGACGGGCTCATGCGCGACTCGCGATCTTCGCCGCGCGCGGCCACAGCTTTCGCAGCGGCGCCGGAACCAGCAGGTCCACCGGCCCCACGTGCTCGCGGCGGCGCTCCTCTTCGAGATGCCTGCGCTTGGCTTTCAGCGTGTGGGTCAGCGTGAGCATACCGAGCAAGTGACCAGGCTCATGGCGCGACAGCACGGGCAAGCGCGTGCGGCCGGTGTCCGCCATGCGATCGAGCACGATGCTCAGCGGCTCGTCTTCGTATGCGGTCACGGGCGCTGCAAGTGCAAGTCCTGCCACGTCGCCGGTGCCCCCGTCCTGCACCCAGCGCTCCAGCTCCCGGCGCGTGACGACCCCCGCGAAGCGCTGCTCGGCATTCAGGATGGAGTAGACGGGCTCCAGCCGACCGGTGTGGGTCGCCAGCAGCTGCGAGACCTCGTCGACCGAGGCCGCGCCGGGCAGGATCACCACGCCGCTGTGCATGACGTCCCGCACGAACAACACCTCGAACGGGTCGATCGAATACTCGCGCGTGACGTGGAAGCCGTGCCGCGCGACCTTTTCGGTCAGGATCGAGCGCCGCAGCGAGAGCACGGTGACGCAGTAAGCCACGCTGGTCGCGACCAGCAGCGGCAACATCATCTGCTGGCTGCCGACGAGCTCACTCGCGAACACGATGCCCGTGAGTGGCGCGCCCATCGTGCTGCCGAGCATCGCACCCATGGCGACCAGCGGCCAAAACCCGACGCCTTCGTGCGGCAGCCAGGGCGCGGCGAGGCCACCGAGCGAGCAGCCCAGCATCAGCAGCGGCGCAAGCACGCCGCCGGAGGTGCCCGAGCCCAGGAACACGGCCCAGATGCTCCACTTGACGATCATGAGCAGACCGATGTCGCGCAGCGGCAGCTCGTCGCGCAGCAGCGCGGCAATGGTGTCGTAGCCGACGCCGAGCGCGAGCGGATCGATAAGGCCGCCGACACCCACGACCAGCGCGCCGAGCGCCGGCCACCACATCCAGTGGATGGGCAGGGTCTTGAAGAAGTCTTCGGCTGCGTACACCGAGCGCGTGATCAGTACGGCCAGGCCGCCCGCGAGGAGCCCGATGGCTGCGCAACCGAGCAAGCCGGCGGCGCCGGGAAACGCTACGTGCGGTGGCACCACGAACAGCGGGCCGGGTCCGAGCAACGAGTGGCGCACCAAGGTGGCCGTGGCGCTGGCGAGCGCGACCGGCACCAGCGAGCGCGGCTTGAGCTCGAACAGCAGCAGCTCGACCGCCAGAACGACCGAGGCGATCGGTGCGCTGAAGGTCGCCGACATGCCGGCGGCTGCACCGGCCACGAGCAGCGTCTTGCGCTCGGCGCTCGTGAAATGAAACAGCTGCGCGATGATCGAGCCCGCCGCGCCTCCGGTCACGATGATCGGACCCTCGGCGCCGAACGGGCCGCCCGAGCCGATCGAAATGGCCGCCGACAGCGGCTTGAGCAACGCCATGCGCGGCTCCACGCGACTGCCTCGCAGCAGGATCGCCTCGAGCGCCTCCGGGATGCCGTGACCGCGGATGCGCTCGGACCCGAAGCGAGCCATCACGCCCACCAGCAGCGCACCGATCACCGGCACGATCACCGCCCAGAGCCCGAGCGTGTTGCGGGCCGGCGACGCGGGCAGGAAGCTCCAGCGCTGGTAGAAAAACAGCTGGGTGAACAGGTTGATCAGCGCGAGCAACGCGTACGCCATCGCGGCCGCGAGCGCGCCGATGCCGATCGCCAACAGTGAGATGGGAACTACGCGTCGACTGGTGGTGAAGTCACCGAGCTCGGTGTGCATGGGGCCAGTGGGGTCAGGTTTCACTCGGCTTCTTTCTCGTCTTGCCGCGCGCCGGCTTGGCGATCAACACCTGCAGCGCCTGCGCCAGCGCCGGCCCGACGCTCTGTAGCTCGGCCTGATGCACGACGGACAGGCTGCGCAGCAGCCGCTCGCCTCGCAGCGTGAGCCTCACCAGAATTTCGCGGCGGTCGGTTGGGCTCGGGCAGCGCTGAACGAGGCCACCCTGCTCCAGGCGATCGACCAGCTCCACCACGCTGTGGTGCCGCAGCTGCAAGCGCTCGGCGAGCACACGCAGCGTCGGCCGCAGCCCCGCGGGCAAGCCCTTGATCGCGAGCAGCAGCTGATGCTGCTGCGGCTCGATGCCCTGCGCGCGCGCCGCACGCTCGCTGAAGCCGATGAAGACGCGGATCTGGTAGCGCAGTTCCGCGAGCGCCCGGATATCGATCGGACCATTCATATCGTGGCACGATATATCTACCACCGACCGCCTGACGTCAAGCCGGTGCCGACGGCGGCCGGGGCTGCGGCAGCCGCGCCCGGCCTCTGCACCGTCTTCTCGAAACGCGCGCGCAGCACTGGGTCGGCGAGCTCGTCCTCCGCGAACGCCCTGTGGGCCCGCCTACCGGCTCCCGTATGGTGCGAAAACTCGATCGTCGCAAAACCGGTGCGCTCACCAGGACTTGGGTTGCTGACGGAGGACGCGTTTTCCGCCATGGGCCCCGACAACGCCGCAGTGACGGCACTGGGTTCCGCGCTGCAGCGCGCACCCACGGCTGGCGCGGGCGTCACGGCACGCGGCGCGGCATCGGCGCCATCGACCGCATGCACCACAACGGTCGTTGGATGAGCACAACGCGACGGCCCAACCTATGGCTCGTATCGTCGAACGTTTCAACGGCACCGTGCGCGACGAGACCAACGACCGCTACGGCGACAACTACCTGCAGGCCACCGCCGTCATCGACGCCATGGTCACGCAGTACAACGATGTCCGGCTTCACGCAGCGCTGGGCTACATCGAGCCGCGAGAGGCCCGCTTCGGCGATCTCGGGCTACGCCGCCAGGTGCGCGCAGAGCGCTTGGCCGTCGCACGTGAGCTGCGCCGAGCCAAGAACCAAGCCCTGCTGGCGGCATGACTGAGGATCGAAGGTGACCAATCTCAAACAAACCAAGAAGTCCGGATTGATCTGAAGCGCAACAAGAACAGTTACTCATCTCCGGACGTATCGAGCAGAACGTCCCGTCGGCTGCCGCGCAAGCTGAGATTGATCCCGCCAGCGCCATGAAGCGCGGAGTAGCCGCGTGCAGAGCGGCGGGCTCGCTTCGTCCGGGTAACAAGATCCGACTTGGAGTCGCCGTGTCGGGCGCCCTCTTCGTCGTCGTCTTCTGCCGCTGATGGCGGCAGCGCGAACGTGTCCGCCGGCAGGCGCTTCACCTTCAAGCACGACACCGCGTCGCAGACCGAACACCCCCAGCCCCACCGACCACGGCCCTGGTGGGTCGGACGACGGGCTGCCGCGCAACCACTAGCCCGAGAGCAGATTCGAAGTACTGGCGAAAGAAGCAGTTCTGTGCGGTTCCGCGAGGTTCGGCGGGTTTGGCTGTGGCACGGACCCGCGGAAAACAGCCGAAGAAACGGATGCGCGGGCGTCGTTATGGCGCACGCCATAACTCGACCACTGGAGCGCTTTGATCGAGGGCTCGTCCGCGATTTGTCTGCGACTGCCGCCGACACGGGATTTTCAAGCCCTCTGCGAGAGCTGGCAAATGCGAGGAAGGACAAGTGGTTGGCTCTGCTGAAGGCGAGCGGGGTGTGACGTTGATTGTGACAGCACGGGGTGGACGGGGTGGACGGGCGCAATCGTCTACCGCGTGGGACCAGTGGCACCGAGTCTCGCGCTGCCGCTGCAACTGACCCGAGACGGCATCAGGGTAGCTTGTGATTACGTGGAGCCCGCCGGACGCCCCCGCGCCGGTGAAGAGCGCGCGCTTGCCGTCCGGCGTGATGGCGACGCTGCGTCCCGCGCCAGGGAGCTTACGAGCTCGGCTATGCGTACAATGCCCTGGCCGACGAAGTTCGCGAAGCCGCGGCGCACTTGTACCTCCAACAACCCGACATCGCCCTCGCGGAGATCGGCTACCTGCTGGGCTTCGCAGATCAGAGCACCTTCAACCTCGCCTTCAAACGCTGGACGGGCTCGACCCCCAAACAAGCACGCACCTAGGCCATGAGCTCGGCGAGCGGCCTGGCCGGGCAGTAGGCGCGGCCGCGGCCGCGATCGCACCACGGCTTCCGTCACCCGCCCGCGGGCCGATCTCCCGGCACTCGACGCTTGGCTACGTCAGCCCGCTGGGATACGAACGACAGGCAGTCGCGATCGCGGCATAGACTCGCCGAGCAACTGTCCGTTTGAACGTGTCCATTCCAGCTTCAGCTGGACTGCCGTCATGCGATCAGCTCATGCGGGCGACATGTCACTCGGCTGTGGGACGGTCGCTGGTGCCGGCAATTTCGGCCACGACCTCAGCGGCGGACTGCAGGCGATCGATGGCGCTCACGCAGCTGCCAGCGTAGAGCGGCATCACA
>JADGRF010000239.1 GCA_017881055.1 Sandaracinaceae bacterium
ACATACCCGCGGAGCAGCCTTCGGCTCTCCGCGGGGGTGACATACCCGCGGAGCAGCCTTCGGCTCTCCGCGGGGGTGACAGTAAGAAAGCCGGCGAAGCCTTCGGGTTTCGCCGGCTTCGTAGTTTGGGTGGGGCAGTGATGCGGATTGCCAGCCGCCGTCAGCTGCAAGCTGGGCCGCCGCGTGAGTGAAGAGTGCTACTGCGGCGGCGGCAACGCATTGTGCGTTGCCCCGAGCTCCGGCTGTCCGATTCGGAAGCTGCTGCTCTGCGCGCCTGCCGATCACCCCTGCTTTTGCGACAACGGAGCAGTCTGCGGCTCTCCAGGTGTGACGTGTCTCGCGCCGACTTCGCCGTGTGCCGCGACACCCGGCGTGTTGCGTTGCTGGGGTCATCAACACGCGTGCGAATGCGCGCAAGGTGCGTATTGCCTCCTCCGGACATCGCCTGCGCCGCACGCGACGCGCAGTGCCCGGAGCTCACAGGTGGAACGGGCTGCGCGACCGCGTGGTCGTTGCTGCCGTGAGCTCGCGAGGCGGCCACCACGTAGCTCCGCCGCTCTAGGGTTTCTGCGGTACCGGGCTCCCGCCCGACTCTTGCAGCAGCGCGGCCTGATCGGCGTGGTACTCGTTGCCGAGTCGGCGCACCACCGCGTCGGCTACGGACTTGAGCTCGCTCGTTAGCGCGATGTCTCGAGCCGCTGCCTGCAGGCGGTCCGCCAGACCCATCAGGGTACCGCCCCAGGCGAGCAGCTCTCGATCGCGCAACGATTTGGCGATCTCGGGGACGGGATGGCCGGCCGCTTGGGCGATTTCCGTCAGGTATGCGAGATAGCTGCCGGGCTCGAGCTTGTGTACGTCGTCTTCGGCCAGCGTAGGAGGCGCGACGCCAAAGAGCAGCTGGAACGGCTTGCCGATCGCACGCACCTTCAGCGGTTTCGGCAGGCCGCGGGCCAGCTCCAAGCGGTCCATCGCGCAGAGCACCGCGAGCGCGCGCGCTTCGGGGGCGAGGTCGCCCAGCTCGAGGCGGGTCAGCGCGACGTAGGCATCGCTGGCATCGAGCGGCGCCAGCGCGGCTTGCTCGTCGGCGCTGCGCTTGGACGAGCGCTCGGGGACCGCGATGTCCTTCTTCACGCGATCCCCCGCCCGCCGAGCGTACATCAGCTCGCGCTGGGCCGCGGCCACGGCTTGCACGAGGCGCGTCAGCTGCTCCGTTCGCCGCGCGTCCAGTCCGTCGCGCTGCCCGGCGGTCTTTACCCTGTCTGTGAGCTCGGCAACCGCCACTTCGTCGAACGCGCGCAGGCGCTCGTAGCGCGCCTGGTCGTCGTTGCCGTACAGCGTTCGCACCAGCGCATGGCAACGCGCCTCGGCGTCCGCCGCCCGCCGGATCTCATCGACGCCCTCGGCGTCGGACCAAAGGCCGCCGAACCAGCAGCCTGCGGCCGAGATTGCAAGTTTGTGTGCGTTCTCGGCAGTTGCAGCTGTCGGAACCGGCTCGGTCGCGTTCTGCGCAGCCGGTGGCAGCGTCGAGCGATCGTTCGATGGCACACCAGCGCACGCGAGCAAGACCAAAGACGAGCACCACAACGCATGTCTCATGAGGGCCTCCGCGCGGCGACGTACACCCAGGCGCGACGTCAGCCAGGCGAAAGTGGCCGTGTCGCGTGACCGGGCTTGATCTCGGTCGTCGGGCGTCTACGTGCTTGGCATGGACCTTCTAAGGAAAAGCGCTCGGAGTCGCGCGAAGTCCTGCGCTCTAACGGGTCCGTTCTGGGTCGCCGTGCTGCTGGCGTCGCCTGCGGCGGCACAGCTTCATCCGGTTGCGCAGACGCACCGCCCGTCGAGCGCAGCCCGTGCCGCTCGGCGGGCCAGTGAGTCGGTCGACTATGGCCTGAACGGGGACGCGCGCAACGCGCTGACGCTGGCGGACGAAGCCATCGAAGCCGACCGCGACGTGGAGTGGGGCTACTACGATCGCGGAGATGCCTTGCTCGCCCAGCGACACTACGACGACGCGCTGGCGGCCTTCAAAGCGGCTGAGCAACACGCGAGCGGCGCCGACCCTTGGGGCAAGTCGATCGCGATCTGGGGACAGGCGAATGCGCTCGCCGAAGCCGCTCGCTGCGCTGAGGCCTCGCCGATCTACGCGCGGTACGCGGCGTTCGTCAGCGCGTACGATCCGGCTGCGGCCGACATGGCGCGCGTCTTCGAGAAGAAACAGTGCGCGCCGCCGACCGCTACCTCGGCAGCGCTCTCGGCTCTGGAGACAGGCATCGATCTCGAAGGCTCGAAGAACTATCAGGGTGCGCTCGAGTTCTCGGCGCGCGTGATCCAAGCCGAGCCAACTCGAGGCCGCGGCTACTACTTGCGCGCTGATGCGCTCCTAGCGCTGAAGCGCTACGACGAAGCCGTCCAAGCCTACCGAGATGCCGAGCAGCGCTCCGACGCAGGCGATCGTCAAAGCAAAGCGGTGGCGATCTGGGGGCAAGCCAACGCCCTGAAGGAAGCCGGGCGTTGCGACGAAGCCAGTCCGATCTACAAACGCTACGCCGCCTTCGTACAAAGCTACGATGGCGAGGCCGCGCAGATGGGCCTCACGTACTCGCAGAAGACGTGCGTGCCGATCGTGCGGCGGTAGGCTACGCCCTCAAGGGCCTTGCGGCGTATGGTCGATCGCGAGCACGGCGGTGTAGCGCCGAATGCCGAGCGTGCTGCAAATGCCAGCGAGCCGCTCGACCACGCCGCCCAGGCCACGCCGTGCTCACTCAGCGTGATGCCCATCTCGTGCGTGAAGGTGCCGCCGCCGTCGGCTGCAGCAGGATCGTGCACCCCGAGCAGCTCGAGCAGACGCATGAATGTTGGCTCGAGGCGTTCTGAGAAGAACTGAGCGCCGAGGTCGGCATGCACCGCGTGGCCACGCGCACACCGTCGAATTCGACTGCCGCGGCCACGCGGTGGCTGTGCCGACGCCCCCGCGTGCAGCTCCATGCTTCTTCGGCTACCACGAGCCCAGCGCGCGAGACAAGGCTCACTCGGACGACACTGGTTCCTGCGCGGTCAGGAACGTGCCGCCGCCGCTGCCGACGAAGTCGAGCGCGGGCTGACCACTGGCCCAGGCGCGTTCGGTCCAGCTCTGCAGCTCGGCATAGCGCTGCGGCGCGTAGCCGAGGCGCATCATGATCATGAGCCAGTTGTAATGCATCAGGCGCAGCGACGCCCAGGCTTCGGCGGCGGTTCCGATCACGGTGATGGCTGCCACGTGCAGCAAGCGCAGCACACGCGTCCCCAGGCCGAGCTCCGGCGCGTATACGTAGTCGCGCAAGCGGGTCCAGCGAAAGGGGTGGATGGTGCGCGGCGGCAAGAGGTGCTCGGCGCCGTGCGAGAGCGCGACGAACAGCGCGCTCGCGACCACGCCCCACGCCGGCGACACGTGCCAGCTCTGCCGGCACAGCACCGCGAGCGGGCCCGAGGCCCAGTAGAGCAGCGCCAACATCGGCACGGTCACGGCGAGCCAGCCGCGCAGGCGCGCCACGAAGGCGACGCGGCCGTACCACGTGAGCAGCAAAAGCGGGTGCAGCAGGCCGCCGTCCCACGTTCCAATTGACGTGGTCGCGATCGTCGTCCCCCGCAGCCATGCCATGATGAAGAGGTTCTCCGTGGTCATGAACAGGGCGTGGCCGAGCACGGCCAGGCGACGCCGGTGGAACACCATGAACAGAAACGCCTGCAGATCGAAGCTGAAGAACGTCAGCTGGGTCATCGGCGCGATCAGCAGCTGCAAGGCGAGCCGTGCCGGCAAGCCGGACGTGCCCGCCTTCGGCGAGGTGAGCCAGGCAGCGCCGCGCAACAGCCGGCGAGCCTCCTCGGACGGTGGCTGGTACACCTCGGCGACCACGGGGCTGGGCTGGAACATCTACTCCCGAGGTTCGTGCAGCTCGCGTGGACCGCCGTCCGCGAAGAAGCGGCGGACTTGCTCGGCCTGCAGAACGAGGTACTTCGGCATCATTCGATTCATCAACCAGGCAGGGAATCGCCCGCCTTGGTTTTCGCGATCCAGGTAGACCAGCTCGCTGGTCTTGCCGTCTTTCAGTGTCGTACACAACGCGGCGCCCCACCAGTCGATGCGCTCGTAGCCCGGCTCCGGCGGCAGTCGATCGACGGACCGAAAGCTCGCCAGCTTGACGCCCGGAGCGAGCTCGCGCACCAGCTCGAGACTGCACAGGTCACGCGGCTTGATGCCCGGGACACCCGGCTCGAAGCGCTGATACAGGATGCGTGCATCGGGGCCGAGCACCTCCACCACGTGGCCTCCGGCGAACTCGCGCGTCCACTGTTTGTGATACTCGAGCAGCCTGCTCACGAAGCCCTCGAACACGATCTCTGCAGGCGCAGCGACGCAGGGCAGTCGCCAGCGAAACAGGTGATTCGGGTCGCCAGGCATCGGGCGACTGCCGACCTGAAGGTCCGGACGATCGACGCGGCTACGAAAGCCGGAGGCGTCGGTCAGGAGAGCGTGGTCCTGCGCCAACCATGGCTGCGCGCGCTCCGCCCAGGGACCAAGTCGAGGTTCCATGCTCCGGTGCGACTAGCACGAGCCGAGCGCGCGCGACAAGCGTGGGGCGCGTCGTATGCGCGATGTTTCGTGTCGGATATTCGGCGTCGCGAGTCCCGTTCGGCCGTGCGCCGCGGCTGGTCACGGGGCGTGCTTTCGGCGTAGGCTCGCGCCACTTCGAGCGGGAGTCGAGCAGGTGAGCGAAGCGCAGAGCGTGCAGGAATCGGGGCCCGAACGCGTCGTGCGCGCCTTCTGGGGTTGGAGCGTCGCGCTCGGCTGCGTGCTCGTCGCGTGCGGCGGCAGTGCTGCCCGAAGCAGCGGCGATGGCGGAAGCGGCGGAGGCAGCAGACGCGCGATATCCGGCGACACCGGCGACGACGCCGGCACGTCCAGCGCGGCTGCGGCCTGCGATCTCAGCGGCAGCTGGATCGCGCAGCGCAACACGCGCAACACGGCGCTCGGCGTGCCGCAGCTGTCGACGAACTGGAGCTACCTGCAGATCGAGCAGCACGGCACGCACTTCACGGTGGTCGCCGGCTTCGACTGCGGATACGTGGTGCGCGGCACGACCGACGTGTCGTTGTCCGACACCACGCTCGAAGCGACGGCCCAGAAAGCAAGCGACGCCGCGGGCACCAAGGGCACGTTCATGCCCACGGCAGACGGCAAGGCCTGCGAGCTCAGCTTCGAGCGCATCTACGCGATCCGCGGCGCGAATAAGGCGAAGTTTCTCGACGCGGTCTGGAAAGTCGGCGACGCACCCAAAGAGCTTCCGGCGTTCCCGATGCCTACGAACGCAGTCGAAGGCATGGAAGACTGGGATGGCGACGGCCACGAAGGCCTGACGCAGCTGACGGGATTCGGCGATCGCTACACCGCGCAGATCGACTGGTACGCGCTGCACGGGCAGGTTCCGCAACACGCGCTGCAGTTCGGGGGCGACGGCGTGCTCACGGCCGACTACGACGAGCACGAGGCCCTGTCGAAACAGACGCCTGCGATCCTGCAGACCTCGTCCACGCCTATGCCGCCGGGCTACGGGTTCATGCTGCGCGCCGACGCTGCGCGGGTCACGAAGGGCGCGCACCCCGAGCTCGAGACGTGCAAGAACGTGCAAGCGCGGGCGATCGAGAAATTCGGCGATCCGCCTGCGCCATGAAGACGCTCGCGCCGCTGCTCGCGCCGCTGCTTCTGCTCACGCCGACGTTGGCGCTCGCATCGCCGCTGCTCGAGCTGACCGGCGATGCCAGCGGGCAGGGTGGGCTGTGTGCGCGTGCGAGCTCGCCGGATGCCTCATCGACCTATTTCAATCCGGCGCTGCTTGCATTCGCCGAGCCGGGGCTGACCATCGGCTTCTTCGCGCTGGCCGAGCGCATCGACCTCGAGCTCGGTGCTCGTAACGGCGCAGCGGATGTCCCGGCCGTGAACGGCGCCGGCCCCGAGTCGTTTCGGCACGCGGACAACAGCGTGATCCCAGCTCCCACGCTGCCGACGGCCTGGCTACAGAACGGGCGTCGCGACGCGATGGGCAAGCTGACGCTCTTGCCGCGCCCACGCGGCGCAGCAGACAGCGGATCGTCCCAGCATGCCTACGCCGTGCTTGGCCTCGTGCAGCAGCTCGTGAAGAACCGCGTCACGCTCGGCCTGTACACGATGGTGCCGCTCGATGGCTTTCTGCACGGGCGCGCGTTCTACAGCGACGAGCGCGAGCAGTTCTTCAGCAACAGCCTGCACTCCGAGCTGTACGGTGATCGACTCACGCCCGTGTCGTTCGCGCTCGGCGCAGGCGTGCGCGTCAGCGAGACCTTCGCTGTCGGCGCTTCGCTGGGGCTCGACATCGACAGCAACGCGGCGGCGCCCGTCTACGTGTCGAACCTCGCCGACCTCGATAGCGTGTTGCTCGACTCGAACGTGGGGGTGGCCCTGGCGCTCGCTCCGCAGCTTGGTGTCAGCTGGACACCGTCCTCCGCGCTGCGCCTGTCCGCTACCGTCCACGCGCCGCAGTCCGTGGTGGTCGACACCAGCTTTCGCTACGTGATCGCGACCGGCATCGAGCAGAGCGCAGCGCAGCGCTTCGTGCACGACTACGTGCCGTGGATCTTCGGGCTTGGCGCCGAGCTCGAGCTCGGTCACACCGCCACGCAGCGCTGGGCGCTCGCGGCCACCGCCACGTACGCGCTCTGGTCGAGCTACCAGGACCGTCACGGCGAGCAACCGGGCGGCCCGTACGCGTGGTCGAACGTGCTCGCCGGAAGCTTCGGTGTGCGCTACGACGCGGGCGCGTTTCGCAGCTTTCTCGACCTAGGTTTTCAGCCGTCGCCCGTGCCGCCGCAGGTCGGGCGCAGCAATTACGTCGACGGTGATCGCGGCAGCGTCAGCCTCGGCACGAGCTACCACTTCGCGCTGTTCAACCAGCCCGCGTCGGTCGGCCTGCAGGCGCAGCTGCATCGCGTGTTCCCGCAGCGCGTGCAGAAGCAAGACACGAGCGGCGCCGACGGTGTGCGCGATGAGGTGCCGGACGACGCCGTCGGCGGCACACCGCGCGGCCTGATCGCGGGTCGCGCCGGCCTGCAGACGAACAACCCCGGCTATCCAGGCTACACGAGCCAGGGTGTGCTGTTCGGCGGCGGTGCGTCGTTCAGCTTGGCGTATTGAGCGCCAGCGCGTCGGGTTGGAACTGCCGTGCCCAGCTGCGGTAGCGGCCGATCGGTCCGTCGCCCTGCGCGAGCGCGGGCGGCTGCACGTAGATCTTGTTCGACCAGATCGGCACGTCCTGGATCACGTCCGAGAGGAAGCCCTTGAACATCACCGCGCCGAGCACGCGATCGAGCAGCGCGCCCGGCACGCGTGCCAGCTTACCGCGGCCAGCGAAGCAGGCTGCGACGTGTAGATCGACGTGCTCGCCGTCGGTGGGTGTGGCCAGCACGAAGTGGCGGGAGCGCAGGCCGTGCGAGACCACGTCGACGTCTACGTACGAGTACCCGAGGCCGTACGCATGGATCGTGAACTCCGCACGCACCGCGGGTGTGCCGGGCACGAGCGCGCGCCGCGAGAACGCGTAGCGCGTGGTCAGGTATGCGCCCTCGGTGCGCAGCGGCTCGAGCGTGCGCACGTCCTCGTAGCCGTGAACCACACCCAGATGTCCGATGTCGACGCTGTTCTCGGTCGTCTCCTGCGGATGCGTCGGCAGACCCGCGAACACGTGCGTGCGCAGCGGGCCGAAGCCCTGCATGTCGACCTCGGGCGGTTGCCACTCCGGCGCACGACCGAGCACGTCGCAGTACGCGAGCACCAGGCCATTCTGTTCGAGCACGGTCAGCGCTTGGGCCTTGCACTTCGGCGGCGGGCGCGTGCCGTAGCCGGTGGCTACGCAGCTGCCTTGTGCGTCGAACTCGAAGCCGTGCATGGGACAGCGCAGCGCTTCGCCGCGCACGCGCCCACCCTGGCCGAGATGCGCGCCCATGTGCGGGCAGTGCGCGGGCAACAGCGCCGCGCGCCCCGACTCGCTGCGGAACAGCACGAGCTCTTCGCCCGCCAGCTTCAACGTGCGCACGGCGCGCGGGCGCAGGTCGCGCGAGAAGGCGACGAGATACCAACCGGTTGGGAACGGATGAAACGGAAAGCGCGCGCGTCCGCCGGCACCAGTCATGGGCGGAAGCATAGCGCGATCACGCCTCTTCCAACGTGATGATCTCACCGTCTGCGCGCCGTAGCCGCAGCGCGAGCGCGCGCGCCAGGCTGGAGAAGACACTCTGGGCGAGGCGAGGATGGATCGCCGCGACGGTGTCGAAGCGCTTTCTCGAGATCACGAACAACTTCACGTCGGTCTCGGCGATGGCGTCGGCCGTGCGCTCGCCGCCGTCGAGGAACGCGATCTCACCGAAGAAATCGCCGCGCCCGAAGCTCGCCACATGCAGGCTGCGGCCCGCGAACGGCAGCGAGATCCGAACGGTGCCGTTGCGCAGAAAGAAGATCTCGTCGCCCGCTTGGCCGTGCCGAAAAACGGCGCCCCCTACGGCTACGTCGCGCGCTTCGACGCACTGCAGCAGATCCGCGATGGTCTCTTTCTTGCGGCCTTCGAACAGGCCCAGGTCTTCGAGCGCGAGGACGCCCTCAGCCGCAGACTCGGCTACGCCCTGCTCGCGCAGGATGCGATCCTCCGCCCAAGCCAGCGCGTCCGACAGCTGCGAGAATAGAGAGTGCTGATCGTCAGCTGAAATCATGCCGAGCTCGCGCAGATAGCTCTCGACATCGCGCTGGCCTGAAAGCGCGTAGGGCAAGTTGCAGAGCACGGCGCGGGCTCCCCGTTTTTCGAGCTGGGTGCGCATCTGCTCGAAGATGTGAGCTGCGGTGAGGTCGAGCGCATCCACGCGGCGCATGTCGAAGATGATCGTGCGGCGAGTCTCGAGCTCGCTCCGTAGCTGGGTGCGCAGCTGATCGGTCGTACCGAAGAACAGCGAGCCCTGCAGCTGTACGACCACGGTCTCGCCGCCGTGCTTGACGAGCGCCGCCATTTGCTCGGGCGGCCTGCGGCGCTTCGAGAACACCTTGTTGCCTTCGAGCTTTCGTCGAATCACCGAGACGCGCGACTCGTTGCGGATGAAGAGCAGAATCGACAGCGCGACACCGACCGCGGACGACAGGATCAAGTCGATGCCGACGGCGACGGCGACGACTGCGACGACGACGCCGAAGTCGAGCGCGGTCGAGGAGCGGCGAGCCCAGCGCAGCGCGTGCCAATCGACCATGCGCCAGGCGACGACCACCAGAATGCCGGCGAGCGCAGCAAGCGGCGCCCACGCGACCACGCCGCCGAGCGTGAGAAACGCGAACAGCACCAGGGCTCCCTCGAGCACCGCAGACCAACGCGTCTGCGCTCCGCTCGCCACGTTCACCAGCGTCGCGCCGGAGGTGCCCGCTCCCGGCATGCCGCCGATGACCGCCGAGCACGCGTTGGCGATACCTTGCCCGAACAGCTCGCGGTTGGACTCGTGCTGCGAGCCGGTGATCGCATCGACGACGACGCAGGTCTTCAAGGTGTCGAGCGAGAGCACGACGGCCAGCGTCGTCGCGGGCCCGACGATCAAGGCCGCGTCCGAGGCATGCACGCTGCCGAGCGCTGCGAGGCGCGTCTGAAACGAGCTCACGAGCGACGAGACCGTTCCACCGAGCGGACCGATGATCAGCGCGTTGCCGGCGAGCCGGCGCAGCTCAGGATGGAACGCGGCGAGCACCAGGTAGCCGAGCACACCTGCGATTAGTCCGAGGATGGCCGCCGGCACCGCCTTCGTGAAGCGCGGCGACAGCGCCATTGCCGCGATCGTCACCGCTCCAACGACGAGCGCGGGTGGCTGCCAGAGCGAGGGCGTGACGACGCCGTGCGCGAGTGTCGTGCCGCTCGGCAAGCCGAGTAGCACGGGCAGCTGCTTCAGAAAGATCACGACGCCGACGCCACTCATGTAGCCCGCGACGACCGGATACGGGATGTACTTGATGATCGTCCCGCCGCGCGCGAGCCCGAAGCCGACTTGGAGCGTCGCCGCGAGCAAGCCGACGAGCGTCATGAGCAAGATCACCCGCGCAGGATCAGCGGGCTCCTTCGCAGCCATCTGCAGCGCAAACGCTCCCATGACGGCGACCGCCGGAGCGCACGGCGCAGACACCAGGCGCGGTGTCCCGCCGAGGATCGGCGCGATCGTACCGAGCGCAGTCGCGCCGAGCAGCCCGGCGAGCGCACCCGCGCCCGCACCCGAACCGAGCGGCGCATACACGGCGACGCCGAATGCGATGGACGCCGGCAGAGCCACCAGCGTGGAAGCGAGGCCGCCCCAGAGGTCGCCAACGAGGGCCGAGCGTGGTGTTTCGATGCTCAAGGACTTCGGTCATGAAGTGCACACGCGGGCAGGCGCCGTCAATGTGGGAACGTTCACTCACGGCAGCTCGTGTGTGAGCGTCAGTATTCGAAGCCGCTGCCACCGATGAACTCACGCAAGAGCGAGGTTGGCGGCACTTGATCCGGGTAGATCGTCACGAAGCGATCGAGCAAGCGCAGCAGGCGATAGGCCGTCGTGTACGCGGGGCTGTCGTGCGGGACTTCGAGCAGGTAGCGCTCCGCGTAGACTTTGAGCACTGCCGGCTCGTAGGCCAGCGACGAGTCGAACACCGCGTCGGCGTGATGTTGGAACGGGAAGATGTGCCGGCGTTCGCCTTGCCTGACCGAAGGCCAGCGCAGAATGTTCTGCGCCGCCTGCGTCGCGCGCTGATGCCGATCGCGCACGATGCGGCGCAGCAGGCGCACGTCGGACGCGTGACCGCGACTGAGCGCATCGAACGGCAGCTGCGACAGCGGGCAAATGAAGATGCGAAACACGCGCTCGGGCGGCACGCCTTGCACGATCGCCGGGTTGAGGCCGTGGATGCCCTCCAGCATCAGGATGTGATCACTGCCGAGCTGCAGCTCCGCACCGCCCTTGGGCAAGCTCTTGCCCGTCGTGAAGTCGTAGCGCGCGGCGCGCAGCGCGGAGCCGACCAGCAGCGTTTCGAGGTGACGCGCGAGCAGCGGCAGGTCGAGCGCTTCGAGGGCCTCGAAGTCGTACTCGCCGTGCTCATCGCGAGGCGTGCGCTCTCGGTCCAAGTAATAATCGTCGAGCGATAGGCCCAAAGGTACGATGCCGTTCACCTGCAGCTGCACACGCAAGCGGCGAATGAACGTGGTCTTGCCGGACGAGCTCGGTCCCGCGACGCAGACGATGCGCAGCGTGTCGCGGTGTGCGGCGATGGTATCGGCGATCTGACCGATGGCTTTTTCGTGGAAGCCTTCATGCACGCGCACGAGCTCCGTGACCTTGCCATCGACGCAGGTTCGATTGAATGCGCCGACGCTGGTCACCGCCAGCGCGCGCAGGAAGCGCTCCTGATCGAGCGTCATCGCGCGCGTCTGGCGCGTGACCTCGCGCGCTTCGCCGACCGAGTGGGCGTGAGCGTCCGGGGCATCCGGCGCGGGCACGAGGCTGGTGCGCGGCGCCGGGCGCGACGTGGCTTCCGCTCCGTAGAGCAAGAGCAGACTGCCGTCGTCTCGCTCGATGCCGAAGTCTCGCAGCCTGCGGGCCTGCGACACGAGCGCTTGCAGGTCGAGCACATAGACCTCGCCGTAGCTCACGAGCGGCACCGCAGGTTGGCGCCAGGTGGCGAGCAGCTCGACCACGTCGGTCTCGCCGCGCTGGCGAAACAGCTCGCTGGCTTCTTCGACGTTCCAGAGCTCTTCGGCGAGCTGCGCGTCGTCTTGCACGAGGCGGCGCATCTCGGGCTCGAGCTCGCGCGCGAAGTGATCGAGGTCGTCTAGCGCTGCGACGTGAACGCGCTGGGCGAAACCCAAAGAGCTACCGAGGTGTACTTTGGCGTGCGGCAAGAGGCGATGCGCGGCCTCGAGCAAGAGTAGCCCGAGGCTCGTGCGATACACGCGCTGGCCTTCCCAGTGGTCCGTCGTGAGCGGCAAGAGCGTGCAGCTCGACGCGATCGGGCTCGCGAGCGAGACGGGTGTGCGGTTCACCAGCCCCGCGACCACGACCTTGCCAGCCACGTGCTCGGGCAGGAGCGTGCCGACCGCCGTTCCGGGGTGCACCCGATGCAGCTGACCGTCGATCGTCACGCGGAGCACGGTGCGGCGCGGCAGCGCGTGCTCGCGCAGCAGCGTACGCATACCATCGGTCACGTCGGTCAAGCGACTCGCCACGCTGCGCGTGATGCCTTCGAGCAGCTTGCGCCCCACGATCGGGTTGCTTTCGTGCAGCGTGAGATAGTGCTCGTGCGTGAGCGTGGCGAGCTCCAGCTCGGTCGCTGCACGTACGCTGGCCGCGCGCGGCGTGCCCGAGACCAGCGCCAGCTCACCGAAGTGATCGCCCGGACCTAGCTGCTGCACCTCCACCCCGCTGCGCGTTACCGAGGCGCGCCCCGCGAGACAGAAGTGCATGCTGCGGTCGTCGGCGCCCTGCGCTACGACGAGCTGCCCAGCCGGAAAGCGCTGAGTCTCAAGGAGCGCGCACAGAGCGCGGCGCTCGGCAGCGGACAGGCCGCCCAGCACGGAAGACCCGGCGAGGACGTCCGCGGTGTCTTCAGCCGGCAGTACGATGCGACCTTGCGCCACGTTCATTTGCTCCTGACGTAACCACCAAGTCGGCGTTGCCGAGGGCTTGGCTCAAAGCTGCGGCTACAGGCTTGGCGCGCGTGGTTTCGCCGCCTACGCTACGGCTCTGCGGCCGATGACTGAGCCCGAACACAAGAAGACCATGCTCGTGTGGCGGCCGCCGGCAGCAGCGGACGCCACGCAGCAAGGCATCGGCGGCGCAGCGGCGGTCACGCCCGCGCCTGAAATGCAGGCAGATCCTTCGCCGTCAGGCGAGCCGGACCACGTGTCGACGCCCGCGACGCTCGGAGCCACGGTACAGGCCTCGGCCGGTGGCGCAGTGAGCGGCGAGCACCCGGCACGCCGACGCGATCCGACGCAGCCGCTCGTTGCCGGCGACGTGATCGGTGGTCGCTACGTGGTCAAGTCGTTGGCGGGACAAGGTGGCTTTGCCGGCGTGTACCGCGCGACGCACCGCGAGATCCCCAACCACGAAGTGGCGGTGAAGTTGCTCAACGCGCAGGCCGAGAGCCCCGAGGCTCGTGAGACGGCGCTGCGCGAGCTGACGCTGATCGCGTCCGTGAGTCACCCGTCGGTCGTGCAGTTCAAAGATTACGGCTGGCACGAAGGGCGCTTGTTCTTCGCGATGCCGTGGTATCGCGGCAAGACGCTTTCTTCGGCTGCGCCGCTCGATCGCGCGGATGCACGGCGCGTGTTCGAGCGCTGCGCGTACGGCTTGCAAGCGATGCACGACGCCGGCATCTGTCACTACGACATCAAGCCCGACAACATCTTCCTCGCGGACATCGAAGGCTTCGACGCGGGCTTTCCGGTGCTGCTCGACCTCGGCATCGCCGCCAAGCGCGGCGAGCGACCGACCGCGCTCACGCCCGACTACGCGTCACCGGAGACCGCGCAGTCGATCTTGAACGGTGGTGGCACGCCCGTAGGCACCGCCGCCGACGTGTTTGCGCTGGCGCTTTCGCTGCGCAACGTGCTCGAGCCGGGCACCATGCCGGAGCTCGGCGAGTCGTTGCCCGCCTTCTTGCATCAACGCTCGACCGTGCCGATCAGCCCGCCCACGCGCAAGGACTTGCGCTACTTGAAGCCGTTGTTCGAGCGCTGGTTGAGCCTCGATCCTTCCGAGCGACCGAGCGCCGCGGAGTTCGCGCTGCAGCTCGCGGCGCTCACGGCGCCGGAAGAGCGGCGCGCCGAGCGCAAACGTTTACTCATGCGCGTGGTGCCCGTCGTGTTCGTGCTCGGCTTGATCGCGACGGTGCTCGCGCTGCAGCTCAAGACCACGACCAAGGAGCTCGTGGAGCAGAAGCAGGA
This sequence comes from Sandaracinaceae bacterium, assembly GCA_017881055.1. Taxonomy (GTDB): domain Bacteria; phylum Myxococcota_A; class Polyangia; order Polyangiales; family JAFGIB01; genus JADGRF01. The sequence goes on from JADGRF010000239.1 coordinate 14,004, forward strand.
AGGCGAGAAGCAGAGCCAAGCGGCCAACGAGCGCTTCGTGAAGCTCAAAGCCGAGAGCAAGGATCAGCTCGACGAGAAGCTACAGCTCGCACAAGAGTTCCAGTCGCAACGCGATCAGATCAAGAAGACGCTCGACGTCACCAGCGCCGACCGAGATCGCGTACGCAGTGATCTCAAGGCGCGCACGCGTGAGCGTGATCAGACGAAGAGTGATCTCGCGGCGCAGACGCAGGTCTTGCAAGGGACCAAGAGCGCCCTCGACCAGAAGACCCAAGAGGCCGCGGACCGCACCCGTGAGCTCGCGCAGGCGCGCGGCGATCTGCAAGCAAAGACGCAAGACCTGGCGCAACGCACCAAGGAACGTGATCGCGCGCAGAGCGATCTGGCGAAGCAAGCCAAGGCGGTGCAAGACGCGCAGCAGGCCCTGGCCTCGCTGAAAGCCGCGCTCGCAGCGCAGAGCGCCGACGTGGCTGCGAAGACGACGGAGCTGCAGCAGCTGACGAAGGAGCGCGACAAGACCAAGGCGGAGCTCGACAAGCGCACCCACGAGCGCGACGCCGCCCGCAACCAGGTCAAAGCGCTCGTAAAGCAGCTCGCCGATCAGACCCAGCAGCTCGAAGAAGGCCGCCGAGCTGCCGCCGCCGCGGCCGCAGCCGACAAAGCCGCATTGAAAGCCGAGCGACGCAAGGCCGCGGCACCGAACTAACTCGTCAGGCGTCACGCCGCGTGCTGCGTTGGCCAGCAGGTCGGGCTCGGAAGCGAACGCCGGCCGTGCCGAAGCTGGAGACGCAGTCATGGTTCCGAGGATACGCGGTCGGGTCCGCGCCGACGGAGTTTCGTGTAGCCTTGTGCCCATGACGATCAAGGTGATTGGAACGGGCTTCGGGCGCACGGGCACCGACTCGATGCGTGAGGCGCTCGGCATGCTGGGTCTTGGCCCGTGCCACCACATGCTCGAGGTCAACGCGCACGAAGAGCAGAAGCGGCTGTGGCGCGCGCTCGTGAAGGGCGCGACGCCGGCCTGGGATCAACTCTTCGCGGGCTATCAGTCATGCATGGATTGGCCCTCGGCCTATTACTGGCGAGAGCTGATCGAGGCCTATCCCAAGGCAAAAGTCATTCTGACGTACCGCACGCCGGAGAGTTGGTGGGCGAGCTTCGAGCAGACGATCTTGGCCGGCATCCAAAGCGCCAGCTTCGATCCGGAGTCACTCGGGCTCGCGCTGATCCGGGATAAAGTCTTCGGCGGCAAGCCGCAGGATCGTGCGTACGCCATCGAGTGCTACGAAGCCAACGTGAACGCAGTGAAGGCCACCGTGCCCGCTGAACGCTTGCTCGTCCACAACCTTGGCGATGGTTGGGAGCCGCTCTGCGCGCATCTCGGTGTGGCCGTTCCGGAGCAGCCGTATCCGAGCCGCAACAACACGACGGCGTTCCGTGACGCCATCTTGGGCAGCGAGCGAGCTCGCGTCGGACGATGAGCACGCTGCAAGAAGCAGCGTGACCGAGAGGATGGCGGTGGAGCGTGCAGCGGACACGAAGCAGGCTGGCAAGCGCATGAGATCTCCGAACGGCCAGAGCGTGTGCGTGTCGCACATCGTCCGCCGCTTCGGGGAACGCCGAAAAGCGCAGCATGGGACAGATTTCGTGCTGCGCAGGCCAAAGAGGAAGCGCGTGGCGCGTCGGATCAGGGCGCCGGCGCTCTCAGCGGGACGGTGAAGTAGAACGTGCTGCCTTCGCCGAGCTTGCTCTCCGCCCAAATCCTGCCACCGTGCCCCAGCACGATGCATTTGGAGATGTCGAGCCCGAGTCCGAGGCCGCGTCGATCGTGCTTGGTGACTTGCAGGAAGCGCTCGAAAACCGCTTCCAGCTTGTCCGGTGGGATTCCGATGCCGGTGTCGCTCACC
>JADGRF010000240.1 GCA_017881055.1 Sandaracinaceae bacterium
GAGTGGCGCGACTTGAACGCCACGCGCGTGCTGCGCGAGTACAAGAACGGCGAAGGGTTCTTGTACCTGGGGCGTGCGCACCGGCTGCTGCTGGTAGCCGAGCAGGACGAGCCGCTTCAACTCAAGAACGGCCGCTTCTCGCTGCGTCGCGAGCTGGTCGAGCACGGCGACATCGCTGCCGCCAAGCTTGCGTTCCGCGATTTCTACGTCACGCACGGCCGCGCTCGGCTCGCTGCCCGCGTCGGCTACTACGCGCCGAAGGTCGGCGTGACGGCCACGTCGATCGACGTTCGCGATCTCGGAAACCGCTGGGCCTCGTGCTCGCCGTCGGGCGACATCGCGTTTCACTGGAAGTGCATGATGGCGCCGCAGACCATCATCGACTACGTCGTGGTCCACGAGCTTTGCCACTTCCACCACGCCGATCACAGCGACGCGTTCTGGAACGAGGTCGACAAGGTCATGCCGCAGTACCGCGAGCGCAAAGAGTGGCTGCGCGTGAACGGTGCGGGTTTGGATGTGTGAGGCCGCTGCCGGACCGATGAGCGCTCCGCCGCCCGCCGAACCGTGCCGCTGCGCGTAGGAAACTCGAAGGGCGTATTGGCCCCGGCGAGTCTACAAACGGCGGAACCACGAAGTTGTTCTTGTGGCCCTGCGCGCCCGTTCTCTGCCGCTGCAGGGCCTCGAACAGCTGTGAAACTGGTACGGGTGACCACCGGCCGGCTACCGGTAGCCTTGGATCGATGCGGCTGACCGTTCGGAGGCTACCGGTAGTCTCGGCTCGGCGTGGCTGACCGTTGCTTCTCACGCGCCGAGCGTCACGGCACCGTTTGGCACCCGAGGATCTTGCCGTCCGCTGACAGCGAACGGAGCGCGCTGTTGCGATCGAAGAAGTACTGCTGAGCCGTCGTGTCGGTGACGGGAGCAACCACACCAACCGAGATGGTGTTATACACGCTCGTACGGGTTGCCCACCGCGTCCGATCTGACCGTGCAGCTCGCGGCGTGGGACGCCATGGCGTCTTGCTCCCCGTCCGTTCCGGCGTCGCTCACCTGGCCGGTTGCAGCACTACAACCACCTGTTAGCAAGGCGAACAAGCCGACCAGGCGCGAACAAGGAAACGACGAAGTCATGAGTGGGCAACTCCTGGCGGGCGAGGTTAGTGCAGGACGAGCCGCGTAGGAACCTTGGCATGCAAATCGAAGCCGCCGAGGTGCGCTTGCAGCACCCCAGCACGCTCTTTCCACTTGGCACTGGGATCGCGGCCGATGCGGGTGAACGGCGTGCCGGGCTGCGGGCCGAGCGTTTGGCGCTGCGCTATCGAGGTGGCGTAGCAGGTCGCGAACAGCGGGGCTTGCTCGCTGAGCGGGTCGGTGGTGCCGTCGTCGTCGAGCAGACCGTGCTTGCCGAGGTGGCGCAGGATTCGCTTGCGCGCCGCCGCATCGGCCACAACCTCAAAGGCTCTGGCGGCTGCTACGGCTTCCCGAGAATGTCCGCGATCGGCGGCCACCTCGAGAGCGCCGGGCGCGAAAAAGATCGTCACGGGGTCGCCGCGAATCTGGAAGCGCTGTGCACGGAGCTAGCCAGAGCGCAGAGCGAGCTTGCCGCGAGCCGCGCGGGCAGCAGATAGCGGCTCTTCGCCAGCTCCGATGCGAAATGCCGATGCCATTCGATCTTGCTCGGCTTTCGACAGCTCCATGCGCTTGGCTTCCTTGCGCCAGGTTTGCGTAGCGCTGCGCACCTCGCCGATGATCTGCTTGGCGCGTTTCGGTTTCACGCGAAAGTGTTCCGCTACGTCGAGCACGAGCGAGAGATCTTGTGCGTTGTCGGTCTCCGATATGTTGAGGGTGAGGCCGTTGCCGTGCGCGACCGGATTCATGTCGTACGCCGGCGCTAGAGACCAACCATTGTTCTCACGAACGAAGCCGTGGTTGCGTAGATGGTCGTCGACGTTGGAGACGCACACGAAGAAGACGATGCGCCGCCACAGCTGCTCGAGATCACGGGTGGGGTGCGCGCCTCGTTGGATGAGCGCGCTGGCGAGGTCCAGATACGACGCGCCGTCTTCGCCATCGCTACGCTCCAGCATCGTCATCGCAGAGGCAAAATGAAGGCGTTCGCCAGCCGCGCCACGGTCGAAGCGTCGCGTGAGAAAGGTGTGATGCCTCTTGCCGAAGCGCTGACACCGCGCGTCCGCAACCACGACACCAGCGCTCATGGCGAGCGCGTGCACGACGCTCTCCCATGCACCGATGTCGTCGGTATCGCGCGCGCTCGGGAATTTTGCGATCCATAGCCGCTGTTCTTCATCGAGCACGCTCGCCTTGGGTCTTGCACCACCGAGCGAGCGGCCCGGCGCGATCAGCATGCGCAACCATTTCCCGTGCGCGGGGTCGTGCTCGGCACCGTCGCGTTCGAGATGCAGGCTCGCTTGCTCTAGCTCGCGAAGCGATGCCCAGGGCGGCGAGGCCAGCGCCGCGTTGTCGTCGAGAAAAGGACCACCATCGACGCGGAAGCGCAGCGCGCCCAGTCGATGTCCATCGTAGACACCGAGCAGGTAGTCGAGCTCGCGCAGCGTGCGTTCACGGCGTTTCTCTGCGCGCGCGAGCAACGCTTCGCGACGCTGCAGGAGCACACGCCCCCAGCGATCGGGTGATGAATCGAGGAAGACGCCGAAGTTCTCGCGACCCACGGCTGCGTACTGTGGTCCCACATGCAAGCGCAGCGCTGGGTCGAGCTCGAGCGCATGCTTGGACGCGAGCCATGCGCGCTCGTACTCGAAGGAGAAGATCTCCTTGCCGCGCGAAGGTGTTGCGCGCAGCACGCCCATTCGCATCGGGCCACCGAGGCCCGCCCAGTCTGCGAAAACCTCGACGCTGCGCCGCTCAGCCGTCATCGCGTGCCCGAGCCTTCCTGCGGGCCGGAGCGGGGGCGGGCGTCAGCTCCGCATCCTGCAACTTGCGACCCAAGACATCTTCACGCGCGACGTTTGCCAGATCACGCTCGAGTCCGAGGCAGTGCAGCACATTTGCGTACGAGCCGAGCGTCACGCCTGGATCCCCACGCTCGATCGCGCGCAGCGTGGGCCGCGTCATGCCGGCGCGCTCAGCGACGAGCGAGGCCGTCAGCTTCCTGCGCAGCCGCGCAAGCCGGAGGTTTTCCCCGAGCTCGGCGAGCGAACGAACGACCGAAGGCAGCGCAGGTCGAGCAGTGCGGGACATTGTGGATACTAAGATATCCAAAAACACAGAAAATGGCAAGCTTAGCGACCGGAGAACGTGGATTCAGTAAAGCGCGTCCAGCGCGTCGCCGTACTTCTTCATTACGTTGCGACGCTTGATCTCGAGCGTCGGCGTGAGCATGTCGTTTTCGGCGCTGAATAGCTCGGCCCTGCTCGGACGGTTACTTGGCTACACCCCTCTCGCCCGCCGAATCTCCACCCGCGTCATCGGCCCGCGCATGAAGGTCATCGTCCAGCGCGGCTGCAGCAGCACCGGGCCATGTTTGGCGTGTGCGTCGCGCATGATGAACCAGCGGTCGTTGAGCTTCTTCACGATGTTTGCAAGCTCGCCCGTGCTTTGGACTCCGGCGGTGCTCAGGCCGTCGAGCACGCGGGCGCGGTCGGCGTCGCCGATGCCCCCGCAAGTCGTTACACCTTCCCCGCGGCTGGCACCGTCTACGACACACGGACCCGGCTCACGTGGCAGCGGGCGACCGACACCACCGCGCGCGCCTGGCCGGACGCCAAGACTTACTGTGGTGGTCTCGCGGTTGCAGGAGGCGGCTGGCGCTTGCCGACGATCTCCGAGCTGCGGTGTCTCGTGGATCCGACTGTCGTTCTGTGGCCGATCGACCCGACCGCGTTCCCGGACACCGTAGCCAGCCCGACCTGGTCCGCGACGCCCGCTGCGTTTTCTGGCGCAGCTGGCTTCGCATGGACGGTCGACTTCGGCTCGGGAGCCACGGCCCGCCTGCCGCAGACTTGCCAGTTCATGGTCCGCTGCGTGCGCTGACGAAACAGCGCGTCAGTTCTGGCGCGCGTTTCACGATGGGATCTCTTCGGACGTCATCCGGTTGCATCATCTGCTCTGCAACGCGTTCCCCGGCACTCGCACCAACCAAGGCGGCGCCGCGCTCAAAGCGCATGTCGTGTTTGCTGTGACCGGCGTGGGTAAACAGACCGTGAAGCTCACCGCTGAACGAAGCTCTGATCGCCGCGCCTTTCAGCTCGGACCCTGGGTGCGCGGCAAGCTGCTGCTCGTCGACCTTGGATACTTCGACTATC
>JADGRF010000241.1 GCA_017881055.1 Sandaracinaceae bacterium
CCCGCCCAGGAGTATTGCCGCCAGTGGATCCGCGGCAATGCCACGAGGCCCCCTCGCGAAGTTTCGCAGACGATCGCCAACGCCTCACTCGCTGCCTTGCGCAGCACGCTCCGCACCCCGCCGCCAAGCAAACGCACGAAGGAGACCCGGACATGACCACATCGCAGATCCTTTCCTACGAGCTGAGCGAGTCGATCGCGACCATCACGATGGACGACGGTCATGCTCACGACCGCCGCACAGGGCGCGATCAAGACCTGTTCGCGAACGGCGACACAGTGCCAGGCTGCTTCGCGGGTATGCCGCGGGTATGCCGCGGGTAGGCCCACTGAAGAACAAGGCGCAAGCAGCTACTGCCCCAAAGCTGCTCGCGCCTCGTGTTGCTCACGAATCGAATCAGAGATCCTGGACACGTTCGCGCACGCGGTGCAGGAGCGACTCGGCCTTCGCCAAGCCGATGTCGAGCACGATCGCCATGAAATTGGCTTCATGGGTCGTGCCGGCCGGCCTCGCGGCCGACTTCGGCGGACGACCGCGACGTGCCTGCGTCTTGGCAGGAGCGGCTGCCGGTGCAGCAGCAACAGCCTTCGGCGCAGCGGCAGGAGCCGCTTTCTTGTTGGCAGAGCGACGCTTGTCGATCGCGCGTACCGCGTACACGTGGTTCGCGGTGAGCGTCATGCCATGCGTCTTGGCCTTCGCAATGATAGCGGCGGCGGGCGCACTGGGCATGCTGCGGATCAGGTCCGATTTCGTGAGTGTCGATTTGGCTTTGGGGGCGGCTTTCTTTGGCATGCGCGAATCCAGCCCCAACTCGACGGCAAGGTCAAGCTAAAGCAACACGTAATGCGGCCTTTATGCGGCCCCGGTCACCGTACCGACGAGGCGTATAGGCCCTGCATCAGTGCCGAGCTGCTTGCGTGGATATCTTGTATTCCGGTCCAAGGTTCTTGATCGAAGGCCTATACAGATCCACGTACCGGCCGCTCCCGGTCAGCGCGACAAGAACGCGTGAGCGTCGGCCGAAGTCTCATCCGGTAGCTCTTCCATCGGAACGTGGCCCGCGCTGGGATAGATCTTCACTTCGAGGCCGTGCTCATGCCTTCGGCGAAGTATTCGCCCGCCTTGCTGAACACATCGACCATCGCTCCGATTGCCTTCGCGCAGCAACAGCTCGTGATAGCGATCCACGATGGTCTTCGTCAGCCAGCGTCGGAGATCGTACGAATGATTGGCACAGGGTCGCGGAGCGCATCATCTCGGCGAACTCGACGGCGTAAGGGGGCGTAACTGCCGTGGACCAACGGGCCCGTGAGACCAAAGCCCGGAACGTCGATGCGCAACAGGCGGACAGTGTTTGCGCGGGCGTTCCACCCAGCCATCCCAGGTTTGCAGCTGCGCCAGAACGCCATGAAGAAGCAGCACCGTCGGTCCTTCACCCTCGATGCGATAGTGCACGCGCCTGCCATCCACATCGACGTAGCGGGACCCGAGTACGAGACAGCGCCAGCTCCGGGAACGACGGGAATTTCCCGGCGCGCCCTTTACAAAACAGCCGTTTGAGACCACAGAAGCGGCGTGTCCTCGAAAGTGTCAGGCCTGTCGGGCATGTCCGGACCGTTCTCGGTTCGCGCGCCGGGCTACTGCGTGCGCTGCGCGGCCGTGGTCGAAGCCACGTGGCCATGGCCCGGCTGGCGTCCCATGAAGCGCGTCTTCTATGGGATCATCGGCCTTTTGCTCCTGCTCTCGCCGTTCATGTACGCCGATATGTTCGTGATGGTGCCGTCGGCGCTGGTGTTCATCTCGGGCGTCGGCGCGATGAACGCGGTGGCTCGGATCGAGCCCACGTGTCTGCGTTGCGGCGGAGTGGTGAGTCGCGAGAGTTGAAGCGCGAGCTGTGCGTGTGCCTTCGCCGCGCGGCTGTTCGCAAGCCACGGGTCAGTGGCGGAACACGATCACGTAGCCCCAGACCACGGCGGTGGAAAAGAGCAGGGCGTCCACACGGTCCAGAATGCCGCCGTGACCGGGCAGGATCGTGCCGCTGTCCTTCACGCCTTGGCTGCGCTTGATCACGGACTCGCAAAGATCGCCGGCTTGGCCCGCGAACGCCGCGACCACCGACAGAAGGATCGTGTCCAGCAGGGGCAAGCTCGGCAGAAACCAGAAGTGCGCGATCAAGCCGCCCAGCAACGCAGCCGCTGCACCACCGATCGAGCCTTCGACCGTCTTCTTCGGTGATACTGACGGATAGAGCTTGTGCTTGCCGTAGGCGCGACCGACGAAGTAGCCGCCCGTGTCGCTCCAGAAGCCGCACAGCATCGCGAGGATCACCCACTCGCCACCGTGAGGTTGCTGGAAGAGCAGTGCGATCACGCCGAACAGACCACCCAGGTAGAGGGGGCCCGCGATCGACCACGCCATGCGCGACGACGCCCCGGCATCGACTGGCCCCACCGCAAACAGGCTGATCAGCATCGCGCCACAGACCAGGCTGATCAGCATCGCGGTCTGCAGCACGGGCGAGATGCCGACGAGCAGCGTCGTGTACACGCCGAGCGACGCCAGCGTGCCCCAGAGCTGCACGATCTTGTGCCCGGGTGCCACCATCAAGAACAGCTCGTACGCCCCCAGGGTTGCAACGAACGCGGTGAGCGCGGGGAAGCTCCAGTGCGGACCGAGAAAGAGCGTGTACAGAATCAGCGGGACGGTTGCCCCTGCCGTGAGCAGGCGCAGCGCGAGGTTGCTACGGGCGGCGGGCTGTTCAGGCATGCGCTCGATCTGCTCGGAGCGGGGCGCCGGGTGGCGCGCTGCGGAAAGGCGCCAGGAGGTTCGCCGGGTTCACGTGGGGCGACTAACACGGCGAGGGTTTTCGCAGCAAGCTCGCTGCAGATCGGCCACGGGTGCTTAACTTCCGGGGCGTGCCTGCGTAGGCTGAGCAGCTGCGCAGCGTCGCGCGTGGCAGAGCATGCGAGCATCGGATGGCAGACCGCGATTTCTATAAGATGTTGGGCGTAGCGAGGACGGCCTCCGAGACCGAGATTCGGAAGGCGTACCGGGAGCTGGCCCGCAAGCATCACCCCGACCGCAATCCTGGCAACAAGGCGGCCGAGGACCGATTCAAGGACATCAGCCAGGCCAGCGACGTGCTTCTGCACAAGAAGAAGCGCGATTTGTATGACGAATTCGGTGAAGTAGGGCTGAAGGATGGGTTCAATCCTGATACGTATCGACAGTATCGCAACGCGCAAAATCGGAGCAGCAGCGGCGGTCAGGGGCCAAACCTCGAAGATCTATTCGGGGCGCGCGGTGCATCCTGGCCCGGCGGTTTCGGCGGTTTCGAAGACTTCCGCGGCGCAGGCTCCGTCGAGGACATCTTGCGCGGCGCGCGTCGGCGCCGTCACAACCCAGCGTCGCCGCCCAAGGCCGAACTCTTTTCCGAGCTGACCCTGAGCTTCCTCGACGCTCTCCGCGGTGGTGAGCGCGCCCTGTCTCTGTCGATGCCGAGCGGCGAGTCCAGGGAGTTGCGCGTGCGGATCCCGGCAGGTGTCAAGGACGGCGGGCAGATTCGGCTGCGCGAGCAAGGCGTCGAGGGCGGCGACTTGATCGTGAAGATCCACGTCGAGGAGCACCCTCTGTTGAAGCGGGACGAGGACGACTTGCTGCTCAATCTTCCCATCACGGTGGGTGAGGCCTATCGCGGCGCCAAGGTCGCCGTTCCCACGCTGGAAGGCGAAGTGAGCCTTGCCGTACCCAAGCGCGCGAAGAGCGGAACCAAGCTGCGGCTGCGCGGGAAGGGCGTGAAGAGCGGCCACAAGGTCGGCGACCTGATCGTGACCTTGCTGATCCGTGTCCCTGACGCGGACGACGAAGAGATTGAGAAGCTGGTCACCGCCCTCGATCAGAAGTATGGCGAGGACGTGCGAGCCAGCATCAAGCTGTAGCCATCCCGTACGCTCTCAGTGCAACCGGAATGCTCGCTCCTCTGACGTTTCACGTGAAACGGTCACGCCATGACAAGTTATGTATGGCAACAGTTGTTTCACGTGAAAGCACCGGCCCGAGGATCTGATCGTGCGCTTTCTTGATCACATCCAGGACAGCCTTGCTCGTCACGTTGCAGCCGGCCTGCTCCGCCGCCCGCGCACCGTGACCGGCCCCCAGGGCCCCGTCATCACGGTCGATGGCCGAACGGCGATCTGCCTGTGCTCGAACAACTACCTTGGGCTCGCCGACCACCCTGCCATTGCAGCAGCGGCCCAGGTGGCGCTCGGTCATCTGGGCTACGGCGCGGCGGCATCTCGGCACATCTCGGGCACGATGGACCTCCACCGCGTAGCCGAAGCCCGCCTCGCGCGCTTCGTCCAACAACCGCGGGCTCTTCTTTTCAGCACCGGCTACGCCGCGAACACCGGCGCGGTTCAGGCCATTACCGGCCCGGACGCCCAGATCTTTAGTGACGAGCTCAACCACGCCAGTCTGATCGACGGTTGCCGGTTGAGCCGAGCCCAGGTTCACGTGTATCGCCACCGTGATCCCGGGCACCTCGAGCAGCTCCTGGTTCGCCAACGCCGTGCCGGCGTGCCGGCCCTGATCCTCACCGAGAGCGTCTTCTCGATGGACGGCGACCTGGCCCCGCTGGTCGTGTTGCGCCAGCTCGCCGATCGCTTCGGCTGCGGGCTGGTGGTCGACGAGGCTCACGCCCTGGGTGTGCTGGGTCCTTCGGGTCGCGGCCTGGCCGCGCGAGACGGAATCATCCCCGATCTGCTGATTGGCACGCTCGGCAAGGCCTTCGGCACCGCGGGCGCATTCGTGGCCGGCCCCGACGACACCGTGCGGCTGATCGAGAATCGCGCCCGCTCGTACATCTTCTCGACCGCGCCTTCACCGAGTCTCGCCGCCGCTGCTCTGGCGGCTGCCGACCTCGTCGAGCACGCAGACGACCGACGCGCGACCGTATTGCGCCACAGTGAGCGCCTGCGCCGGGAGCTGCGAGCGCTCGACTACCGAGTCCTCGACGGCGAGACCCCGGTGCTGCCGGTGATCATCGGCGCCCCCGATGCCACCATGATCCTCTCCGCGCGCCTCCTGGATCTCGGTGTCTTTGCGCACGGCATCCGGCCGCCAACCGTCCCCGCCGGTACGAGTCGACTACGCATCACGCCGATGGCAACGCACTCCGACGAGCACGTGGACGCCGCGCTCGCGGCCTTTCGCGCGGCGCGAGAGCAAGCCCGATGACTCGGAGCCGAGGCGTGTTCGTGACGGGCACCGATACCTCCGTCGGCAAGACCTTCGTTTCACGTGGCGTCGTTCGGGCCCTCCAGCAGCGAGGCATGCGGGTGGTCGGCCTCAAGCCGATCGAGACCGGTTGCACGCCCGAGCCCGCGGATGCGCTCGCGCTGGCCCGGGCCTGTGGCCGTCCCGCGCTGGCGCGTGATCCAGCGTTCTACCGAGTGGCTCCGCCGCTGGCGCCGTTCGCGGCCACGCTTGCGCACGCCACGAGCGCCCCGGATCTCGCGGCCATCGCGAAGAGGACCCTCGAGCTCGCCGAGTCAGCAGACTTCACGCTCGTCGAAGGCGCCGGAGGGCTGCTCGTCCCGCTCGATGCAACCCACAGCATGGCCGAGCTTGCCCAACAGCTCGGGTTCCCGCTGGTGCTCGTCGCGCCCGATCGTCTGGGTGTTCTCTCGCAGGTTCTCTCCGCCTACGAATCCGCGGTGCTTCGTCGATTGCCTGTGCTCGCGCTGATCCTCACCCGCCATTTCGCAGCGGCCTCCGATACCAGCCCCGCCACCAACGCGTCGATCCTCTCCGCTCGTCTCGGGGTGCCCGTCTTTGTCTTCCCGCGCGCGGCAGACGACGACGACGCGCTCGCGGCCGTGACGGAATCAACAGGGATCCCGGACCTGCTGCTCTCGGTCCGCGTGTAATCGATCAAGAGTACGTTTTAATTACGGATGCACTACGTCTATTCGAACGCGGCGATCCCCGTGATGTGCTGGCCGATGATCAGCGTATGGATGTCGTGCGTGCCCTCGTACGTATAGACCGTCTCGAGGTTCAGCATGTGCCGGGCGATCGGGTACTCGAACATGATCCCGTTGCCGCCCAGGATCTCTCGCGCCATGCGCGCGATCTCGAGCGCATGGAACACGTTGTTGCGCTTGGCGAGCGACACTTGCACGGGTGTCATCTTCTTCTGCTCTTTCAGGCGCATCAGCCGCAGCGCCATCAGCTGAGCTTTCGTGATCTCGTTGACCATGTGCACCAGCTTCTGCTGCACCAGCTGATAGCCGGCGATTGGCCGACTGAACTGCACACGGTTCTTCGCGTAGTCGAGCGCGGTCTCGTAGCAGGACATGGCCGCACCGATCACGCCAAACGCGATACCGGAACGCGCCTGCGTCAAGCACGACAGCGGCCCCTTCAGGCCCTGGACGTTCGGCAGGATCGCGTCCTCGCCGACCTCGACATCTTCCAGGATCAGCTCGCTCGTGACACTGGCCCGCAGCGAGAACTTGTCCTCGATCTTCTGCGCCGTGAAGCCTTTGGTACTGGTCGGTACCAGAAAGCCGCGGATCACTCCGTCGAGCTTGGCCCAGATGATCGCCAGCTGCGCGATGTTGCCATTCGTGATCCAGCGCTTGCGACCGTTGATGCGAAACCCGCCGCCCGGCAGGCGCTCGGCCTTCGTAATCATGCCCGAGGGGTTGCTGCCGAAGTCGGGCTCGGTCAGACCGAAGCAGCCGATCACCTCGCCCTTCGCCATCTTGGGCAGCCACTTCTGCTTCTGGTCTTCGGAGCCGAACGCGTAGATCGGATGCATGCAGAGTGATCCCTGCACGGAGCAGAACGAGCGCACGCCCGAATCGCCGCGCTCCAGCTCCTGCATGATCAGGCCGTAGGCCACCTCGCCGAGGCCCGCGCAGCCGTAGCCCTTGATGTTGGCCCCGAGCATGCCCATCTCCGCAAACTTGGGTATCAGGTGCATGGGGAACGTGCCGTCTTGGTAGTGCCGGCTGATGATCGGCATGACCTCGGCTTCGACGAAGCGCCGGACGTTGTCGCGGACCAGCCGCTCGTCCTCGCGCAGCTCATCGTCCAGGGCGTAGAAGTCGAGTCCCTCGAAAGTCATCGTGCACCTCGTTTCGGGCGAGACGCTTCGCTTCGCACGCCGCCCGCGACCTGTAAAGAAAGGCTCGCCCCGTCGTTCGATCCGGCGCTCGATCGGCCGTGCGCGCCACTCGCTGCAATCGGACGCTTGCCTCGAAAGTTCGCCTGTGTATAGTACGCGCCTTGTCTGCCCAGGATTCGTGTTCGGGCTCGTAGCTCAGCTGGGAGAGCGCTGCGTTCGCAATGCAGAGGTCACCGGTTCGATCCCGGTCGGGTCCACAAATCGCATCGCCTAACGGCCGATGCACTTCGCCAAACGCCACCGGCCGCTGCGGTGCGTGCTCACGTGCAGGAAGCACGCTGCGCGCGCTCCTCGCGGCCGGCGGCGTTTTGCTCGCGCCTCGCCCGTCATGCGACGCGATTTGTTGCTTGCGGTTGGGGCGGTGGAGTTGTCTGGTTAGAAGGCGCGGACGACCGCAATGTGGCGATCGAAGGCGCTGTGCTTGCCGCGTGAAAGTCGCGGGCCCGCGAAGCTCTCGTCGGTCATCGCGAGATTGGACAGCTCATCGACGAAGAAGCGCCTCCAATTCGGAAGAGCGCCTGATGAGGACGCGCCGCCGATCTGCCACGTCAGGATCTGCAGACGGCCATCCTTGATGCCGAGCACATGTGGGGCGGCAATTCTTGGCAATCCGTTGTACTCGAACCTGATTACGCGTCGATGTTCGATGGCGTCGTGGATGAGCATCTGAAGTGCTCCCGATGCGCCCCAAGTGAAGCGAGGTGCAAACGAGATCACCGCGGGGCGCGGCGCTCGAGCTGCTCTCGGTCGAACAGTCGGTGTCGCACCGAGCTCGAGGCCTCGCTCGAACGCCGTGAAGCGCGATCGCAGCTGACGCTCGATATCGTCACCAGCATACGGTGCAGCACGAACGAGCTGGGCGAACTGAACGGAGTCTTCGTCGCGTAGCACGTCTAGGAATCGCTTCGCCCAATGAAGGTGTTGAAGTTTCGCGACTCGCCCCAGCTCCCAGCCGACGAAGAAGGCGCTCTGATCGTCGTACTCGAGCGCCGCTGCGCAGACGGGATGCTTCGGGTCCCAACGCCGATCGTCCATCGCGTCCAGAGCGTGGTCCCATATGAAAAGAAGATCTTCGAGATCCTTCGCACGCTCGTTCGGGCGGTCGAGCCACGCAACCATCTTCAGAAGCACAAGGACCGCGAGACGAGGCACGGGTACGGTGAGATCCTCGCGAACTGAGATGAGGTCCGTCTCGGTGAACGCCAGATCGAATCCGATCACCGAGAGCACGAAGTCATCTTCGAGATGAGCAACGCCGGCCAGCAAGTCGTCGTCCGTGGCCGGCACGATGTCGACGATCGACGCCATCTCGCAACCAGGTTTGCAGCTTCTTCGGATGGCGAGTCCAACCGGCGCTGCTCAGCCGACCATAGATAGCGTCGCCCGATGCGGCAACCGCAAAGTCGACATCGATCGTCGGCCGTTGCATCGGCAATCGGCAGCAGATCGCGCTTGCCCCGATCAACGCCCAGCGGTCGTGCTGCAAGATCTCGCTCATCGAGGAGAGCGCTGCGATCTGTGGAGTAGAGAGATGAATGGACATCGTCAATGTGCCGGTTCGGCAATGCTCAGAAACTTGTCGTACAGCTCGCCTGCTGCGTCGCGCGCGCGTTCGTGACCTTCAGCAAGAAGGTCGCTCTCGCTCGACGACCGCACCACGTTGCTACAACTGCTCGCGGATGCGCTTGCCTACTGCCATCGTAAAAAGGTGCTGCACCGCGGCCTCGCGCCGTCGTCGGTCCTGGTGCGCAGGAATCCGGACACGCGCAAGCTCGAGCTGCGTCTGTTCAATTTTCAGTTCGCCAAGCACGCCGAGACGACCTCGTCGGGCACGATTCACCTGGGCACGTGGTTCGGTGCGAACGAAGACGTGTACGTCGCGCCCGAAGTGCTCGAACGCCCGGACAACGCCAGCGAAGCGAGCGACATGTTCTCGTTCGGTGCCATCGCATACCTGGTGCTGACCGGTCGTGCACCGGGCGAGAGCATCGCCGAACGCGAGACGTTGATGCGTCCGGGGTATCGACGCTGCCAAACAGCGCGCGTACCAGGCGGTGAACGCTGAGCTCGTCGGCCTGTACTGGCAGCTTGGCGCATACACCAGTCAGAAGATCGAACGTGCAGAGTGGGGTGACGGCGTCGTAGATCAACTGGTGGAAGCGATCGCACAGCGCTACCCGGGCCTACGTGGCTTCACGCGCCGCAACCTGTTTCGGATGCGGCAGTTCTACGGGACCACAAGAAAGTGTCACCGCTGGTGACACAATTGCCGTGGACCCATCACCTCATCATCCTCGGCCAAAGCAAGCTCCCGGAAGAGCGCGAATTCTACGTGCGCCTCGCCATCCGCGAACGCTGGGGCAAGCGGGAGCTCGAGCGCCAGTACCGTGCGCGCCTGTTCGAGCGAGTCGTCCACGAGCCTCCGAAAATCTCAGCAGCGCTGAAGCAGATCCATCCCGACGCAACGAACGTGTTCAAGGACGCGTACGCGCTCGAGTTCCTGGGCCTCTCATCGAAATGGGTCGAGACTTCTGCTTCGTCGGATCGGAATATCCGGTGCAGGTCGGCGGACGTGATTTCGCGATCGACCTCTTGTTCTTCCATCGTGGACTCAGCGCGCTGGTGGCGATCGAGCTCAAGGCCGGCCGCTTTGACCCAGAGCACATAGGCAAGCTCAGCTTCTATCTCGAAGCACTCGATCGTGATGTGAAGAAGCCACACGAGCGACCCTCGATTGGTCTTCTACTCTGCGCGAGCAAGGATGCCGAAGTCGTTGAGTACGCGTTGAGCCGCACGCTGTCGCCGGCGCTCGTCGCTGGTCGGCGCGCGCGCGTGCTCAGATGAAGCAGATCCGCAGCGAGTACCAGTTCCTCGATCACGACTCGGAGACCACCCTCGCGCCTGACGGAAACGGATATCGCCTCTGGACCTTCCGCGGCGGAAAGGCCAACAACCTGTTGGCCAAAGTCCTGGAGACCAAGCTCGGCGAGAAGATCACGTCGAGCAACTTCAGCATCGGCTTCAAAGAACACGCGGGTGAGAGCGAGGCGGCGATTCGGAACGCGCTCGCGGAGCTGCGGGATGAGCAGCGACCGAATCACGAAGATGCGGTGCGGTTGGCGGAGCTTTGCGCTCGAGGGCGGCTCAGCAAGTTCGAGCCGTGTTTACCGGATCGGTTGCTGAACGAGTACCTTGCGGAGCAGTTGACCGCGTGGGGGTGACTAGGGCACGCGCGACTTGGTGCGCAGCTGTCGCAGCAGCTCGCGGGGATGAGCGTCTCGGCTCGATTCACGCGCCGAGCGGTGGCAATGGGCTGCCGAGCGCGTCGCACACGGCGCGCAACAGGGTGGCTTCATCTTCAGTGACGCGGGCGTCGGCGTAGACGGCGTGGGCGCAGGCGTCGACCACGGTGGCGCCGTGCATCGGTGCGAGCGAGGCGAGCTCCGTCAACGCGGGGCCGAGGCCGGAGAGCAGCTTGCGGCTGGCAGGCAGCAGCGTGAGGGTGAGGCCCGGCAGTCGAGCGGTGGCAGCAGCGAACGCGCTCGCTGCACCCGTGCCGTCGAAGTCACCTGCGTGCGCGAGCAGCGACACGAGCAGCTCCAGCTCTTGGCGTACGCTGGCGAGCGCGCGGTGACGCACGCGCGCTCGCTCCTGGGCCGAGTCGGTCTCGGACATGCGCGTGCGCAGCGTTTCGCCGAGCACGTATTCGAAGATCGACACGTTTTGATCGGCATCGATCAGCGCGCGCACGGTGCGAGTGAAGATCGCGCGTTGATCGCGCGACAGCTCGCGCAGCGCGGGTGCGAGTAGCGTGACCAGTGGCAAGCGATCGCCGCGCGAGAGTGCCTGCACGTGAGTCAGCATGCGCAGCGTCTCGACGTGCAGCTCGGAGCCTGCCAGCGGGTCGAGCTGTTGGCGCTGCACAGCGCGAACCTGGGCGTCGTCGGAGAGCAAGAGCGCATAGACGATCGCGCTCGCCGAAAACGGGCTCTGCGCGGCGATCCGGACTTTGCTTGGTAGCTTGGCAAGCAGCCGTCGGCTCTCGGCGAGCGCGTC
>JADGRF010000242.1 GCA_017881055.1 Sandaracinaceae bacterium
CGCGGCGGCATGAGCTTCCACGCGCAGCTGCAAACCTCGCGGGCTCACGTCCAGCTCGAGCCGCTGCACGAGCGCGCAGCTGGGCTCGCACGTGGCCGGCTTCACCAAGCGATCATGCAGCTGCTTGAGTAACTCTGCGCTGGGCGTATCGGCGCGCGCAGAGCTGCTGCCAGCCAAGCAGGCCAGCGCGAGCAGCGTGGCAGCCGCGATCGTGGCGGCGCCCTGCGCTGGTGGCGTCGACTTGGTAGGAGCATCGGGCGGCGGTGCGGAGCGCCTCGCGTGGCGCACGAGCGCGAATGCAAAGAGCGCCATCAGCACGATCCGCAGCACGCACAAGAGGCGATTGGCCACGGGCGGCACGAGCCAGAGCTCGATGCGCTGAGCCTTCGTCACCGGGCCGGACCAGCGCAGCTCGTAGCTGCGGAACGCCCAGCTCGGCACGCCCGGACCCGTCTGCACGATCGCGTTCGGGTCCTGCCCGAGCTTACTGCGATCGGACGACAGCCACTCGGGCCCCGAGTCCTCCTTCTTCTCCGCGACCTCGTCTTGCGCGGCCTCGGGTACAGAGCTGCGCGACTTGAGCATGCGCAAGGTGGCTGCACCCGCGGCAGACGTGCCTTCCGGTGTCATCGGTGCTGGAGCCATCGGGGCCTGGGCCTCTGGCTCCATGAACATCAAGTTGCGCGCCTCGGACTCGGTCTGATCGAGCTGCGGGTAGATCGCGATTCGCAGCTCGTGCACGGCAAACGGCACCGCCGTCAGCACGAAGCACAGCACGCTCAGCCAAAACGCGGCGCGCCCGACCGTGCGCAAAAGGCCGCTGGGCAGAAAGCCGAGTACGCCCGTCGTGGCGAGGATGCCGAGCCACACGCCGTACGGTGCGCCTTGTTCGTCGTGCAGAGCCACCAGAGCGAGCAGCGCCAAGAGAGCAAAGCGAAAGCCGAGCAGACGCCCGGCGCCGAGCGCGACCAAGAGCACGAAGAAGAAGTCGAACAGGTTCCAGCTGTCAATCCAGGCGCCGCCGACGTGATCCACGCCGCGCGCGGCGAGCAACGAAAAGCCGGGACCGACGTGCAGCTGGGCGCGGAGGGACTGCACGTCCTCGGACCAGGCCACCGCCGGCAAGGAGCTGACCAAGTCGTCCGCGCGCCACTCCGCGGTGAGCTGCTGCTGGCTGGTGCGCAGCTCGACGCCGGAGCGCTTGGCGCGCGGCGAATCCGTGATCAGCAAGCTATCACTGCCCGCCGCGACGTGCCCGAGCTTGCCCTCCAGCAAGTCGAGTCGAAAGTTTTCGTGCAGCGCGCCTGTGATCTGATCCTGAACGGTGTACCCGCGACCGTCGAGATCGAGCCAGAGCTGGCGCGCGAGCGAGAGCTGATTCGGCGGCGGGCTCGGCTCGCCACGCCGCAAGGTTTCCAGCTGCAGCTTGGCGTGGGCGTCGACCAGGTACGCGGGAAAGCCGCGCCAATCGGCCGCCAGCTCGGTGCGCGCGGGATCGACCCCCGGCACGCCGGAGATCGTGACCTGACGCAAGGCGTCGTCGGCTTCCCACACCCAGGTCTCGTGCTCGGGCCACTCGCGGATCGGCGGAAGGTAGCCGAACGTGCTGGGCGAGCCTTGACTGAGGGCCGTGATCTCGATCAGAAACGTGCCCGCACGCGCTTGCACGCGCAGCTTGCCATTTTCGTGTAAGCGCACGGGCAGATCGGCCGTCAGCGCCAAGGGCCTCGTGCCAGGCAGGAGCACGTTGCCGAGATCGAGCTCGCGCGAGCGACCCGCGATGCGCAACGCGAGCCGCGTCGTGACCACGACCGGCACGTCGTCGTGGATCTTGCGCGAGACTTCGAGTGAGAAGCGCTCGTCTGCGCGTTCTTCACGCTCGCCGCTCGCGAGCCAGAGCGTGCCCTGGGCGTCGCGACGCGGTCGCTCGACCTCATGCCCATCGAGGCGCAGCGACAAGAGCGCTGTCGCGCTCGGCACCACTATGCTCTCCGGCAGCGCGTTCCACGAGAACTTGCCTTCGAGGCGATGCGCTCCAGCTGACAGCTCGATCGTGGGATGCCCCGCGTCCTCGAGCACGACCGCGGGTTTGCCATCGACCCGCACGTCTTCGGGCCAGTGGCCCGCGTTGCCGACGAGCTGCACGGACAGCACACGATCGAGCAGCACGTCCGACTCGAAGCGGCCCCCGTGGCTGGACAGATCGAGGCGCAGCGACGACGGCCAGAAGCAGGTGACGACTTCGCCCGCCTTGGGGCAGGCGTGCTCGGGTTCGTCTGCCAGTACCCACGGGATCCACGGCACGAGCGCTTCGGGTACGCCTTGGTGACGCACGCCTTCGTGACGCACGCCTTCGGGGCGGTCTTCCGCGTGCAGGGGCGCCGCGGTCGAGCAGACGGCGAGCGCGAGCAAGATCGTGGCGCGCCGGCGCACGGTGGACCAGGCGAACCCGGTGGACGAGATGGACATTCGTTCTCCCCAAGAGCAGGTGAGCGGACAGGCTCCCATGCCGCCGCCTCGCAGCCAAAAAGGTTCTGCTTTTTCGGCATGCCTTGGGTCACCACCCGCCCTCGACCCACTTCACGTAAGCAGGCGCCGAGCTCGTGCTCGTGCCGAGCTGCACCGATACGCTCGCGGGCCACAACCGTGTGAGCCTGTCGTGTCGCGCACGCGCGCTCGAGCTCGACGCAGCCGGCTGGGTGTTCGCCGAGCTCGACCTGCCTGCCCTCGCCCAGGTCCGCGCGCACGGCCAGGTCTACAACCACCGCGACTGGTCTACGGACAATCACCTGGCCGGCGCGGTCAGATCAGTGCGGCTCGCATAAACGACGCCGAGCCTCGGGTAAACAGGGGGCGTATGCACGGTTGGCGAGTCGCCCGGCTAGCGAGTATGATCCCGCCAAAGGGGCCCGTCATGGAACTTCAGAGCACGTCGTATTCGTCGTCCGCACCGATCGTCGCGCAGGCCACGCCGAACGAGCGCGCCGCGTTCATCACCACCACGTACTTGCACCTGTTCGGCGCGATCGTGGCCTTCGCTGCGCTCGAGCTGATGTGGTTCGCGACTCCCATGGCGGGGGCGATGATGCAGTTCCTGATGCTCGGCCGGTTCGCCTGGCTGGCATTCATGGGTGCGTTCATCGGCGTGAGCTACGTGGCTAACAACTGGGCGCTCTCGGCTACCTCGAAGGGCAAGCAGTACGCAGGCCTGGGCCTGTACACGCTGTTCGAGTCGATCATGTTCGTGCCGATGATCGCGGTCGCTCTGGCGATGGGCCAGCAGGGTCACTCGATCTTGCCGCGCGCGATGCTGATCACGCTCACGCTGTTCGGCGGATTGACCGGCGTCGTGTTCATCACGCGCAAAGACTTCTCGTTCCTGCGCAGCGCGCTGATCTTCGGCGGCTTTGCGGCGCTCGGCCTCGCCGTGATCTCGATGCTGTTCGGCTTCACGCTCGGCATGTTCTACAGCTACGCGCTGGTGGCCCTGGCCTGCGGCTACATCCTGTACGACACGTCGAACGTCATGCTGCGCTACCGCACGAACCAGCACGCCGCCGCCGCGCTCGCGCTGTTCGCCGCGGTGATGCTCCTATTCTGGTACGTGCTGCGCATCCTGATGGACCGCCGGCGCTGAGCTTCAGCGCGCCGCGTTCTCGGACTTCCACCACACCACGCGTTGGTTGCCGGAGTCGGCAACGGCGTAGCCGCCCTGGTACGCGGTCAGGCCGCGCGGCAGGACTAGCTGCGTGCTGCGCGTGTCGCCGATGGCGCTGCCGTTCGTGTCGCCGCCGAGCAGCGTCGTGATCGTGTGCGCGGTGTCGAACGCCATCCTGCGAATGCGATTGTTGCCGGTGTCGGAAAATACCAGTCCGTCGGCGTCGACCGCGAGCCCTTCGAGCGGCCGCAGGCGCGCGGTTGCACCGGGACCGCCCTGATTTCCCGGCACGGCAGCCACGTTCGCGAGCACGCTGAGCGCGTTTCCATTCGCAAGATCGATCATGCCGATCTGCGTGCTCCGGCTGGCAGTGAAGTACAGCTTGTCATTCGGACCGACCGCGACCGCGCTGACGCCCGCCAGCTCAGGCCGGTTCGCGGCGATCGTGGTCACACCGTTTTGGTCGATGCGGCGGATCACTTCATTGCGAAGATCCGCGACATAGAGCTCACCGCGAGATCCAACCGCGAGCCCACGCGGCGACTTGAGCCCTGCGTGCTGTCGGTCGCTGCCGTCGCCCCCGCTCGAACCGCTGGCAAAGCTGCTGACTGTGCCGTCCGTCGCAATCGCGAAGATCTCGCCAAGGCCAGCATCGCTCACGTAGACCACACCGTTCCCGTCCACCGCAATGCCAGCTGGAACGCGGAAGCACGACGTGTGCCGCGGCGCGGCGTGCAGCGGCGGACAACCGGCCACCGTGGAGACCTTGCCGTCGGGCGCAATCTTGCGAACAAGGCGATTGTCGGCTTCCGCGACGTAGAGCTCTCCGTTCGGCCCGGCAGCAACTGCCGAGGGGGCGTGGAAGAGCGCGTGCGTGAGGGCGGGCCCGTCCAGGTAGCCTGCGCGACCACCGCCCGCGACCACGCGCGAGGTGCCGGGCACTACGTCATCGGTCCGCGGCTGCGGCGTCAGCTGTGTCGCTGTCAGGGGCATCACACCGGCGCGCCGCAGCAGGTTTTCGGTCATGAGCTGAATGCGAGGATCCGCCGCGTCTCCGTCGAGACCGAGCGACCAGTCGATCGTGCCGGCCGCAAACACCAGGCTCTGCGGCGTCGGGTAATAGAACGTGGCCTGCGAGCTGATCGCGTTCGTGCCCGACTCGGTGATCGCGGGCGAGCCGCTCACGATCTCGAGCCCGGCTGGCGCAAGCCCGTTGTCGACCACGCTGTCCCATTCTCGACCGACGACGTTTCCGAGCGTGTCGTGATCGTGAACGCCCGTACCCGCGTAGATCCAGTGCTTGGCGTTGGTCACTACGAACGGGTAGCCAGGGAA
>JADGRF010000031.1 GCA_017881055.1 Sandaracinaceae bacterium
CCGAGCAACCGCAACCGTTCGAGCTGGCTTTGCCCGTGCTTCCTGCGCTTCCTGCACCGCCATTCAGCGCAGCATCGTTGCCGCCAATGGCTGCGCCGGCGTCTTGGCTCGTCGGGCCGCCGCTCGCGTTGCCCGCGCCGCCGTTGCCTGCGCCCGCAGCACCGACACCAGCCGTGCCACTGGAGGTTCCTGCGTCGTCTGACAGGTTGGGCTTCGTGCCGTACTCGAATGCGCCGAGGTCGTGCGCGCTGGCACGTACGGCCTCAGCCACGGGTTGTACGTACTCGGCCGTTGCGGTGAGCGACACCTGATCAGCAGCACCAACGGCGACGCCTTTGCCGATCGCAGGCGAGCCGGCCATCAGGTGATAGTCGTAGTGCGCCGCGTCGACGAACAACGGATCGATGCCGCTCGCGTTGTCGGCGGACAGTGACCCCGCGCTGGACACGGTGCCTGCGCCCACGAACAAGTTGTTGTTGGCGCTCAGCGTCGCGCCCGGCGCGCTGACGAACGTGCCGGAGCCAAAGTCATTCACGAAGGTGTTGTTGACGAGGAACACGCGCTTGTCCGGGTTGCTCGCGCCTTCTTCGCCCCAAGTCAGCAGCGTGGGATTGCCCGCGTGCTTGCCCTTTTCGATCACGTTGCCGACGACGACCGCGAGGCCCCCATTGGGCAAGTCGATCTCGTAGCTGTCGGGCCCGTCTTCGCCGGTGAGGCGGTTGTACTGAATGTAGTTGGTCTTGGCGCGCGACTTCAGCAGGTGCCCCTTGTCGGCGGTGTCAGCTGCAATGCCGTGAGACCAGTTGAAGCGGAAATACAACACGTCGATGTTTGCGATGTACAGATTGTGCGTGCAGCCGCCACCGTTGCAGCCGTTGCCCAGCCCGTTGCCGAACAATTCCGTGTGCTCGATGGTGATCGTGCCCGTGGTGCCACCGAGTATGCCGTTCTGGTTGTCGTGAATCGTGCAGCCGCGGACTGTGAGCCCGCTGGCCTCGACGCGAATCGCCGCGGCGTTTTCGCCATTGCTCGCGTCGATGTGCGCACCCATGAGCTCGAGGTGCTCGATGGTCACGTCATCGGCCGCGACGACATAGATGCCCTTGTACTGCGCAGGATGGTTGGTGCCCGACAGGTCGATCTTGGGTAGACCGCCCACGCCGCGTAGCGTCAGCCCGGCGACGTTGATCGCGCAGCTGTCGGTATAACTGCCGGCCGCAATCTCGATCGTGTCGTTGGGCTTGGCCGCAGCAATGGCACCGCACGGCGCCGCGTACGTCTGGCCTGCGCCCACGCGCAGTGGTTGCGCAGCTGCGCTGCCCGCGTGCAGAGCCATCACGAGGCTGGCAATCGTCGTCCACGCGGCCGTTGAAACGCAGAGATGTCGCATCGGCCATTTCTACCACGCTACTGCGGCTTCGTGCTGACGCCGGACTGAGCGCCTAGGACGGACAGTGCGACCAGGCAAGGCTGGTCGAGGAAAATTGGAGGACTCGATGACTTCATGAAACCTCGTTTGTAGTCCAGCGGGTGCGAAACCCGCCCGATGAAGGGCTGAGCGGCGGTAGGCCGGATAAACGCTGTGCCCCGTCTGCCAGCGCCCCAGCCCCGCAGCTACCAGCTACCCTCCCTCCCCTGGCGGCGGAAGCTCTTCCCACACCGCGATCTGGCGGCTTCCGGCGCTGTCAGTCGCTTGACCGCGCCTGCGTGCGCGCTCTCAGCATCTTCGGTGCTTCCGTCAAGAAATACTGCCGAAGCGGCTCCCAGTGCGCGGTCGTGAGGCCGGCGGGCATGAGCGCTTCCTGCTCGGCGTCCTCGAAGAACGTCAGCGATCGCAACACGTGGTAAAGGTCCGGCTCGGCCTTGCCGAAGCGCCGGAGGTACGCGTCGAGCGCCGAATCGAGCGACACGCCTCCGCGCGTGATGAGCTCGTGCAGATCCCAGAAGTCTCGCCGCAGCCCTCGATGCGCGATGGCAGCGAGCTTCATCACGGCGAGGTCCATCCTGCCGGCAACGGCAAACCCTTCGGGTCCGGTCTCCGTGGGCTCGAGAGGTGCATAGGCATATCGCACGAGATCGATCGGAATGCCTTCCAGCTTGACCTGCAGGGTCGCGGCGGAGATCGCAAGCACTTCGAGATCGGGCAGGTGTTGTGTCAAGGAGCGCTGCAGCGAACCGAGGTCGACCTCGCGGATGGAGCCAAACAAGTCCAGGTCGCGCGACACGCGATGGCCCAAGTGGAAAGCCACCGCGGTGCCTCCCGCGAGGTAGAACGGGCGCAGCGCATCGAGAGCCTTCAGCCGTGCCAGGGCGCGGAGCTGATTGGGCGTGAGGAGCGATGAGTCGGCCATGGTTGCTCCTCGCGAAAGAAGGCGCGCCAGAACGCTAGCGTGCGCGGTGACAACTCGGCGTGGGGTCGCTCACGGAGGAAGGCGTGAATGCGATCCTCGCCGTACGTTTGGAGCGCCCAGCATACGTCCTCGATCCGACCGCGATCGAGCACGCGCCCCAAGATGTACTCGGCGTGTCGTTCGACTTCGAGTTGCTGCAGGTCGATATCCCAGAACAGCCAGTGCATCGTGTCGGGGGGTGCCATGCAGCAGTAGATTAGCACGTAGGTCACTTCGCGTGAACGCACCCCACGAGGGGCTCGCGCCCCTCCCGCGCCACGGCGTCGGGCATGCAAGCCATCGCCTCAGCCAGCTCCTGCTCAACGTCGGGCATCAGCGATCGTACTTGGCGCGCAGGCGCTGATAGACCTCGTCGCCGTCGAGCAACACCGACTCGCCGCTATCGACACGCGTCGCGCGGCGCACGACCTCGTCACGCCACGCAGCGGCGACCTCTTCTGCGGAGTCCACTGGGCGGAAAGCGCCAACGCCTCTTGGAGAATCTTGCGCGCCTGCGAGATCATGGCTTTGTCGTACACGAGTTCATGAACCTAGCCGTTCGCTCCGAGCAACACGCGGGCCGCATTGAAGGTGAGCGCGATGAGCACGAGCGACGAGAGAAAGAACACGCTGAAGCGAACTTCGATCTTGTTGAAGGTCGTCTGAATCAAGCTGTGCACGATGCGCAGCCC
>JADGRF010000243.1 GCA_017881055.1 Sandaracinaceae bacterium
ACTCGGCATTGAAAAGCTCATGCCGATGGTTGCGCAGAAACGCGATCAACTTGCGATGCTGCTTGGTGCGCAGCAGCAACTTCTGCTCGCGTGTCGTCGTGACTTGCGGCGGATTCCAGCGCTCGATTGTCATCGATCCTCACCTGCTTCGCGGCGCTCGTGCCGGCGTAGAAGTCGAGAAGATCATGAGTCGATCACGCTGTCCATCCTACGCGCCAAGTGATCGAAATCGCTGGGGCTTTAAACCGATCGGTGCTCTAGCCGTTTGCCGGCTGCGCGGTTGGGAACGCACACCGCACGATCCGTAGTAGGGCTCCTCGCAGCTGGTGTGGAAACGACGCGCTGTTGTACGGAACGCCGTACCTCGCGCACAAGGCCTCGACCTCGCCTGCGATCTGCACATAGCGCGGTGCCGGCATGTCCGGGAACAGGTGATGCTCGATCTGATGGCTCAGGTGCCCTGACAGCACGTGGAACCACTGCGGCCCGCGACAGTTCGCCGAGCCACGGATCTGTCGCAGGTACCAGGCCGCGCGTGACTCCTCGTCATCGAATGGGGTGTCGACGGTCTCGACACCATCGGGAAAGTGACCGCAGAATATCACCAGGAACGCCCAGATGTTGCGGGTCAAGTTGGCGGTCAAATTGCCCGCAAAAATCGCGGGTGCCGCCGGCCCGCCCAGCAACGGAAACCACGCGTAGTCCTTGAGGACTTGGGAAACACTCTTGCGTAGCACGGGCTTGGCGTCCTGGTACAGCTGACGGATGGTCTTGTCGCCCTTGAGGACGACCTCGAGCTCGAGGTCGAACGCAGCGATCGCCGACTCGAACATGAGCATCTGCGCCAGTGCGTAGAACGGCTGCAGAACATTCGCTGGATGCCACGGTTGTTCGTCGGCCATGCGCAAGAGGCCGTAGCCGAGGTCGCGGTCCTTGCCGAGGATGCTGGTGAACTTGTGGTGAACGAAGTTGTGTGAATGTCGCCAGTCCGCCGCGGGACATGACCAATCCCATTCGTACGTGGCGCCGGTCAGCGAGGGATCGTGCATCCAGTCGTACTGACCGTGCAGCACGTTGTGACCGATCTCCATGTTCTCGATGATCTTGGACCAGGCGAGCAGTGCCACACCTGCGCCCCACGCTGGCGGGAAGAGACCAGCGCAGAGCAATGCCCGGCCGCTCAGCTCAGCGAGCCGAGCGCGCGCCACCATGGTGTGGATATACCTTGCGTCCGATTCGCCGAGCTGACTCATCACGCGCTGGCGAATCGCGTCGAGCTCGCCTCCAAACGCTTGCAGGGCTTCCGGGGTCAGAGTCTGTTCTGATGACATGGCATCGGTCTTCCTGGGGTGCCTTCACAGCTCGAGCGTGACGTCGGACAGCGGTGTGTTGGTGCAGAGCTGGATGGTTTCGTTCTCGCCGCTGCTGATCTCACCGGTTGCGACGTTGCGCACGACACCGCTGCGCTTGACGCACTTGCAGGTATGACAGATCCCCATGCGGCAGCCGTGGGCTGGGCGCAGACCAGCGGCCTCGGCTTGCTCGAGCAACGATGCGGCGCCGTGGCCCTGTGCCGAGACACCGGATTTCGCGAACACGAGTCGCCGCGGCGCCGTGGCGGTATCGACGTCCGGTGTAAACGCAGGCATTGCAGGCGCCTGAAAGCGCTCGATGTGTAGACGGTGAATCGATCCGTGTTCTGACCAGATGTCCGTCGCGGCCCGCTCTAGCGCCGCGGGACCACACACGAACGCTTCACATTGCTGCCAGCTTGGATGCGCGCCCTGCAGCGCTTCGAGCGACAGTCGCGGACGCGGCTTGCCCGTCGTGATCTCCTCACCCGTCAAGTGCGTCACGAGCTTGAAGCTCGGAAATTCGCGCACCAGCGCCTCGAGCTCCGGAAGGAAAGGGACTTCCTTGCGCGCGTAGTGTAGCCAGCTGATCTCGCCGCTGTAGTCTGAATGCAGCAACTCGTGGACGATCGACATGACGGGCGTGATCCCGCTGCCTCCGCTGATACACAGCACGTGCGCAGTGGAGTCTGGTGACATCACGAACTCGCCCTGGGGAGGGCCGAGCACGACGACGTCTCCGCGCCGTGCACGGTGAAACGCCCAGCCGGAGACGACGCCGCCCGGAAATGTCCGGATGGTAATGCGCAAGGGCGCGTCGGAGCGCGGGGACGAGGAGATCGAGAAGGTTCGGGTATGACGTATGCCGTCGATCGTCGCCGACAGCTGCACGTGCTGGCCTGCATGAAAGCTCCGCCAGTTGCTGTTGGGGACGAGCAAGAGCGAGACGGTGTCCGAGGTCTCGCGGTGCACTCCAACCACGCGTGCGCGAACCTCGCGAGCGGACCAAGTCGCCGAGAACAGGCCGAGATAATGATCCACTCCGCGCGGCTCGCTGAGCGCAGCAACGAAGCGTGTACGCAACAGAACGGACACAGAATGGCGGACAGCCATGAGCGAGGTAGAGGAGCGAAGTTGCATGGCTTTGTCGCGTGTACCTACGCCCGGCAAAGCCGTTGTCAAAGCAGCACCGGTGAGCGCAACTCGTGCCAACCGCAGGACCGCGCGAATGGCGCGTCCGGCGAATCGTCGCGGCGCAGCGTCGACCGTTGGCGATTGACGGCACTTGCCCCGTGTGATCGGGGCCGGACGAGTGGCAGCGGCGGCTCGATGCGGAGTCCGCCGCTTCACGCGCTGATGTAACGGAGCTATTCTTTCCGCCCCGCTCGGCTGCGCGTGCGACACCACGCAGTCCACGAGGGAACTCGCCATGACGACCAAAAGCCGTGCGCTGTCCGGCGTCTCGGGAATCAACGGCCTCCATCACAACGCGTACCGCTGCCGGGACTCGGAGCAGACGCGCAAGTTCTACGAAGACTTCCTGGGCGTGCCGCTCGCAGCCACGCTCGAAATCGGCGTGACGAAGACCGGACGTGAATGCCAGCACCTGCACACGTTCTACCGGCTCGACGACGGCAGCTTCCTCGCGTTCTTCGACGCGCCGGACATGCCGTTCGAGTTCAAAGAGCAGCACGACTTCGACCTGCACATCGCGCTCGAAGTTACC
>JADGRF010000244.1 GCA_017881055.1 Sandaracinaceae bacterium
AAGGCTTCGTGCAAGGGCGCGATGGCCTGCAAGAACGCCGACGGCACGGACAAGGCTTCGTGCAAGGGCGCGATGGCCTGCAAGAACGCCGACGGCACGGACAAGGCTTCGTGCAAGGGCGCGGCCGCTCCGGCTGCTCCCGCCGCTCCGTGAACGCGTGATGGCATCTGTGTGAGAGAGCTCCGGCCGCGTCACGGCGGTCGGAGCACTCAGCTCCGACCGCACCGCGGAACCACGGAGCTTTTCGTTCCGCGGATACTGGAGGTGCGGCGATGCAACGCTTGGGCTTACCTGACCTCGGGATTGGCCTCGGCCTGCGGACCAAGCACTACGCCCACATCCTCGAGCACTCGCCCGCGGTCGACTGGTTCGAGATCCTGAGCGAGAACTATCTCGGCACGCGGGGTCGGCCGCTCGAGAACCTGGACCGCATCGCCGAGCGCTACCCGATCGTGATGCATGGCGTGTCCATGTCGATCGGCGGTACCGATCCGCTCGACTTCGAGTATCTGCGCGCGCTCAAAGCCTTGCGCGAGCGCGTGCACGCGCGTTGGGTTTCCGATCATCTGTGCTGGACTGGCGTCGCCGGTCGCAACACGCATGACTTGCTGCCAGTGCCCTATAACGAGGAAACGCTAGCGCACGTCGCGGCGCGCGTTCGCACGGTTCAAGACTTCCTCGGCGAGCGCATCCTGCTCGAGAATCCGTCCACGTACCTCGAGCTCGAAGCCTCGACCATGGATGAAGCAGACTTCCTCGCGCGCCTGGCGCATGAAGCCGACTGCGGCCTTCTGCTCGACGTGAACAACGTCTACGTGAGCGCCTTCAACCACGACTTCGATCCGCTGGTGTACCTGCGCGCGATTCCCTACGAGCGCGTGGGCCAAGTGCACGTCGCGGGTCACACCCACGAGGGCACCCACATCGTGGACACGCACGTGGGGCCGGTGATCGACGAGGTCTGGGAGTTGCTCCGGTTCGTGCATCAGCGCATGCAGGGCGTGTCCGTGCTGCTCGAGTGGGACAGCGACATCCCGGAGTTTCCGCGTGCGCATGCCGAAGCGCTGCGTGCGCGCGAGTTCATGCGTGCGCCTGCCGTGGCAGCTGTCTCTCCTGGGGTGCGACCGTGAGCGCTGCGCCCGACCTCGTCACGCTGCAGCGCTGGTTCGCGCACGTGATGACCCATCCCGGCAGCGTGGAAGACGGCGTGCGTTCCTCGCAGACGACGGGCGGCGGCGTTACCGAGCCGGCACAAGCTGCGCGCATCGTGCGACCGAACGCGCGCATGACCGCGCTGCAGCGCATCGGCGTTTATCACTACGCGTACCGCGCGCGGCTCACCGAGTGCATCGCCGAGGACTATCCGGCGCTCCGCTACGCGCTCGGCGCGAGTGCGTTCGAAGTGCTCTGCCGCGAGTACATCGAGCGCTTTCCATCGAAGGGCCCGACGCTCGAGGCGTACGCCCAGCACCTGGCCGCGCTCTGCGCCGAGCGAGGCAACGCCTTCGCCGAGGATCTGGCGCGCCTCGAGTGGGCGGTGGTGAGCGTGATTCACGCGCCCGATCCTGCGCCGCTCACGCTCGACGCGTTGGCCACGCTCGACCCGCGCGAGTTCGCGCGCTGCAAGCTGATCGCCAAGCCGTCGTTGCAGCTGCTCGCGCTGCGCTATCCGGTCAACGCATTCTACCACGCGTTCCATCACGAAGACGTGCCGGCCATTCCGGTCGCTGAACCCGTGTCGGTGCTCGTGCAACGCCAAGGCTCCACCGTGTATCGGCGCGAGCTCTCGCCAGTCGCCGCGAAGCTGCTGCAGAGCTTGCTCGACGGGATGCCGATCGCCGCGGCGCTCGCTGCTGAGGGCGGCGACGATCCCAAGGCTGTGAGCGCTTGGTTTCGTGAGTGGGTGGGCGACGGCTTGTTCACGAGCCTGGCTGCGGCGGACTGATCTCTTCACTGCGCCAATGCCGCATCGATCGCTGGCTGAACTTCGGCAAAGCTCGTCGGGTTCTCGATCCGCTTGCCGTTGATGAACATGCTCGGTGTGCCTTCCACGTGCACCTTGCGACCAAGCGCGATGTCCGACTCGATCAGCTTGTCCACGCCATCGTCGTCCAAGCTCTTCTTGAACTTCGCGACGTCGAGGCCGCTCTGCGCCGCGTAGCCTTCGAGGCTCTTGCGATCGAGCGCGCCCTGGTGCGCGAACATCAAGTCGTGCAGCTGCCAGAACTTGCCCTGCGCGTGCGCCGACAGCGCCGCGTGCGCCGCAGCGCGCGCGTTCTCGTGAAACGACAGCGGGAACTGGCGAAACACCAGGTGCACCTTGTCGCCGTACTTGTCGTGGATCTGCTTGACGGTCTCGGCGGCTTGCGCGCAGTACGGGCACTGGAAGTCCGAGAACTCGACGATCGTGACCTTGCTGGCTTCGGGACCGAACGCGGGCGGCGCGCCGGCGACCAGCTCGTGCCAGGTGGTGTCGTCCAACGGCTTGTCGCGCTCTTGGTGCTCTTTGATCTGCGCGACCAGCTCGGGGTAGTGCGAGAGCAATACGGCGCAATGGCCGGCGGGCACACGCGGCATGTCGTGCTTGACGTCGTTGCAGCCGCCCGAGTCGGCGCCGAGCTCGGCGCACAAGCGTTCGGTCAGCGTCTCGCAGGACTTGCGTAGCTCCGCCACGTGCGCGAGCACGGAGTCGAGGTCGCTGTTCGCGTCGGCACAGGCTTTCGCCGGCAGCCACTCGCGCACGTTGCGCATCGAGACGCACGGCTCGGTGTCGTTGCCCAGCTTCTCGCACAGCTGATCGGCGAAGTGATCGCACGCGGCGGCATTTGCGGTGGCGCTGCCGCTAGCTGCGGGCGCGGCCTGTGCGGCGGGCTTCGGCGTGCTCGCGCAGGCTTGGGCGAAGCAGAACAAGACACATGCGGTCACGAGCAGCGCCGCGCGGGGTGGAACCGGGGAAGACAGGTGCATGGCGGGGGAAGGTGCCCGCCGCCCGCGCAGGATGCAAGTCGTACGCTGCAGGCCACAGGCGGCAGAGCGCTCGTACGCTCGCCGAAAGTTACAGAGCCAAGACCAGCGCCGCGTGCAGCGACCACAGAAAGTCCCAGTTCACGCTCTGCGAGTCCGACTTCTGGCCAGCCTTCTGGTTGGCTTTGAAGAAGAAGAAGCTCGCGCCGCCCCCGGTCGCCGTGGGCACGAACATCAGGGTGGGACCCGTGCGAATGATCGGCAGGTAGTACCCGACGCTGGCGTTGCCCTGCACGTAGCCGATCAGCCAGTCCTCGGGCGCGAGCGAGTTGAGCGTGAGGCTCTTCAAGAGCTCGACTTGGCCGAGACCGAACTGCGCGTTCGCTTCGACGAAGAATTTGTCGGGTCCGCCGCCAAGCTGGGTACCGAGGTACAGGCCCGCGCCGCGGAATCGCCCGTCGAACAAGTAGTCTTGCAGCACGCTCTTGCCGACTGTGACTTGGTACGGCTTCTGGTACTGCATGAGGCCAATACCGAACGTGATCGGCGGAACCTTCGCCTTGCGCTCGGTGATCACCGGGCTCGCTTCTTTCGACTTGTCGTACTTCACGCCTGCGACGAACGTCTCGAAGCCCGAGATCATGTCGAGCTGGTTCGTCGACTTCGTGCAGGTGGAGAGATCGTTGGCCACGGCTTCGGTCACCACGCACACGGGCTGCTTCGGATGTGCGGCCGTGTGAAATGCGCGGCTCTCGTAGCGCAGGATCGGCTCCCAGACTTTGAACAACGGAAAGCCGAGCACACCGAGCAACCAAGCAGCCTTCGGCACGTACGAGCCCACCCGTGACGCGACGGCCGCCGAGTCGGTGCGCGGCCCCGCGAGGCCGTTCGACTCGTAGTAGCCGCGATGCAGATTGAGGAAGCGAAAGATCTTCGCCTTCACGTCGATGGTCCACACCCAATAGCTGCCCGCGTCGACCTTGACCGTCGGGTACTGCTGCGGAACCCAGCCGCGGTAGCCGCCGCCCACGACCAGATCGATCTTCAGCTTCTCCCCGAGGATGCGGATCGGCAGCTTCGGTCCCGTGCTGGGTGCTTCCGGCACATCGGGTGCGTCGGTCGAGAACGACCAGCCGCCTGCAGGCACGGGCTCGTCGTGCTCGAGCTCGGTTTTTGGATCCGGCTTCGGCTTGGGCTTGGGCGCGCTCGCGGGTTTTTCAGCGGGTGGTTTCGGCTTGTCGTCGGGTTGCCCCTCGAGCCCGTTCTTCACGTGCTCCCGCACGACGTCGTTCACGCTCTGCGCGCGGACTCTGCTCGGCAGCGCGAACGCCAGCACCCCGATCGAAACCAGCCACCCAGCGCGGTGCATCATCGGCCCTGGATTCTACACGAGAGTCGCGCGCAGGTCGCTCGTCGTGGTTCGTGCACTTCCACGCCCGGCGGTGCGCGTCACTGCCTCGCCGCCCCCAACGTCGCCCATCCAAGCGCCACTCGCTCTCTGACGGTTGACAGACGTCAGCTGCATCAGCTCGCCAATGTCCTTGGCGCTTGTGAGCGACACCGACGCCGTTCACCAGTCCACACACCAAGGGAAGCGAGGGAGATCGCAGCTCGCGATGACGTGAGGGGGCGGGCGTGGGTCGACGCGCACAGCCGGGCGTGGAAGTGCAGAAGGCCAGCGGACGCGCCAAGCACAACGCCCGAAGTCACTGCACAACAGTTAACAGCCCCCGTCCAACGCGGGCCACCGACGCCATTGCCACGAGCGGCGAGCACGACGACCCGCGCACGCCCCCGGCAGCATGCCCAAGACGGATCTCAGCGCTTCTCGACGTACGCAGCGAAGTGGCTCAGCGTGCGTTCGCCGGTCTTTGTGGCTTCGCGTTCCAGAAGGCCCCTCAGCGGACCGTTGGCGAGCACGCCCGAGAACGGCTCCTCCGAGCGCATGCGCGTCTTGTCGCCGTCCTCTTCGAAGAAGAACGAGTGCTCGCCGGTCAGCACGCCGGGCACGCCGCCCTTCCAGCAGATCTCTTTGTTCGGCCGCACGCGGATCACCGTGAGCGGCATCGGGATGCCTTTGCCGACGGGGCCGATCGCGACGCGTACGCGGTCGCCTTCGCGCAGCGCGCGCGACGGGCCCGAGATCGGGCGAAACCCTTTGGGTGCCCACAGGTCCCAGGTGGAGTAATCGATGAAGCGTGCGAACGCGGTCTCGACAGACGTGTGGACGGTGAGCTCGGCGGTGGCGATGAACGACATGCCGCTCCTTTCGCACGGCGGGGCACACAGTTTCAAGTCTGGCAGGGCCTGCACGAGCCACGCGACGCGGACTTTGCGCGCCAAACGGTTCCTTTCAGCGCTGTAAGTAACGAAGACACCGGAGAAAACGACGAATTGCCATTCGGCGCACCGCGGCCTCTGGGATCGCGGAAGGCCTGTACTATACTGTCCGACACTTCCGGATCGGGCTCCGGCAAAAACCTGTGAGGTCATGAGCATGGCGCACCTGGCAACTGCAATCGACACCACCGCACGCAA
>JADGRF010000245.1 GCA_017881055.1 Sandaracinaceae bacterium
GCCATGAGTTGGATCGATGACAAGGCGTACGCGGGGCTGGCGTTCATCCGGCAGGTTCGGGAGCAGCAGGTTTACCCGCACTTTCGTCCGTACGAGAGCGGGGGCATCCACGCCAAGCTCTACGGCAAGCCCGTCATCAACTTCAGCAGCAACGACTACCTCGGGCTGACCATGCACCCGAAGGTGAAGGAGGCAGCCGCGGCTGCGATCGACAAGTTCGGCTGCGGGCTGTCCTCGTCGCGCGTGCAGGCCACGACCACGGCGCACATCGAGCTCGAAGAGCGCTTGGCTGGGTGGTTCGGCTGGGAGAAGTGCTTGCTCTCCACGACCGGGTACCAGTCCATGGTCGGCACGATCCAGGCGCTGTCGGATCGCGACACGACGCTCGTGCTCGACAACCTCTCGCATGCCTGCATCCTCGACGGAACGTTCCTCGCGGCGGGCGTGCCCACGCAGGGGCCCGAGGTGCGCTACTTCAACCACAACTCGGCCAAGTCGCTCGAGCGCTGCTTGAAGACGCGTCAGCGCAAGAACGCGCTCGTGCTCATGGAAGGCATCTACTCGCTCGATGGCGATCGCGCGCCGCTGACCGAGTTCGTCGAGGTGTGCGACCGCTACGACGCCGTGCTCCTGTGCGACGACGCGCACGGCACCGGCACGCTCGGCAAGAACGGCAAGGGCCTGGTCGAAGAGAGCGGCATGGAAGGCCGCGTGCCGATCGTGATCAGTACGTTCTCGAAGACGTTCGGCGGCATCGGCGGCATCTTGCTCGGCAAGAAAGACGTGGTCGAGTACGTGCAGCACAACGCGCGCGCGTTTCTGTTCAGCGCGTCGCTGCCGGTGCCGATGGTGGCGGCGGCAGCGACGATCCTCGACATGCTGGAGGCCGATGGCCCCGCGCTGGTGCAGGAGCTGCATGACAAGGCTGCGTACATGCGCAAGTGTCTGCTGCAGCTCGGCTTCGATCTGGGCAAGAGCGACACGCACATCATGCCAGTCATGTGCCGCGATCAGCGCAAGGCGCTGTTCATGCACGTGGCGATGTTGGAGTCGGGCGTGAACATGGTTCCGATCACGTACCCGGGCTGCAAAGAGGGCGAAGAGCGCTTGCGCTTGAACGTCACGCGCGGGCACACGAAGGAAGACATGGATATCGCGCTCGAGCTGCTCGATACCTACGGCAAGGTGTTCTACGTGCAGTCGGGCGAGGACTTAGGGCCGATGGAAGCGTGGGGCTGAGCGAGGCCGCTACGGCCCGCCGCGGACATGTTGCGACAGCGCATCATTCTGAGCTCGGGCTTCTTGCTCGTCGCCTCGTGTCTCATGATCGCCGTGCTGCGGCGCGCGCCGGCGTTCGATCCGCCATCGCTCTGGCTCGATGATCAATGGGTTGCGCTGGCCTTGCGCCAGTGCAGCTTGGCGCAGGTCTACGCGCTGCACATGCCCACGCCGATCGGCTTTGCGTGGCTGGAACAGCAGGCGATGCGGCTGTCGAGCGATCCCGAGTGGCCATTGCAGATCGTCCCGTACCTGTTCGGGCTTTTCGAGATCGTCGTGGTCTATGCGCTGCTCCGGCGCATAGTGAAGCAGACCTGGGTGATCGCGCTGGGCACTCTGCTTGCGGCGTGCCACCCGGTCTCCGAGCTGTACGCGCTGCGGGTGAAGCAGTACTCGCTCGACATGGTTGCGTGCTCGCTCTTGTTTCTATTGTTCGTGCGCGGGCTACAGCGGCGCGATCCGGCGACCTTGCGCTGGCTCGTGCTCGGTGGCTGGCTCGCCACACCGTTTTCGTTCTCGTCGGTGTTCGTGAGCGCGTGCCTCGTCCATGTCTTTGCGCTCGACCAGTGGCTGCGCGTACGGCCGAATAGGCGAGCCGGTCTCGTGCTCGCGGGCACGTTGCTCTCGTTCGAGCTGGGCATGGCGGCGATCTACGTTGCGTATCTTCGCGACAGCTCGAACCCGGCGCTGCGCGAGTTCTGGCAGGAGCACTTCTTGCGCTTCGACAGCGCGGCGCATGTACTGACGTTCCTGTACAAGGGCCCCTTGTCGTTCTTCTACTACGCGCTGTCGGGACCGCTGCTCGTGCTCCTGCCGTTCGCCATGGTCGGTGGACGTACGCTGGCACGCGACCCCGTGCTGCGGCCGATCACCTGGGCGTGCGCGGGTTTGTTTCTGGGATTGCTCGTGGCGAGCGCGCTGCAGATGTTTCCGATGGGTGCGGAGCGCACAGGCCTGTTTGCCTACCCGTTTCTGTGGGTGCTGGCCGCGGTCGGAGTCGATCGCATGCTGACCGAGGCGCCGTCGTGGTCGAGTAAGCCTGGGCGCTATGCGGTGCTGCTGAGCGCGTACGTTGCGGCGTGCTGTCTGTTGCGACCGGCAGTGAGCTATTCGGATGCGCGTGATCGCGACGTCGTGCAGGCCGCGCGGCGTGAGCTGCACACCGGTGACGGCTTGCTCATGCAGCCCTACGGCGCGCTTGCGCTCGGCTACTACGGCGGTAGGCCCGTGCACTTCGTGGTCTCGAACCAGCTGTCCCACCATTTCGAAACATTTCCGGACTGGCCGAACGCGACCGTCGTGCCGCGCGTGATTGGCGAGCTTACGGTGCGCGAGCATCCCGAAGTTGCGGGGACGCTGCTCGCCGATTTCTTCGGGCGCGGCTATCCGCGTGTCCTCTACGTGTCCACCAATGCGGCGGAGCAAGTCGACGCGTTCGTGGTGACCGCGGCGCAGCGCCGAGGCTACGCGGTTGCGCGGCGGGTGGATGCGAGTGCGCGCGCGAGGCTGTTCGTGTTCGTGAAGCTCAGCTATGCAGCAGCTTGCGCACGCCTCCGTTTGAGGACGCTTCTTCATGTTCGCGTCGCGTGCCAAGGTGCGTCCAAGGTCGGGTGACACATGACACAGCTCCGCAAAACCTCTCCGGTAACGATGATGTTCGCGCTGCTCGCACTATCGGCGTGTTCGAGCGGCAAATCCGCGCCAGGCGCCGCGGGTGGTGCTGCCGGCAGCGGCAACAACGTCGGCGCGACGCAGGCGGGTTCGGGCGGAGCCGCTGCAACGGCCGGGAGCGGTGGGCCTGGCGGGATGCAGCCGCAGGCTGGGGCCGGAACGGGCGGTGGCAAGGACAACGCCGGACAAGCGGGTACAGCCTCGCCAGCCGGCACGGACGCCGGTGCAGCTGACGATCCGAACACCGTGACCGTCAGCATGGAGACGTTCACCGTCGCCGCGAACAGCGAGGTGTTCATGTGCCAGGACTTCGACAACCCGTTCGGCGGTCAGGATGTCGCGCTCGGTCAAACCGTGTCCGACATGACGGCCGGTTCTCACCACCTGCACGTGTTCTACGGCGTCGGCACGCCGCGCCACGACCACGTCACGACGTGCGAGAACCCGAACGAGTTCCGACCGCTGCTGCACATCTCCACGCTGCCGCACATGGTCTCCGCATATCCAGCAGGCACGGCCGCGAAGCTCAAAGGGGCAACGGGGATTCGCTTGCAGGTGCACTACTTGAATCTCACCGACAAGCCAATCGATGCGCGGGTCACGGTCAAGCTCACGAAAGTGGATCCCGCGACGGTGCAGCGCTGGGTTGCGCAGATCCACTTCAACCGTGTCGCGATGACGATCCCGCCGGGCACCATGACGACCGTCAGCACCAGCTGCAAAATCCCTGCGACGTTCGGACCGATCGGGCTCTTGTCCGGTGTCAGCCACATGCACAAGCAGGGCGTGCACTTCGTGGCAAAAACCGGCAGCGGGACGCAGCTGCTCGACACGACGAACTGGGATGATCCGCCGCCGACCTATTACGCGACGCCCGTGATGCTCAACCCGGGCGACTCGATCGACTGGTCGTGCACGTACGACAACATGACCAACAACACGCTCACCTACGGCGACTCCGCGAAGACCAACGAGATGTGCATCTACATCGCGCGCTTCTTCTCGTCGCCGAACGGCGATGATCTCGAGTGTGAGACGCCGTTCCCGAGCGCGACGGCGATCGTGAACACGAACTGAGCGGATCTCTGCGATCCGCGTTGGCGCAGGGCGCGAGCGTGACTACGTGTGTTGCCGAGGATGGCTCACGCAACGAAGCAGGCGTCTTTTTGGATGGTCGCCAGCTTCGTCGTGCTGGCGAGCTGCAGCGCCACGCGGCCACCCGTTGTGCGGCCCGGCCCCAATACCGGCGTGCCCGTGGTCGGCGCGCCGGTCATCGTACGCGAGGCGCCTGCTCTCAGCGCCGCGCAGGCGCGCCAGCTGTGGACCGCTGCGCAGCACGTGTTCGAGACCCGGTGCGTCGTCTGTCACGGCTGCTACGACGCGCCCTGTCAGCTCAAGCTCGACACCTACGAGGGCGTGACGCGCGGCGGCACCACGAAGCGTGTGTACGATGCCGCGCGCTTGGTCGCGGCGGAGCCGACGCAGTTGTTCGTCGACGCGCACGGCACAGCAGCCTGGCGCGATAAGGGCTTTCATCCCGTCGTGCCCGAAGGCGTGCACGCGGACGCGCGAGCCAGCGTGCTCGTGCACATGCTCGAGCTCAAGCGAGCTCATCCATTGCTTCCGGACACCGACGTCGCCAAGGCGTTCACGCTCGATCTGGACCGCGACCAGACCTGCGCCGACGCCGAGCACATCGCCAGCTACGAGCAGGCGCATCCGGCCTGGGGCATGCCTTATGCGCTGCCAGGTCTCGATGACGCGTCATACCAAAGCGTGCTGCGCTGGGCGCGGGCCGGAGCCCCAGGCACCGATGACCTGATCGGCTTGCCGGCGCAGGTGAACGACGCCGTCGCGCGTTGGGAGGACTTCCTCAACGGCACGTCGAATAAGCAAAGGCTCGCCGCGCGCTACATCTACGAGCATCTGTTTCTGGCCAGTCTGTATTTCGAGGACGGACCTCCGAAGGTCGCCGAACAGGCCGCCTCACTCGGCGACCAGAGTTTCTTTCGCATGGTGCGCTCGAGGACGCCGTCCGGCGCACCGGTCGACGAGATCGTGACGCGCCGACCGTTCGACGACCCGGGTCAGGCTCCGTTCTTCTATCGTTTGGTTCGACGGTACGGTCGGCCACTCGCGAAGACTCACATGCCGTACGCACTCAGCGAGCAACGCATGGCGCGCTACCGGGAGCTGTTCCTCGAGCCGAGTTACGAGGTCGAACACATGCCCTCGTACGATTCGGAAGTCTCCGCCAATCCGTTCAATGCGTTTCGTGCGTTGCCTGTGCAGGCTCGCTATCGGTTCATGCTGGATGAAGCGCAGTTCACGATGATGGGCTTCATCAAGGGTCCCGTGTGTCGCGGTCAGGTTGCGCTGAACGTGATCCAGGAGCGCTTCTGGGTGACGTTCGTCGATCCGAACGTGCCCTGGCTGGACGCGGAGGCGCAATTCTTGGCGGATAACCGGGCCCTCATGGATCTGCCCGCCGAAGCTGGCAGCACCTCCATGCCGACGCGCTGGTTCGGGCTCGCGAAAAAGCATGCTCGCTACGTCAGGAAGAAGAGTGCCTTCTTGAGCACGGCGACGCGGCATGGTCGAGGCCTGACCCTCGCTACGATCTGGGACGGTGATGGGCACAACGACAACGCGGCGCTCACGGTGCTGCGGCATTTCGACAGCGCGACCGTGGTGAAGGGCCTGATCGGTGGGCCGCCCAAGACCGCCTGGGTGGTGGACTACGCGTTGCTCGAGCAGATCCACTACCTGCTGGTCGCGGGCTTCGACGTCTTTGGCAATGTCGGTCATCAGCTCACGACGCGTCTGTACATGGACTTCCTGCGCATGGAAGGCGAGTACAACTTCTTGACCTTGGTGCCGTCGCAGCGCAGACGCCCGCTGGTCGACTTCTGGTATCGAGGCGCGAGCGCCGACGTGAAAAATCAGGTGTACGGAGAGCTGGCGAGCTTCGATGGTGAGCCACGCATCCGCTACCGCACCGAGCGTCCCGAGCACGAGCTGTTCGCGAAGTTGGTCGCCCATCTCGACCACGTCACCGACGAGCGTTACGCCGTGGATACTGTTCCAGAGCCGGGTCTGCGTACGCTGTTCGAGCGGATCGCCGCCGTGCGCGGCGTCATCGCTTCGCGCATGCCCGAGCTCTCGTTCGTGACGGTTGTGCGTGAGGCCCCTCTGGCGGCGTTTCACTTCACCATCATGCGCGACAGCGCGCATAGCAACGTCGCCCAATTGTTCGCCGAGCAGGAGCGCCGAGTGCCGGAGCAAGACGCGCTGACTGTGGTTCCGGGCTTCCTCGGCGCCTATCCCAATGCGCTCTTTCTGGTGCACGAAAAGGATTTCGAACTGTTCGTGCGCGCGCTCGAGTTGCTCGACAGCGACGCGAGCTACGCTGCGGTTCGCAAGCTGTTCGGCGTGCTGCGCACGAGCGACCGCTTCTGGCCGTACAGCGATCGCATCCACGAGGACTACCGCAGCGCCGAGCCGCTGACCGCCGGCCTCTTCGACTTCAACCGTCTCGACGCCAACTGAGCCGCTACCCGCCGCACGCGAAGCACACGGCGCGGCACACGAGGCTCGGATGCGCCGGATTCGCCGTGCACTGCAAACTCGCCCCAGAGAAGCCTGCCTAGGCGTCTCAGGGTGTGGCTGGCAGGCGCAGCAGCGTCTTCACGAGGACCACGCCGTAGGGATTCCAGGTCGACACGTTCCAATACACCTCAGCTGCGCGCTCCCCGGGCGCGAGGTTCGGCACGCGATCGCGCACGTCGTCGGTCCACTCGTCGAGAATGTTCGCGCCGTAGAGGCGACCGATGCGGTTGCCCGAGGCGCTCTGTTGCACGGCGAGCGCGATTTCCCCGCGCACGCACTGACCGATCAGATCCTTCGTGTGCGGACTCGCTTTGGGGTCGCCGAGCAGCGTCGCCATCAGGTCGAACGGACCGTCGGAGCTTCCGCCTGCCACGCAGCCCCGTAGCTCTTTCGGCGACGTGTCGCCGCAGGCCAAGTAGCTCGCGACGTCGACTCGCGTGAGCACCGGTTCGGCCGAGCTCCAGCCCTCGCGCTCGGGTCGCGCAGCGCGGATGCGTCCCCACGGGTGCGTCGCCATGCGCATGTGGATCGCGCCCGCTGTGGGCGGCTTGTGAACGGGCTCGGGCACGTGCCCGCTGCTCGGATTCGCAACCATGAACGCGGGCACGTCGCCCCCGTAGAACATCACCCAGCGCTGCAGCGGCGCGACCCAGCTGACGCTCATCTGATTGACATAGTCGAGCTCGGGTTCGGGCCAGGCCAAGCGCTCTCCGTCCACTTCGACGAGCGCAGCGTCGGCGCCGTAGATCGGTTGCGCGTCGTTCTCGCGGGGCGACCAGCGCGGCTTGCCGCTCGCTGCATAGCCAGCGAAGAACTGCGGCTTGAACGTGCCCGCGGTCCCGTCCGCATTCAGCAGGTCGTCGAGCCGGACGTAGAGCAAGAAGGGCAAGCTCTGTGCGCCGCCGCGCGCGACGAACGAGGGCCGTCCCCAGAGCAGCAGCGTCTCGTAGCCCGGCGCGTAGTCGTTCCGTTCGGGATGGTCGGGATCGAAGTGTTTGATGGTGCGCGCGGTCACGTTCTTGAAGCGCTGCGTGGCGAAGCGATGGATCACAGCGTAGTCGCTCGGCTGCTCCGGCCAGACTGCCGCGGCGATGTACATCGTGTTCGCGACGCCGGCACGCGGGTCGTCGTGGTACCAGCGCGGCGAGACGTTGCCGCTCGCGGTGTGCATCGTGAACGGGACGGTCGCCAAGCACAGACCGCGCTCGGGCTGGTTGCAATCCACGAGCGGTAGGCAATCGCGGTTGTCGCGGCAGTAGATCGGGGCGCCTTGGGTCGCGCTGCCACAGATGCCGATCGGCTTGTCGTGGTACTCGGGATCTTTGCTGCAGCTCATGGCGGCGGGACAATCGCCGGACGTGCTGCAATAGACGGGGTCGTTGCGGCCGATCACGGCAAAGATGCGCTTGCCGTCGCTGAACGCCGCGACTGGCGTACGCAGACCGCCCGTGTCCATGAGCGCGTCGTCGCTCCGGGCCACGCGGCTGGGGAATAGACGCAGGCGTGGCCACGAGCTCCGGTCCTTGGGATCGGCCAAGGTGTAGCGCAGCGTTCGACACGCAGGTTCCTCGGCGCCTGTGGGCGCGCCGGCGTGCAACACGTCGGGGCGCCGTGCCGGCAGCGAGGCTTGCAGATCGTCGCTCGTCTGCACGGGGTACTGACAGGCATCGACCGGTCGAGCCCAGGTGTCGCCGAACAACAGCGTAAGGACCGGATCGCTCGGCGTGCTCGCAGGATCGCGCACGCTGAAGCCCAAGTCGCTACCGTAGATCCCGACGTCGTGCGTCTGCGGGCCGAGCAGCGGACAGAGCGGCCAGCTTCGCGCTCCGGCTCGACTCGGCCTGCGCTCCGGCTGTCCGCTCTGAGCGTGGATGTTGCGCGCGTCACGCATGCACGCTGTCAAACACGCCAGCAGAAGAACGAAGAGCTCGGGCCGAGTCGGTGCGCGCATGGCCTTTGAATCGCAGGTAGACGCGGACGCAGCGCTGGCAAGTTGCGCGCAGGCCGGCGTCTGCTTGGAGAGGCGGGCCGGACCGCCGGACGCTCGCGTCGCTCAGCTGACGACGCGCAGGCGTTGCGCCCGCTTCTTCGTGACGTTCTGCGCGCTTGGCGTTCCCGGGTGCGCGCGGTATAGCGGGTCGTCTTGGCCTAGCGACAGATCGCCGACGAGATCGTAGTCGGCCGCGTGCGTGATCTTCACGCGACGAATGTCACCGGGACTGGCTGCGCCGTTGATCAGGTGCACCGAGCCGTCGACCTCCGGGGCTTGGCCGGCGTGGCGCCCGACCAAGAGGTGTTCGCTCTCTTCGCTCTCGCCTTCGACCAGCACGTCGAGCTCTTGGCCGATCAGCGCCTTGAGGCGTTTTTTGCTGACGCCGCGCTGAATCTTCATCAGCTCCTTCGCGCGCGCGTCGATGACTTTGTCTTCGACCGGCTCGCCGAGCGTGGCGCTGTGCGTGCCGTCTTCCGTGGAGTACTTGAAGACGCCGACGTGATCGAGGCTGGCTTCGCGCACGAAGTCGCACAGCTCGTCGAAGTCCTGATCGGTCTCGCCGGGGTGCCCCAGGATGAACGCCGTACGCACGAACAGACGCGGCACGCGCTCGCGCAGACGTTCCAGCGCTTCGCGCTGGCGCTTGGCGTTGTAGCCACGACGCATGATCTTGAGCATGCGGTCGCTCGCGTGCTGAAACGGCATGTCCATGTAGGGCACGAGCTTGCCGCCGTGCTCGAACAGCTCGACGACCTCGGCGTCGAGCTTCTCCGGGTACAGATAGAACACGCGCAGCCAGCGCAGCGGCTCGACCTCGCGCAGCGCGCGCACGAGCTTGGGCAGGGTTGCTCCGTCGCTCAGATCGCGACCGTAGGAGATCGTGTCTTGGCTGACCAGGTTCACCTCGACGGTGCCCTGCGAGCACAAGCGCTCGACCTCGGCGACCACGTCGGCGATCGGGCGTGAGCGCTGCTTGCCGCGGAACTGCGGGATCGCGCAGAACGAGCACTTGCGCGAGCAGCCCTCGGCGATCTTCACGTACACGCTGTGCCGCGCCTGCGACAGCTGACGCGGATCACTCTCGCGGTACACGTAGTTCGCGGGGTTGCCGACGAGCATGCGCTCGGCGGGATGCTTGGCGTCTGCGTGGAGGACGGCGCCGAGCTTGAGCATGTCGCTCGAGCCGAGGAAGTGATCGACCTCGGGCATGTCGCGCGCGAGATCGTCCGGGTAGCGCTGCGAGAGACAGCCGGCGACCACGAGCTTCTTGCAGCGACCTTTGTCTTTGTAGTCCGACAGCTCGAGGATCGTGTCGATCGACTCTTGCTTCGCGGCCTCGACGAAGCCGCACGTGTTCACGACGATCACGTCGGCGTCACCGGGCTCGGCGACCAGCGCATAGCCCGCCACGCCGCTCACGCCGAGCATGACTTCGGTGTCGACGCGGTTCTTCGAGCAACCGAGCGACACGAAGTGGATGGTCTTCTTTTCGGACACGGGCCGGAAAGGT
Source organism: Sandaracinaceae bacterium (assembly GCA_017881055.1). Taxonomy (GTDB): domain Bacteria; phylum Myxococcota_A; class Polyangia; order Polyangiales; family JAFGIB01; genus JADGRF01. The sequence goes on from JADGRF010000245.1 coordinate 10,062, forward strand.
GGAGTAGGGCGGGGTGCCGGTCAAGCGCTCGGCAGGCCGTCTTCCGTAATCGCCTTGGATGCATCCGGCAAGCGTGCTTTTGCTGCCGGAAACTGCTGGAAATGTGCCGCTACGCGCTTCGCGTACGGGGCCATGGCATCGAGCCGCGCTTGGATCTGTGCGCCGATCCGGGTGACCTCGTCGTGCACGAACTGCTGGTCGATGGTCGAGGCCGCGTTCATCGACGCGAGCTGATCCTTCAGCTCGGTCATCTGGAAGCGCACGTCCTTGCGCTCTCCGTTGCGTGCTTCGAGCTCCGCGCGCGCGTCGAACACCGTTTGCCGCGCGTTCGCGAGCCGGCGCGAGGCCGAGACCAGGCGTGCGATGCAGGTCGCCTCTTGGCACGTCAGCGGATGGCCTTCGTTGAGCGCCACCGGCGCGTCCCGGGCGCTCTGGAAGATGGCCTGCATCTCCTCGTCGAGCTGAGCTTCGGCAAACCCCAGCTCGCCCGTGAGCGCTTCGATGCGGCGCCCCAGCTTGGACTCGTCCTGCGCGAGCTGATCGAGCGCGCGACCGATCCGCGAGCGCGGCCCGCGTGTCTTTTCTTCTTGCTCGGTGGCCTTCTCGGCGCTGGCTCGCAAGCGCTGACGCAGCAGCTGCAAGTCCATCACGAGGTTCTCGAGGTACGTGACCGTCTGTGGCAGCCAGTTGGGTGCACCGCCTTGAGGATGCATCTCGTCGAGTAGCGCGCGGTAGGTCGCGACCGTGCGGTAGAAGCTGTCTTCCTCGCTGTGCACGGGGCTGACGGCCTGCGTGTTCGGCTCGGACGCGCTGCTGTCGCTGCTCGTGCGAGATGGCGGCGCCAGGTGATCGAGCACATTCTGCACTTCTTCCACGAAGTGGTAGCCGTCGCGGAAGCGCTCGGCCGGATCCTTCTTGAGCAAGCGCAGCACCAGCTCGTCGATTGCCTTCGGAATGCTCGGAACCAGCTGCGAGGGCGCGGGCGCAGGATCGTTCAGGTGCTTGACCAGCAGCATCGTGATCTTGCCTTCGAACAGCAGTCGTCCGGTCAGCATCTCGAACAGTACGCAGCCGAGCGAGTACAGATCTGCCGAGGGCACGGCCACCGGTGAGCGCACTTGCTCGGGTGCGATGTACTCCGGCGTGCCCACGATCGTGCCTTGGCCGGTGATGCGCATGTCCGCTTCGATGCGCGCGACACCGAAGTCGAGGATCTTCACGTAGTCGAGATCGAGCTTACGCCGGACCAAGTAGATGTTCGCGGGCTTGATGTCGCGGTGCACCACGCCCAGCTCGTGCGCGCGCGCCAGGCCGAGCGCGACCTGCATCGCGATGCGCAGCGCGCGTCGCGGCGCGAGCGGTCCAAGATCGATCTCGTCGGCTACGGTGCGGCCTTCGAGATACTCCATCACCATGTAGACCAGGCCGTCCTCGGTCTCGCCGAAGTCGGTGATGTCGATGATGTGCTCGTGGTTGATCTGATTGGCCGCGCGCGCCTCGCCCAGGAAGCGCTTGCGCTGCCGCTCGTTCTTGAGCAGCGCCGGGTCGAGGAACTTCAGCGCGACGTCGCGACCGATGATCTGATGGCGCGCACGATACACGGTGCCCATACCGCCGGAGCCGAGCACCTCTTCGACTAGGTAGCGGCCGGCGATGATGCGTCCGATGAACGGATCGTCGGGTATGCGCAGCGCGGTGCCGTCGATCGGACAACTCTCGATGTCGCCGCGGAAGCGCGCGTCACAGGTCGGACAAAGCTTGAACGTCAAAGCATGACCCTTGAATGCGCAAAAGGATACCCGGCCCGCGCGCTCCGGCCAATGTGCGCAGCGCGCTCACCCCCAGGGGGCGGCGTATCCGATTCAGCCAAAGCGCGGCCAAATTCCGTTCGAGGCGTACTCGTGGCATGGTCGAGCTCATGAAATCCGGCCAGCCGAGTCGTACCGCCGCGATGGTCGCCGCATGCCGTGGCTTTGCGGCGTACCTACCCAAGGATGCCCAGCTTGCGCTCGATCCGTTCGGGCTCGCGTTCGGTGGACCGTGGGCCGAGCGCACGGCGCGGCTGCTGGAGCGCGCGCGCTGGCTCGCTCGACCTGCGTTGGCAGTGCTCGAGCCACGCAGCAGCGTGCTCTGGATGCAGCTGCGCACGCGCACGATCGACGACGCATTGCGAAGGTTTTCAGCTGACGGAGGAACGCAAGTCGTGTTGCTCGGCGCGGGCTTCGACTGCCGTGCCGCACGCATGCGCGACGAGCTGCCAGGCGTGCGGTTTTTCGAGGTCGACCACCCGGCCACGCAAGCCGACAAGAAGCGTGTGCTCGCCGAGCTCGGGGCGCGCTCCGACGTGTCGTACTTGAGCTGGGACTTCGAGCACGAATCGATGTCTGCTCTGCAGGCGCGCCTCCAAGAGCTCGGTCTCGATCCCAGCGCACGCACGCTCACCGTCTGGGAAGGCGTCACGATGTACCTGACCGAGCCGGCGATCGTGGCTACGCTGGCCGCGGTTCGCGCGTACTCGGCGCCAGCCTCGCTGCTGGTGTTCACCTACTTCGAGCGCGCGGGGCTGCGTACCGAGACTGCGCTCTCGCACTTGGTGGCGTCGGTCGGTGAGCCGTTTCGCTTCGGCTGGGAGCCGAGTGAGCTGCCCGGCTTTCTGGCTGCGCACGGCTTTGCGTTGCTGAGCGACAACGCGATGTCCGAGCTCGCACGCGTGCTGCTGCCGGCCCGTTACCACCAAAAGCTCGACAACCGCAGCCGTCACGTGGCCCAGGCGCGCATCTCGTGAGCGAGCGAAACCGCGGCGTGTCCGTGCTGCGGGTAGCGCTCGCGCTGCTGGTCCTGGGCGTCGCCGCGCTGCACGCGTTCATCTACTCGTTTCCTTTCGAGGACGCATTCATCACGTTTCGTTACGCGCGCAACCTCGCGCGCGGAAATGGGCTGGTCTACAACCCCGGTGAGATCGTCGAGGGCTACTCGAGCTTTGCGTGGACCGTGCTGCTTGCTGCGGTCTCAGCGCTGAGGTTGCCGCTCGAGGCAAGCGCGCACGCGCTGTCGCTCGGCTTCGGTGCCTGCATGCTCGGGCTCACCGCGCAGGCGTACGCACGCGTGCCGAACGAGCCGGATTTTCGACCACGCTGGCCGTTCGGTCTTGGCGCGGCGCTTCTACTCGCTTGCAGCGGCACGTTCGCCTTCTATGCGAACACCGGCATGGAAACGACGTTGTTCTGTGCGCTGCTCTTGTCGGCGGCGCTGTGCCTTGGTCGCGACGCAGGGCGCGACGCAGGGCGCGACGAAACCGGCGAGCAGCCTGCACGCGCGTTTGCGGCAGGTCTGCTCTTGGCCGCAGGCGCGCTGACGCGTCCGGAAGGTGTCGGCTACGCGCTGGTCGTGCTTGCCGCCGTCAGCTGCGTCCGCGCCGATCGACCTCACGCGCTGCGTGCAGCGAGTGGCTTTGCCCTCGTGTTCGTCCCGTACTACGCATGGCGCTTTCTGCGCTACGGACACTGGGCGCCGAACACGTACTACGCCAAGGCTTCGGCTTCGTGGCCGCTGCTCTTGCAGGGCGTGTCCTACGCCGAGAGCTTTCTCGTCGGTCGCGGTTTCCTCGTGGCGTATTGTGTGGCTCTGGCGCTCCTCGTGCGTGTGCCGGGATCTTCCTTCCTGCGCATCGCGTGCGCCGTGCTGTTTGCGGCGGTCGGCATGTCGGTCGTGGTCGGCGGGGACACGTTCGCGTTCCATCGCTTCTTCCTGCCGGCGATCCCGTTTGCGGCGCTGATGCTCGTGGCCGCGCTCGATCGTGCGACACGGTCGGGGCGTCTGCTGCCTACGCTGACCGCGATGTCGCTCGTCGTCTTGGCGTCGTGCGCGCTGATCTGGAGTGAGCACGTCCCGGTCTCGACTTTGTTGGAGACGCGTACGCGCAGCGAATACGCGCGGGCGCTCTCGTCTGCGGAGCTCGATCGCGACTACTTCGTGGTGGGCCGGTTTCTGCGCGAGCACGTGCTGCCCGGCAAGCTGCTGGCGCTGAACGCTGCCGGCATCGTGCCGTTCGAGTCGGATCTGCCAACACTCGACATGCTCGGGTTGAACGATGCGCACATCGCGCACTTGCCGATGCAGCTCGGGCGCGGCGTGATCGGCCACGAGAAACACGACGCGCGCTACGTGCTCGCACGCAAGCCGGATCTGATCCTGCTCGGTCTTCCGGTGCTCGCGCCGCTGCGCTTCGGTCCTGATCAGATCGCTTCGTGGTACGCGCGCTTCTTTAGCGCGCTGCCGGGCGACGCGCAGCTCTGGCGCGACCCCGAGCTGCTGCGCGACTACGCCCCGCTCTACGTGCGCATGGATCGCGGCGTGCTCTACGCGCTGGTGCGCAGAGACGCGGGAACCGTGTTGCGCTGAGCGACGTGGCAAGCCTGCATGTGCCGCGTGCGCGCACGTTCGCAGCTGCATGCGCACAACGTGTTCATTGCGCGCGCGCCCACTCCGCTCTTCTCGGTCGACAAGTGAGACTGTATTCTTGCTGGCTCATGGCAATCGTTGCCGTGGCGAGGGAGGTGCTGTGATGTTCGGTAGCAAGTCGAAGCCCGCTGCGGAACCGACGTTGATCGGACGCGGCGCCGTGATCGAGGGCACCCTCCGCGCTCAGGGACGCATTCAAGTCGATGGTCGCATCGAAGGCACGCTCGACGTGAAGGGTGAAGTCTCGGTCGGTCCGAGCGGCAGCGTTGTCGGCGAGCTTCACGCCGACCAGCTCGCAGTCGGTGGCAACGTCACCGGCAAGATCCACGTCCGCGCGCACCTGCACGTGCTCGCAGGTGGCAGCGTACGCGGCGACGTTCGCTACGACACGCTGCAAGTCGATCGCGGCGGCGTGATCGACGGCACGACCTCGCACGGTGACGTGGCTGCACCGGCCGCGGATGACGGCGAGGCGGCGAGCGATGTCGTGCTCGAGGCGGCGAAGATGCCGCCGCCTCCGCTTCCCGCAGGCACGCGCGCGTCGCTGGCGGTGGGCTGATCGTGCGCTTGCCGCGCTTCACCGTGATCTTGCTGCGTCCGCAGGCGCGCGCCGCGCACTCGCTGCAGATGAGCGCCGCGAGCCTGTTCGGCCTGGCCACGTTGAGTATCGGTGCTTTTGGTGGCGTGCTTTGGCTTGGCTGGAAGATTGGTGAGCTCACCGCGCGTTTGTAAGAGCGAATGAACGACGGACGTACTGCCAGCTTCACGATCGTGATCTTGCCCGCGAGCGGGCGAGGCAGTCTCCGTATCGAGTTTCCGCGCTGGTCGTTCACGGCGTTGCGCGCGCTCAGCGCGCTGCTGATCGCGATCGTCGGATTCTGCGGTTTCCAGCTGCAGGCGCGGTACGGGCTCTCGGGTCTGCAGATGATCGAGCTCGGCGTGCTCGATACCATGGCGGAGCGGTTCGGCAACTTCGAGCGCATGGCGCCTTCGCGCCAAGGGCCCTCGCGTGCGGAGCTCAGCCAGCGGGTAGCACGTGCACGTGCAGAGCGTCTCGGTCTCGGTGATCGACGCGCGGCGGGTCTTCTGTTGATCGGTGTCGTCGCATCCGAGTGGGCGGATGCCGCCGAGAGCGGCATGCACAGCGATGGCTCGCTGCTCTGGCCAGTGAGGCGCGGCAGCTACGGCCGAGGCTTTGGCTCCGGTCAAAACGGCTATCACCTCGCGATCGACATCGACGGTGAGCGCGGTGCAGACGTGCTGGCCGCGGCGCCGGGCATCGTGGGCTATGCAGGCAACGAGCTGCGCGGCTACGGCAACGTGATCATGCTCGTGCATCCCGGTGGTCGCGTGACCCTCTACGGGCACAACCAGAAGAACCTGGTGGTCGCGGGCGAGCACGTCTATCAAGGACAGGCGATTGCAGAGCTCGGCAGCACCGGGCGCAGCATGGGTCCGCACGTGCACTTCGAGTACAAGTACGACGGCCGGAACTGCGATCCGCTGCCGCTGATCCGCGCCGCGGATGGCGGCATCGAGCACATGCCCGCGTTCACGCCGACTGCGTGGCTGCCGGATGCGCCGCGACCGGACGTCGTGCGCTGCAAGCCACGACGCATGCATCCGCAGGCCGACCCGGAAGAGAACCTGCTCGGCAAGAGCGAAGGCGATGCGCTCCCGTCGTCCGGCTGACGTCCACGATGGCCTCGGCGCAGCCTGCGATGCGAACGACGGTGCCTGATTTCAGAGCGGGCAATGGGATTCGAAACCC
>JADGRF010000032.1 GCA_017881055.1 Sandaracinaceae bacterium
AGCGTCCATGAAAGCTCGCGTCGTCGCAGCACAGCGCTCGGTCGGACTCTGCTCATGCTCTTCACTCCCGGCGCAGCGCCACGATCGGGTCGAGCCTCGCAGCACGCAGCGCCGGAATGTACCCGAACACGACGCCCACGCCGAACCCGAACAGACCCGAGCCCACCACCGCGCTCGGCGAGACGACCGACGGCCAGTGCATCGCGTTCGCCACCACGTTCGCAGTCAAAAGTCCTATCGCGACTCCTGCCCCCGAGCCCACGCCCGACAGCATGCAGCTCTCCGCCAGAAACTGCGTCATGATCTGCGCCGGCGACGCGCCGATCGCCGCACGAATACCGATCTCCTGCGTGCGCTCCGCCACAGAGACCAGCTGAATGTTCATGATGCCGATGCCGCCGACCAACAGCGACACCGCCGCGATGCCCGCCAGCAAGCCCGTCAAGATCTGCGAGGTCTGATCCGCCGCACGCGTCACGTCGTCCGGACTCACGATGTCGAAGTCGTCCGCGGCGCCTTGGTCGATGCGATGCGTGCGGCGCAGAATCTCCATCGACTCGGCGCGCGCGGACTCGATCCAGCTTGGATCCGAGGGTCGCAGCTCGATCGACTGATAGCCGTCCGGCACGCCCAAAAACAGCACGAAGGTGTGCAGTGGCATCATCACGAAGTCGTCTTGATCGCTGCCGCCGATCGAGCGGCCCTTCGCCGCGAGCACGCCGACCACGCGACACGGCAGCTTGCCGCCAATCACGATCGTGGCGCCGAGCGGATCGCGGTCGCCGAACAGCACCGTGGCAGGCGTTGCACCCAGCACGCAGACTTTCTTCGCCTGCTGATCTTCCAGATCGTCGAACATGCCGCCTGCGGCCAGCTCCCACGAGTGCAGCTTCGTGTACGCCGCCGTGTTGCCCTGCAGGGCCGTGCGCTGCGTGGTTCCGCCTGCGCTCACATCCACGGCGCGACGCACGATCGGCACCACGGTGCGCAGCGCGGTCGACTCGCGCTGCAACGCGCTCACGTCTTCGTCGGAGAGCGGTCGCGCGGGCCGATTGAGCGCGTCCTTGGAATTCGCGCGCGAGCGCACCTTCAGAATGTTCGAGCCGAGCGCCTCGAACTGCGAAATCACCGACTTACGCGCACCTTGCCCGAAGCTGACCATCGCGATGAACGCAGCCACGCCGATCGTCAAGCCGAGCACGGTGAGCGCGCTGCGGCCCGGCTTGCGCACGAGCACCTGCACGGCCATGGTCAGCGTCTCGCTACGCATCAGCATGAGTCGCCGCCTCTCGCTGCTCGATGTCCACGATCAGCCCGTCGCTCATCACGAAGCGCCGATCTGCGCACGACGCGACATGCGCGTCGTGCGTGACCAGCACCACGGTCAGCGCGGTTTCCTCGCGCAGGCTCATGAGCAACGCGAGCACCTCTTGCCCACTCTTGCTGTCGAGCGCGCCGGTCGGCTCGTCGGCCAGCATCAGGCGCGGCTGCGTCACGCACGCGCGCGCGATCGCCACGCGCTGGCGCTGCCCGCCCGACAGCTGGTTCGGCCTGTGATGAATGCGATCGCCCAGGCCCACGCGCTCGAGCAACGCGGTGGCGCGCGCCTCACGCGTCTTGCGATCGACGCCCGCGTAGTACAGCGGCAAGGCCACGTTCTCGAGCGCCGTGGCGTGTCCGATCAAATGAAACGACTGGAACACGAAGCCGATGTAGTGCAGGCGCACCCAGGCCTGTTCCTCGCGCGACAACGCCGAGACATCGCGGCCACCCAGCTCGTAGTTGCCGCGCGTCGGACGATCGAGACAGCCGAGCAGGTTGAGCAGCGTGGACTTGCCGCAGCCCGAAGGCCCGAGCAGCGCGACGATCTCACCGCGCTGCACCGAGAGATCGATGCCGCGCAGCACAGGCAGCTCCATGCCTGCTTCCAGGTAGGTCTTCTGCACGCCGTGCATCTCGATGATCGGCGTCACGTGCATCCCTCGCCGTTCTTCACACGCAAGCGCGCATCGGCACGCATCACTTCTTGCTGCCTAGCGAGACTCCGGGCTTGGCTGCGTCGTCGGCCTTCTTCTGGAACAGACCCACGGCGACGGCATCGCCGGGCGCGAGCGCCTCCGCGGGCTGCGGCTTGATCTCGGTGTACGCGCCATCGGAGATGCCCGTGGTGACCGTGATCGGCTCGAGCTCAGCGCCGCCGACGTGCTTCCAGACGCGGCTACGTGCGGGCGCGACAGCTGCACCTTCCGGCGAAAAGCGCAGCGCGGCTTCGCGCACGGCGAGCGCATCCTTCACCTGCGCAATCTCGATGCTCACGGCTGCCGTCATGCCCGGCAAGAGCGCGTGCTCCGTGTTGTCGGCAGTCAGCATCACCGGATACGTCACGACCGCGCCTTCGCGCTTCGCAGCGAGACCGATGCGCTCGACGTGCGCTGTGAACTCGCGCCCGGGAAACGTCTGGACCTCGAAGTGCGCCGCTTGGCCAACGTGCACTTCACCGATGTCAGCCTCGCTCACGTCGGCATCGATACGCATGTGATCGAGCGGCGTTGCGACCACGAACAGCGCACCGCGATCCGGCGATACACCGATGCCCGCGTTCTCCGGCGCGGACAGCACGATGCCCGCGATCGGCGCCACGATCTCGCCCAGGGTGTGTCCGACCTTGGCGACCTGCACGTTGTCTTCCGCCAAGCTCTTCTCGGCGTCCGCAGCCTTCGCGACCGCGCGCGCACGCTCGACCGCAGCTTCGGCGGCTTCGAGATCCTGAGCGCTCGCGAGGCCACGGGCCTTCAAGCGCGCCACGCGCTGTTTATCTTGTTCGGCGCTCTCGGCCGCCGAGCGCGCTTCGGCCACGCGCCAGACCGAGGCTTCCAGCGTCGCGCCCGCGCCGCGCACACCGAGCGCAGTCGCACGATCGTCGAGCCGCGCCAAGAGCTGGCCGCGCGCTACGACATCACCGGGCGCGACCTTGATCTCGGCAAGGTGACCCGCAACCGGTGCTGCCACCTCGACCCGCGAGCGTGCATCCAAGTGGCCCGTGGACTCGACCACGCGCACGATCGTGCGGCGCTCGAGCGGAATGCTGCGATAGACCTCGCCGACCGCCGTGCCGCGCGAATAATGGTTGTAGGCGAGCCCGCCACAGATCGCCAAGACCGCCGCGCCAATCAGCACGCGACGCGTGCGCGCGCGCTTGCCGAGCTCCGGAATGCGCAGCTGGACGTCGCTTTCGCCACGGCCGCCGCTGGCCTCTTGTCTGGTCGTAGCCGCCACTTGCTTCGCGTGCTCTCGTGTTCTTCGCGCCCGAGTCGCCCGGGAAAACCGGGGCGGCGCGACCCATGGTTGACCATGTGCGCACGAGAAATGCAAGTTGCCGGCCGGGGCGACGGGGGGCGACTAACGAGCGGACGGGCCGCACCACGCTTGCGTTTTTCCGCCCGCGCGTGCGAGATCCAGCGTCGCAATGACGCAGCCGTCACGCCTGTCCGACCCCGCACCCAACCACTCGCTGGTCATGATCACGGTTTCGGGCCCCGATGGCCCTGGCATCACCGCCAAGCTGACCGAGATCCTGTACCAGACCAAGACCCTCTTGCTCGACATCGAGCAAGTCGTCGTGCAGGGCAACCTGTCGCTGGGCATGCTGATCGGCATCCGCGAAGATCACGGCGCGCTCAAGGAGCTGCTGTTCGCGGCCAAGGAGCTGGGCGTGAGCCTCGACTTCAAGCCGCTCGAGCGCATGCCGTCTCCGGTGTCGCGCTCGCAGCGCTACGTGGTCACGGCGATCGGCGCGAACCTCGGCGCGTTCGAGCTGCATGCGCTCGCGCAGACGTTGGCCGAGTACGGCGCGAACATCGCGAAGATCTCGCGCCTGTCGATGGGCAACATGCGCTCGCTCGAAGTGCAGGTCGATCTGCCGACCGACAAGCCCGCGCAGCCGCTGAAAGAAGCGCTGCTTCGCCTGAGCATGCGCAGCTCGTTCGACGTCGCGTTGCAGCGCGAAGGCCTGTTCCGGCGGAGCAAGCGCTTGGTCGTGATGGACATGGACTCCACGCTCATCCCGATCGAAGTGATCGACGAGCTGGCCAAGCATCACGGCGTCGCTACCCAGGTCTCCGCCGTGACCGAGCGCGCGATGGCCGGCGAGATGGACTACGACGAGTCGCTGCGTCAGCGTTTGTCGCTGCTCAAAGGTCTCGACGTGGCGGTGCTGCAGAAGATCGCCGCCGAGCTGCCGCTGACGGAAGGCGCGGAGAAGTTGATCCGCGTGCTGAAGCGCCTGGGCTATCGCACCGCGGTGATCAGCGGTGGCTTCTCGATCGCGGCCGACGCGCTGCGCGCGCGCCTCGGCATCGACTACGCGTACTCGAACACGCTCGAGATCGAAGCGGGCAAGCTCACCGGCCGCGTGGTCGGCGCGATCGTGAACGGCAAGCGCAAGGCCGAGCTGCTCGAGACGATCGCGCAGGCCGAAGGCGTGCGGCTCGATCAGATCATCGCAGTCGGCGACGGCGCGAACGACCTGCCGATGCTGGAGAAAGCCGGCCTCGGCATCGCGTTCCACGCGAAGGCCAAGCTGCGCGAGGCGGCGGACACGTCGATCTCGACCGGCGGCCTCGACTCGATCCTGTACCTGCTCGGCATCAGCGCGCAGGAGCTGGAAGAAGTCGGCTGGTGAGCGCGCCTGCACGGGTTTCGCCCGCTGCAGAACCGATGCTCAGCGCTCACGCCGGTGCCGAACGGGACCTGACGGCAGCGATCGAGCTCACGGCACAAAGCGCAGCTGCAACGTGTGCTGCTGTCCCTCGGGCCCCGTGAACAGCGGCATGCGCTCGGCCTGCATGAAATCTTCCAGCGCGCAGGCAGCGAGGCCGTCGAGCGCGGCTGGCACCGCCCCCAACTTGGGCGTCGGGCGAGCGTTCTCGTGCATCGTGACCACGATCGCCACGCTGCCTGCCGCGCGGGGGTTCTTCGCCTGGCAGCGGTCGATCGTGGCCATCGTCCTGGCTAGCCAAGGCACCATGCGCGGATCGTCGTCGAGCAAGGCTTGCAAACCCTTCGGCACCTCGACCTTCACGTGCGCGCTCTCCGGGACGCGCACCGAAGTCTTCGCGGGCTCGGCGGCAGGAGCGGGTTCCGTTGCAGCTGACCTTGTTGGTGCAACTTCGCGCTCGACCTCTCGCGCGGCACGCACGGGCTGCTCGTGCGCGACAGGCGCCTTCGCAGCCGGCGGCTCGACGCCCGTCGGAAGCGGGTCCACCGGTGCCGGTGCTGGTGGCGGTGCCGGCGCTTCCGGAGCAGGACGCAGGATGTTCGGCGGCGAGCTGTCGGCGGGCGTGCTGGTGCACGAAGAGAGCGCGAGCAGAACCACGAGCCAAGCAAGATACGGCATGCGCGGGAGCATACCCGGTTTGACCCCTCGCGGCTTTCACGCGAGGCTGCGCCGATGCGAATCCTCTTCACCACCCTGCGCAACACGAGCCACTTCTTACCGCTGATTCCGTTCGTGAAGGCGTGCCAAGCGCGTGGTCACGAGGTGGCAGTCGCGGCCCCGCCGGATCTCGCGGAACGAGTCGCGACCACCGGCGCCGCGTTCTTCCCGTTCGGGCATCCCGGCGACGAAGGCCTGCGGCCGATCTGGCAACGTCTGCACGGCGCGGCGCCGGCCGAGCTGCAGCGCATCGTGATCCGCGAGATCTTCGCGGGCGCGTGCGCGGCTGCGGCCTATCCCGTCTTACTCGAGACGATGCAGCAGTGGAAACCTTCGCTGGTCGTGCGCGAGTCGCAGGAATACGCCGCGGTCCTCGCAACGGAGAAGCTCGGCATTCCGCGGGTGCGTGTGTCGATCACATTGCGCAGCGCGGAGTTGCAGCTGCTCCCGGATGCAGCACCCACGGTCGACGACCATGCGCAACGTCTCGGCTTGCGCGAGGATCCGACCGGTCAACGCATTTTGCGTGAGCCCGCGGTCACGCAGTTTCCGGCGTCGCTCGATCCGATCGAGTCTGGGCAGACACCGGCGGGTCGCTTTCGCGCAGCGCGCGGCGCAGGCGCGGCGGGGGCTCTGCCTGCGTGGTGGGGCAATCAGACAGGCCCGCTCGTATACCTGACGCTCGGCACGGTGGCCGGCGGCATGGAGCCTCTGCGCGCCGCGTATCGGACCGCGCTCGATGCCGTGAGCACGCTACCGCTGCGTGTACTGCTGACGATCGGTGCCGAGCTTGCCCCCGAGACGCTGGGTGAAGTCCCAGCGAACGTGCACGTCGAGCGCTTCGTGCCGCAGGACGACGTCTTGCCTCACGCGGCAGCCGTCATCTGCCACGGCGGCTCCGGCACCGTGATCGGCACGCTCGCGGCGGGCGTACCCATGGTCGTGATGCCGCTGTTTGCCGATCAACCCAACAACGCCGAGCGCGTCACCGCCATCGGCGCAGGCATCGGGCTGCCGACGCGCACTACGTCGTCCGATGCAATCCGAAGCGCGCTGTCCCGCGTGCTCGAAGAGGGTTCATTCCGGAGCTCCGCACAACGAGTCGCGAGCGAGATCGCCGCGCTGCCACCCGTGAGCGAGGCGGCGCTCGAGCTCGAGCGCGTGGCCAACGCCTGACAGACGGAGAGCGCTGCTCGCGATCAGCCAAGTCTCCGTCGTGACGCTGTAGACGGCGCGCGCTCAGCGCTCGGGCTCGTGCGGCAAGCCGAGCGCGCCATCCACACCCAGCGCTTCGTACACGGCGCTGGCCACGTTGATCAACGTCTCCGCGCACGGCTCGCAGCCGCGGCCGCAGCAGCGCGGCCACTGCGTCTTCGGCATACCGAGCAGCGGCCGTACGCAGTCGACGTAGTAGTCCGCGAGGCCATGTACCACGCTGGCGCGAACCAATGCCGCTTCCAGTGCCGGCGTTCTACGCACGCTCACTGCACGTCCGCTGCGACCTCGGTCGCGTGCACCGCGACGTCGACGGTGCGGTAGATCTTCTTCAGCTTGCCATCGGGCGCGATCACGAACGACTGACGTTTCGCGAAGCGGAGAGTGATCGGCACGCCGTACTTCGCCGCCAGCGCGCCGTTCGGATCGCTGATCAACGTGAACGGAAGCTGGTGGTTCGTGGCAAACGCGCGATGCGACTCGTCGCTGTCGGTGGACACACCGAGGATCACGGCGTTGCGCTGCGTGAGCGCCCCGTAGGCATCCCGAAACGCGCTTGCTTCGCGCGTGCAGCCGGGTGTTTCGTCCTTCGGATAGAAGTACAGGATCACGTACTTGCCGCGTAACGCCGCGAGTGAAACTGGCTTGCCGTTCTGATCCTGGGCGGAGAAATCCGGCGCGGGCTGGCCCACCGCGAGCTCGCCGGGTGCCGCCGTCGCGGTGACAGCCTGTGCGCTGGCAGAAGGCGCGCCCTCGGGATGCGGCGCCCGCTTCGCGTCCGCTTGCGCGCACGCGCCCGCCAAGCACAAAACGCAAACAACGTAGGCACGAAAACGCGCTGTCATGCGCACGACGATAGCATGCAGACACAGCGACGCTATACTGCGCGCCGCGTGTCCGAAGCCGTCCCCCGCGCCGTCTGTTATCGCTGCGAGAAGCCCGAAGCGATGTGCCTGTGCGCGCGCATTCCACGCGTCGCGAACCGCACGCAGGTGCTCGTGCTGCAGCACCCGCGCGAGCGTCGCCATCACATCGGCACCGCACGTCTGGCGCGGCTCGGTCTCGACAACGTGCGCGTGGAGATCGCCTGGAACGCCGGCCTGCACGAACACACCCCGCCCGCGTGGTTGCCAGAAGACTGCGCCCTGCTCTACCCGAGCCCCGACGCGCAGGATCTCTACGCGCTGCCCGAGCACGCACGCCCGAAGAGCCTGCTCGTGATCGACGGAACCTGGCACACCGCACGCACGCTCTACCGCGACAAGAGCTGGCTGCAGCGCGTGCCGCACTACCGCTTCTCGCCGGTTGCGCCCAGTCGCTATCGCATACGCCGCGAGCCACACCGCGACTTCGTCTCCACGATCGAAGCCATCGTCGAAGCCCTGCGCGTGCTCGAGCCGGAGACGCGCGGCCTCGACGAGCTGCTCGGCGCATTCGACGCCATGATCGATTCGCAGATCGAACACATCGGCCGCAAGACCGGCACGCCCCGCGCACGCAAGCGCCGGTCCGAGCTGCAGCGCCGCATCCCGCACGCGCTGATCGATTCGTTCGAGCGCGTGGTGGTGGCCTACGCGGAATCGTCGCGCCAGGGCCTGGGGACACCGCGCGAGCTGGTGCAGGTGACGGCCGTAGCGCTGCGCACGGGCGCCATCTTCGAGCGCATGATCTACCCCGACACGGGCATTCCCAACTCGGTGGTGCTCGAGCACATGCGCCTTGCCGAGCATGACTTCGCCGACGCGGGCGACCTAGCGCGCTTTCGAAAAGACTGGGCCGAGTTTCTGCGCGAGGTCGATGCGCTGCCGCTGCTCGCTGCATGGAACCAAAGCTCGCTCGATCTAATCGGCGCTGCCACCGGCAGCGAGGTCTCGCACCTGTCCTTGAAGAGCGCGTACCGCGCGGTGCACGGCGCCGATGCGCGGGATCTCGCCGCAGCGATCGCCAAACGCGGTCTCTCGCCCGAAGCCCGCCCGCTGCGCGGACGCGCGGCGCTACGCCTCAGCAGCGCCGTCGAGATCGCGCGCTACCTGCACACGCGCGCGCTGAGTTGACGCGCGTGCGCCGCGCACGTCCCACATTTCCCCCTAAACAGGAACGCATGGGCTGTGAGACACGAGCGAGGCGCCTTGTCTTCGGGTCGTGCAAGCACGACCCGCAAACCGCGTTTCGAGGAGCGCGCGCAGGCTACTCCTGTAGCTGAGCACGCACCGGAGAACCGGGTTGGGGTTCGGGGCCCCAACCCCAAACCAAGCGGCGGATCGCGACGTGGATCGCAGCCCAGGCGCTTCTGTTTCGTGACCGCGCCCGGTTCGCGCCGTATGCTTTAGGGTATGCGTCGTAGCGCCTGGCGCGTGCTTGCCATGTTCGTCTTGCTCGGAGCCTCGTCCGTGGCCGCCGATGCGGCGGAGAACGGCTTTTCGCAGCAAGTCACGCCGAGCCACGGAGCAGCGCGCGCGATCGGCGAGTACTCGGCAGGCTGCCTGTCCGGCGCAAAGCCGTTGGCGCTCGATGCCCCCGGCTATCACGTGATGCATCCGTCGCGCTTGCGCTACTTTGGACACCCCGCCCTGCTCGACTTCATCCGCACGCTCGGCCGCGCCGCGCACGCGCAGAAGCTGAGCTCGGTCTTGATCGGCGACATGAGTCAGCCACGCGGCGGGCGCGCGCTCGGTGGCCACGCCAGTCACCAGACCGGTCTCGATGTGGACATCTGGTACTGGACCCCCAAGCACGGCAGCCACGACGCGCTGGCAACCGATGAGCGCGAGAACCTGAAAGCGCGCTCGGTGCTGAACGGCAAGAGCATCGCGCCCGCGTTCGCGCTGCGGGTCACCGCCTTGTTGCAGGTGACAGCAAGCGATCCGCGCGTGACGCGCGTGTTCGTGCATCCGATCATCAAGCGCGAGCTGTGCGCGTCGGTCACGGGCGAGCGCGCGTGGCTCTCCAAGATTCGGCCGTGGTACGGCCACGACGACCACTTCCACGTGCGCCTGGCCTGCCCGAGCGACAGCCCCGACTGCACGCCGCAAGCCCCCGTGCCCGAGGGCGATGGCTGCGGCGACGCGCTAGCGTTCTGGTTCAGCGACGCAGCACAAGCCGATCGCAAGCAAGGCGAGCACGAATACGAAGCCAAGGTCGCGCGTGCGCCGCAGCTGCCAGCGGCGTGCGCGAAGCTACTCACCGAGTAGCGCCTCGAGCCCGACCTCGCCGACCCGCACGCAGCGTGAACGCGCGCGCCCAGACACGTTCCTGGGGCAGCAAGAGGACGCGCTCGAAGAACGCCGCGAACAGCTGCGGGCTCATGGCCGGCCCGATGAACGAGATCGAGCGCAGGATCTGCTCGAGCGTCCGTTCATCGACCGGTGTGGCGTCTTCGAAACGCTGCTCGTCTCCGAACGGCACACCGGTCAACGCAAACAGCTGTCGCGCGGGCGAGGCGAGCGCGCGCGGCCGACGCGGTGCCGCGTGCTCCATCAGCGACACGAGCGCCGACATGAACGGCGTATTCGCAGGCTCGCAGGTGACGAGCGCGAGCGCTCCGTCGGGCACGAGCACCCGGTCGAGCTCGCGTGCCGTCTGCTCCACGTCCAGAAAGTGCAGCGCATCGGCTACGATCACCAGCTCGGCGCTCGCAGCGGCCAGCGGCAACGCTTCGGCCGCCGCTCGCACGGCCGTCACGGCGAGCCCGCGCGCCGCCGCGGTCAGCTGCAACCCAGCCAGCATCGCCTGCGCCGGCTCGAGCGCGGTTACTGCGAAGCCTCTGGCCGCCAGCGGAAGCGCGACGTGCCCGAGGCCCGCACCCACGTCCACGATGCGCGCCGAGCGAGAGTCCGTCAGAGCCACGATCTGCTCGAGCAGCGCGGCGGGATACGCGGGCCGCGCGCCGTAGGCGTCGGCCATCGTGTCGAACTTCCAGGCCGGCGAACGGCGCATCCCGGTGTCATAGCGCGGGTCGGCCCCTTTCGTCGAACAAACCCGCCCGGCGAACACCCGCTGGTCACTGCTGCCAGACTTCGGCAGTGCCTACCGCTAGCTTCCCTCTCGCAGACGGACGGGCTCTGCGCTTCGAGCTCGTGCTGCTTTGAGCGGCGCCTAGTGGAACCGCTGGCCCTCAGCATCACCTTGGCACTGCATACTGTCGCCAAGTCCGACGATCACGGCGTGCTGGTGCGCGCGCCGCTGGTCGAAGTGAAGGTGGACGGCCAAGGCGTGGACGTGAAGTCGGACAACAGCCGCGTCGCGCTCAACGCAGCGCTCGGTGTGAGCGTGCGAACCGGCGACAGCAAGCCGCGACGCCTTGAGCGTCGTTGCAGCTTACGTGGAGCTAGTTTCCCGCTCCGAAGTGACTGCCGACGCCTAGCATGACCACCGTCGTGTCAGTCGGAACGTTGCGGCGGATGCTGACGGACTGGTCATTTACCTCCGTGGTCGCGGCAACAGAGGTGTGACCCGCTGTCATCCGCCGAAAGCCGAGCGTCAAGAACACGTCCCCGGCGCGTTCGTACAGACCATGAAAATCGAGGCCTGCGCCCCAGCCTGCGCTGCTCGTCCAATGGGCACTGCTGCTGGACGCAGTCGCACTCGGGTTGTCGACGAAACTGAAGGCGTAGTTTCGCTGCGCGGCCGCGGCGGCCAGCACACCTTCGAGGTAGGGGCGCACCAACCAGTGCGGCCACTGCAAGCGCAGCGTAGCGTCGAAGAAGTAGAGCTTGTCCTGACGACTGGTGTTGGCAAGCAAGGTCGTGTCGCCGAACCGCACTACGGCCTCGGAATGCAATGTTCCCAAGTAGGACGCCATGAAGTCGACTCCTAGCATGAGCGGGATCGAGCCGACCCCGAAGCGCGGGCCGAGCCCGAAGCCAAGGCCGGCGCCACCGTCATGCGCATGAAACGGCGTGCTGAAGAGCCCAAACATGGCCACGTCGATGCGCATCGGCGTCGCGTCGGACGCGGTGGCAGCCTGGCTGTCCGGGGCGGTTCCCGTCGCGTCGGCGTGCGCCTGTGCGCCGTGCGCCAGAAGCAGCGTCAGGCATAGCATCGCTCCCTGGGCCGTGCGCGACATGGTGTGAGCGCGCCTCAATCGAGCACGATCTTCACGGCAGCCGCCATGCGCGCAGCCTTCGCGCGCGCGCCCGTGACGTTGTCGTCGCTGGCGATGCACACGGCAAGGCGCCGCTTGCCCTCGCACGTCGGCTTACCGAACAAGCGCAGCTGCGACTCGTCCTCGGCGAGCGCCCGCTCGAGACCTTCGAAGCGTGGCACGCCGATGCCTTCGCCGAGCAGCGGCACCGACGCCGATGGACGCAGCACGCGCACCGGCGGAACGGGCAAGCCCAAGATCGCCCGCGCATGCAGCGCGAACTCGCTCTGGTTCTGGCTGCCGAGGGTCACCAGGCCCGTGTCGTGCGGACGCGGGCTGACTTCGCTGAAGATCACCTCGTCGCCGCACACGAACAGCTCGACGCCGAAGATGCCGAAGCCGCCGAGGCCCTCGACCACGCGCTTGGCCATGACCTCGGCGCGCTGCCACGCCACGCTGCTCATCGGCGTGGGCTGCCACGACTCGCGGTAGTCGCCGTCGATCTGGATGTGACCGATCGGCGGACAGCACTGGATGCCGTTCACCGCAGACACGGTGAGCACGGTGATCTCGTAGTCGAAGTGGATGAAGCCTTCGACGATGCAGCGTCCGCCGCCCGCACGCCCGCCCTGCTGCGCGTACGCCCAGGCTTTTGTCAGCTGGGAGGCGTCGCGCAGCACGCTCTGGCCTTTGCCGCTCGACGACATGATGGGCTTGAGCACGCACGGATAGCCGAGCGCCGCGGTCGCGGCGCGCAGCTCGGCTTCATCGCTCACGAAGCGATACGGCGAGGTTTGCAGCTGCAGCTCCTCGGCCGCGAAGCGACGGATCCCCTCGCGGTTCATCGTGAGGTTGGCGGCCTTGGCCGTGGGCACTACGCGGTAGCCTTCGCGCTCCAGCTCGAGCAAGAGCGCTGTGGCGATGGCTTCGATCTCGGGCACGATCAGCGCCGGTTTTTCGAGCTCGATCACGCGGCGCAGTGCATCCGCGTCCAGCATCGACAGCACGTGGCTGCGGTGCGCCACCTGCATGGCCGGCGCATGCGCGTAGCGGTCGCACGCGATCACTTCACAGCCGAGGCGCTGCAGCTCGATCGCGACCTCTTTGCCCAGCTCGCCGGAGCCGAGCAAGAGGACACGCGTCGCACGCGGAGACAGCGGCGTTCCAATCTGCATGGCGCCTTCCTACGACGACCCCCGGCTCGGCGCAAGCTGCCGCTTGGCGCACCGTGAGTCAATGCGCTCGCCGGTCGGCGACGCGAGCGACGTAGGCCTGCGTCTCGGCCGGTAAGCCGACCAGGGGACCACGACGCGGAACCCGGCCCGCACCGGCGTTGTATGCAGCCGCCACGCGCGCAGCGTCGCCGCCGTAGCGTCGCCAGAGCTCGTGCAGAAAGCAGCTGCCACCCCGCGCGCTCTCGGCAGGGTCGAACGGATCGACGACGGAGTGGGCCAGCGCAGTCGCCGGCATCAGCTGCATCAGGCCCATGGCCCCAGTCGCGCTGATGCAGTGCGGACGTAGCCCCGACTCGGTAGTCGCGACCGCCAACGCCAGTGAAACCGGCACACCTTCGGCGCTAGCGGCCTGAGCAACCAGGACACGCGGGTCCTCATCATGCGCATGCCACAGGTGCGTGAGCGAGTGCAGGCCCAGCGCAGCCACTGCGTACGATTTCTCGGGCAGACGAAACACCGAGAAGAAGAACGCATCGCCGTGGCCGACGTAGCGCACGATCGCATTCAGCACGAGCACGTAGGCAGCTGCAACCAGCAGCGTGTTGCGCACAGCGGGGATCTGCAACACACGTCGCAGGAGCGGCGCCCAGA
This sequence comes from Sandaracinaceae bacterium, assembly GCA_017881055.1. Lineage (GTDB taxonomy): Bacteria > Myxococcota_A > Polyangia > Polyangiales > JAFGIB01 > JADGRF01. Next base: position 13,559 of record JADGRF010000032.1, read on the forward strand.
AGCTGCGCGAGCCACCGGTACGCCCGCCCGACGACGTGCGACGTGCAGCCCTTCGCGAACGTGGCCTGCGTTTTCGACTCATCGCCGACGACGCTAGCGCGCGCGGGCGTGAGGCGTCCAGGTATCGACGAGCTTCGGCGTAGCGTGACGCAGACACGCAGCGCCCGGTCCGCAGCGCGTGCTTCGGACCGGGCCCTCTGTTCTTTCAAGTCAGGGAATCACGCGCGTCCAGCTGAAGGGACCGAACGCATCGGGACCGTTTGCGGCGTTCGCCTTCGGGTCGACCGTGAGGCGCAGCCACTCGAGCGGGAACGTGCTGCCGTGCACGACCACGCGGTGGAAGTTGGGCACGTCGTAGCCGGGATGCATCGCGTAGACCGGGTCGCTCGGCGAGAGCGGGTTGCCCGACTGGTACACGTGCGAGTCGCCGTTGAACATGAGCACGGGCTTGCCGAACGCGAGCGTGTTGTCCGCGATCTTCTTGACGTACGGCTCGAACGCCGCCTGGTGCGCAGCGCCCTTCTCGGCATCCCACATGTCCGCCTGCGCCTGGATCACGACGCCCTTGGCGCCGATCAGGTGCGCCGTCAGGAACGCGGTGTCGAGCCAGCGCAGATCGGCGCCGGTGCGCTCGTCGATCTCGGTCTGCTGCGCCGCGCTCATGGTCGGGGCTGCGTACCAGATGTCGTTGTCGTTGTTCGAGCCGCCGGGCAGGTTGATCGTCACGAACACCACACCGGACTCCGCCCAGAGCACGTTCTCGACGTACTTCGCGTCGCTCGGGAAGCGCGGATCGTGCACCAGCTTCTGCGTGAGCAGCAGCTTCTTGCGGCCGCCCAACGAGACGCCGGGCTGCGGGAAGAAGATCGAGCGAATCAGGTCGAGGTTGGCGACCGGGTCGCCGCTGGCGTAGTCGATCGGGTTACCGTTGGCGTCGAGCTTGTAATCGATCTGCTGCGTCGCGCTGTTGTACGCGCCGCCGCCCTCACCGGCCTTGTTGCAGTCGGTCCACTCGTTGTCGCCGGGCGTGTACACGACCGGGTCTTTGAAGCTCTTCCACAGGTCGAACACCATCTGGTCGTAGGCCTGGGTGCAGTACTGCTTGCCGGAGTGGATGTCGCCCACGTGCAGCACGAGGTCGACCTTCGGGTCGCTGTTGATCGAGTCGATGAACGCGGGCGTCGCGAGGTTCTGCGACACGTCCGTCGGGTTGACGCCGTACGGCGAGTCGCCGTAGACGGCCACGGTGAGCGGGTTGCCGGCGTTGATGCTGAGCGGGTTGCCGTTGCCGGCGAACGCCGAGTGCGCTGCGAGCAGGCTGCCGCAAGCGAGAGCGGGAATCACGAACTTACGCATGAGTGGATCTCCTTCAGATAGGGACCCGGCGGAGGCTAGTGAGCAAGATCGGCGAACCGGTGACAAGCGTGTGCCGAGTTGGTGCGCAGCTATGCACCGAACGCTGGATCGCTCACGCTGTCGCGCCCGGTCTCGACGTGACCGGCGATCCGCTGCTCGAAGCTGGAGTCGGAGTCGACGGTGAGCGTGAAGTCGTACCAGCCGAAGCTGTCGCGCAGCGGCCAGTGCCAGACGAGCGTGGCACCGGCCGTGACGGGACGAACGAGCGTCAAGTTCATGTACGCATCGAAGACGTGCACGTGAGTCGTTGCGGCGCCGCGATTGTGCAGCTCGAGGCTGATGCCCAAACCTTTCACGTCGTACAGGGTGCGGGTCGTGAGGTTCGCGCGGTCTTTGCCGTCTTTGCCGTCTTTGCCAACCGCGCTGCCCTTGTACGAGCGCATGAAGCCGTTTGGACCGTAGACCCAGAGATCGTAGCTCGTCTCGCCAGCCGCAGTGACGGGCCAGGTATCGGAGAGGCGCGTGCGCGGACCCACGGTGTACGTCCATGGGCCGCGGCCGCGGCCGCCCTGTCCCTGCCCGTCGCGCACTTGAAACACCGCGGCGGCCTTGCCCGAGTTGGCGAGCTCGATCGACACCGACCCTGCTTCGCGCTCCCAGTGAGCGACGACGTGCAGCTCGTACGGCACCGGTCGTGCGGGTCGAACACCGGGCTCCTGTGCGGGCAGCAGCTGCGCGCTCGGCACGGGCGGCACGAAGTCGGGGTGGATCGCGCGGTCCGGCGGAGCGTAGCTCGCGGTGCTCGGCAGCAGCACGATGGTTTCGTTCGGCGTCCGAAAGTTGAACGCGGACGTGAGATCACCGGCAACGGCCCGGCGCCAGGGTGTGATGTTCGACTCGATCAACTCCGGATTGTGCGCGCCGAAGCGTTGCTCGATGAAGCGAATCAGCGACGTGTGATCGAACACCTCGGAGCTCACGAAGCCGCCCTTGCTCCACGGCGAGATCACGATCATCGGAACCCGCACCCCGAGACCGTACGGTCCGGCGGCGTATTGACCGTTGCCCTGAAAGATCTCGTTCGTCGTGTCGACCGTCGACAGCCCTCCGCTGCGCGACGCCGGCGGCGTGGGCGGAACCATGTGGTCGAAGAAGCCGTCATTCTCGTCGTACATCAAGAAGAAGGCGGTCTTGCTCCAGACCTCGGGGTTCGCCGTGAGCGCATCGAGGATCTGCGACGTGTACCAAGCGCCGTAGTTCGGCGGCCAGTTCGGATGCTCCGTGTACGCCTCGGGCGCAACGACCCAGGAGACTTGGGGAAGCTTGTCGGCCAGAACGTCTGCTGCAAACATGTCGAACAGCGTGCCGCGCTGCGAGATGTTGGTCGCGCTCAGCGCGCCGAGATTGAGCGGGCTGCCAGCGGGCGCGTTCTGGTACTGATGAAAGTACAAGAGCGAGTTGTCGCCGTAGTTGCCGATGTACGGATCGCTGCCCCAGCCCCAGTAGTGCGCCGCGTCGAGACCTGCGCCAGCATCTTGGTAGATCTTCCAGGACACCCCGGCCCGCTGCAGGCGCTCCGGATACGTCGACCAGTCGTAGCCCGCCTCGGCGTTGTCGAGCACGGGACCGCCGTTCTTGCCGTCGTTGCCCGTCCAGCCCGTCCACATGTGATAGCGGTTGGGGTCGGTCGCGCCCATGAACGAGCAGTAGTACGCATCGCAGACGGTGAACGCGTCGGCCAGCGCGTAGTGAAACGGGATGTCGTCACGCGTCAGGTACGCCATCGTGGTCGTGCCCTTGCTCGGCACCCACTGATCGTACTTGCCGTCGTTCCACGCCTTGTGCGTGTCGGTCCAGCCGTGCGGCAGATCCTCGAGGAACTGCAGGCCGAGGTTCGGCGCGGACGGGCGAAACGGCAGCACGTAGCCGCTGCCATTCGGTTGGTACCAAACAGGATCGCCCGACGGCAGAGCGACGGCCCTCGGATCACCAAAGCCACGCACGCCGCGCATCGTACCGAAGTAGTGATCGAACGAGCGGTTCTCCTGCGTCAGGATCACGATGTGCTCGACATCCGCGATCGTCCCGGTGCGGTGACGTGCCGGAATCGACAGCGCACGCGCGATGCTCGGCGGAACCGCGGCAGCAAGAGCACCGGTGGACAACAGCTGAAGGAACGTTCGACGACTCGTGGTCATGACAAGGCCTCCATGAATGGCGTGGGATGACGTGAGTTCCAGCTTACAGAGCACGCTCGTAGCATGGACGCAGGCGGCCTTCGTTTCGCGGCGCTGACTTCACGGTGCCGATCGTGCAACGTGATCGCGGCTGATTCGGCAGGCCTCACCGGCCTTGGTCAGACGCATCCGTGAGGCTGCACTCGTACGGGTCGCAGCCAGAGACGTCACCGTCGCGACGCGGAAATGCCGCAAGGCGTCGACGCACGGAACGTACGTTACACGAGCATGCCCCCGACCAGCTCATCCACGCGCGGACGCACGCTGCGCGCGCTCCAAGAGCTCTGCATACGACGCGAGAGCCTCTGCTTGTGCCTCGTGCTCGGGCTCGCCGCGCTGCTGCGCGTGCTGCTACTGGTCCGCTCGCCCACGTCCTTCGGCTACGTCTACGACTTCTATCCGGCTGCGGTCGCCTACGTATACGACCATCACGCGCTGCCGCCTGCGGACGCGTGCTGGATCTGCGCGCACCCGCCGCTCTTCTGGATCGTCGGTGCGCCGTTCTACGCGCTCGGCATGTGGTGCTCGGGCGGCCAACGCGCGGTTGCGGAACAGCTGCTGTGCGCGGTGCCGCTGGCCTGCGATGCGCTCACGGTCTTCTATACATACCGCTTGCTTCGACTTTACGAGCAGCGCGGCATCTTCCTCGTGGCAGCGATGGCGGTGTGTGCGTCGTTTCCGTGCCTCGTGATCAGCTCGCACGGGCCGGAGTCCGACATGCTGCTGACCGCCTTGATGGTGGCCGGGGTGTTCCACCTTTGCCGCATGCACGTCGAAGGCGCGAGCGGCGGGCTGCGCGATCCGATCTGGCTCGGCGCGCTGGCCGGGCTCGCAGCGCTCACCAAGTACAGCGGTGTGCTGCTGCTGGTTGCAGCGCTCGCCGTGCTTGCGGCGCGTTGGCTAGAGCGTTCCTCGCGTGCCGGAACGTGGCGTCGCGCGGCGCTGATCTTCGGCATCGCGTGCGCGATCGCGGGCAGTAAGTATGCGTACAACGTCGGCGTGCACCACGAGCTCTTGGTGGCCAACGGCTCGGCGCAATCCGGCTTCGACGTGCTGAACCTGGCTGCCCGCGCCCAGAACCTGCATCACTACGACTTCACGTCACTCCGCCTCTTGGACGCCGCGGCCTTGTTCGCGACCGAGCACAGCACCGGCAAGCTCACGGACCAGCCGGTCTACGGCAGCGTCTGGACCACGCTGCACGCGATGGCATGGACCGACATGAGCATCTTCTCGGTGCATGCCCGTCACGGCGATCCGAGCCTGCCCTACCCGACCAAGCACACCTCGGTGCCGCTCGTCACGCTGCTGCTGTTTCTCGGCCTGGTTCCGACCGGGCTCGCGCTGCTAGGTTTCCTAGTGACAGCGCGGCGCGGGCGCATCTGGCCGCTGTCGTTCTTCGCGCTCAGCTCGTTTCTCACGTACACGTGGTGGTTTCTCGCGCAGGACAGCTGGGCGCTGAAGACCAAGTACGTGTTGTTCCTGCTGCCCGTCTACGTGCTGTTCATGGCGCTCGGACTGCAACGGGTGGTCGACTCGTCCAGCCCAGCCGGGCGCTTCACGGCCGCCACCACGTTGACGCTGCTCTCGGCTCTCGTGCTGACGTCGGTCACGTACCTGACTCGGTTCGCGCTGGGCTGAGCTCGCGCCTCGGTGCTTGCCGTCCCATCGCGCGCCCCCCTTAGCAGGCCATGGCGGTGCGCTTCCGCACCGTGCAACCAAGGCGTCGTGCACTTCGAGCCACGCGACGCCAGCGCCGAGCAGCTGCCACGGGCATCGCACGAGGCCGGATCCGACGCGTCGAGCCTGCCGACCACGCCAAGCACACCGGCGAGCAGCGAGCCCATCATCGGACGCCGGCTGTACCTGCTCGCGCTCGCGTTCGCCTGGTCGCTGGCGCGGCCGGTGCGCTGGTTGGTCGGCGTCGTACCCGATGACGCGTTCTACTACTTGAAGATCGCGCGCAACCTGGCGACGCACGGGCTCTCCAGCTTCGACGGCATCAACGCCACCAACGGCTACCACCCGGGCTGGATGCTGCTCATGACCGTGTGCGCGAAGCTGTTCTCGACGCCACAGAGCCTCTTGCGCGCCGCGTTGATCGTGGCGTTCCTCTTTCACGTCGCCGGCAGCGCGCTCTTGGTGCGCGCGCTGTCGCACTGGGTCGTGCGGCCGTGGGCTGAGCTGGCCGGCGCGTGCTGGCTGCTGAACCCGTTGCCGGTGCGGCTCGCGCTGCAAGGCATGGAGGCGTCTTTCTACGTGTTCGGGCTGACCTGCGCGTTTCTGCTGTACTCCGCTCGACTCAAGCCCGTGCTGCAGGCGCGCGGCGTCGTGCGCACGCGCGACCTCCGCGCGCTCGGTCTGTGCCTTGCGCTGTGTTTTTGGGGGCGCACCGAGGCGATCGTGCTTTCCGGCGCAGTAATGCTCGCCGTCATCGTTGCAGCTGCTAGCAGCTGGCCGGCGCGCCTGCGCACCGCCGCCGCCTTGGGAATCCCGTTCGGGCTCGGGATCGCGCCGTGGTTCGTGTTCTCGTTCGTGGCGACCGGAAGCTGGACGCAGCGCAGCGGCGCCATGAAGCTGCTCTGGGGTGCGGCTGCCATGCCCACGGCGTCGGCGCGCCTGCAGCAGGGCGTGCACTACTTGAGCAGCAGCTGGCTTTTGAACCCGTGGCTGTTTCTGCAGCGCTGGCAGGAGCCGAACAGCTATCTAAGTTGCCTGCTCGCGCTGGCCGTCGTGCTCGTGCTCGCCTCGGGTCTGCGCAAGCCCGCGACGCGCCACGCCGCAACGGTGGGCCTCTTGCTGCTCGCGAGCACGCTGCTGCTGGGCTGCATCTACGCATTCTTCTTCGCCGATCATCAAGAGTGGTATCGCGCGCAGCCCGGCCTGATCCTCTACCTGGTCACATACACAGCGGCCGCGTTCACGATTCGACCACTCCTGCCGCGCGCAGGCATTCCCGTCTTCGTCAGCGCGTTGACGCTGCTCAGCTGCGTGGTGCTGGCCAAGTCACTCGCAGCCAACAACCCCTACCCGTGGCAACGCGATGTGTTCGACTCGCAGCCACGCTTCGAAGCGCGCGTGCCCGCGAGCGAGCCGATCGGCAGCTTCAACGCCGGCCTGCCGGGCTACTTCAGCAGCCGCACGATCGTGAACCTCGACGGCTTGGCCAACAATGCGCTCTACCCGTACTACGCCTCCAAGACGTTCGAGCGCTACTTGCGTGACGCCGGCATTCACTACGTCGCGGACGAGAGCTGGTCACTCGACCGCGCGCGCTCATTCTCGCATACCCCGTTGCAGCTGCGCGTACTGGCCCGAGCGCCGCTGACGGCCTGGAGCAGCGGCGACCGCTTCCTGTGGCAAGTCGTGCCGTGAGCGCGCGCTAGGGGCGTGCCGGCGCGGCAGGTCGTGTCGCGGCCATCAGTGCAGCCCAGAGCAACAGCGGAAGCGCGTACACGACACCCGGCGGCGCGAGCAGCGCGTAGCCGAAGCGCACGAGGTACGTTTGAAAAGGGCTGAGCTCGATCACGTAGTGCTCGTACATCGGCCCCACGACGTTGACCAGGGTCAGTAAACCGATCGGGACCAACATCGTGACGAGGCCTGTCGCCAGCACGAAAGGGCCTCGCCGAGTGCGCCAGATCGGCGAGGCGAGAGCCAGCGCGACGAACACCGACAGCGGAACCCACGCCAGCTTGCGCCAGTTCACGCTGATCAGCGCGCGTCCGCCCGTCGACGGACGCTGCGCGAGTACGGCCATGGTCCAAGCGCGGTTGACGCCCAGCTCTGCGAGCGGCACATGCGGCCACGCAGCTGCAAAGCGCAGATCGAGTCCGTCCTTCGCCGGGTCCGCCGAGCAGCAGGCGCTCGCGAACGCGCTCGTTGCACCAGCCACCGCCCGGCCGAGCTTCGGCGTGGGAAGATTGATGCTCACGAACACGACCGTGAAGATCGCGAGCGAGCGCGCGAGCTGGCGCTTAGTGGGTAGCATGAGCAGCTCCCTGCGAACGCGCGTCGAGCCAGCGCGCCCACGCCAGAAACTGCAGCGACGTAAAGGCCAGCAGCACCGGCGGCCAGATCTCGAGGTGCACGACGTCGAACGCGTCTGGATAGTAGATCTCGACGTAGTAGAGCGAGCAAATGCGCGTCAGGTTCAGCGCCACGATTGCAGCGAGGCCCGCGACCAGCGCGATGGTACGTTGGCGCCAGCTGCCTTCCAGCGCGAGCGCCGCCGCAGCGAACAGCAGCATGATCTCCATGGCGTCGCAGTTCTTCACGATCTCGAGCGCAGTGCGACCGGCGATCGTCGTGCCGGTCACCGAGATCCCCGACTCGAGCCGTGACAGCAGGAAACCTGCTGCGCGTGCGTACGCCGACAAGTACGCAGCGAAGATTGCCTGCACCGATCCGTCGGGGGCGTACGGGAAGCAGTAGATCGTGAACCCGACCGCGGCGAACGCCAGAAACCGCAGCGCGAAGCGACGCGCATGCGCGTCCAGATGCACGGTGGGCTGGCGTGGAGTCATGACGCGCGCAGTATGCCCGAGTTTGGTAAGCCACGCCGCGCCGGGTGCACAAAACGTAAGACTAACGGCACAGGGCGGTGACGCAGCGCGCGGTGCCCTCGCGGGCCTGTGGCGCTTCGCCTGGCGACGACGCGAGGACGACGCAGCGCGGCATTGGCCGAGCGAGTAGCCGTTTCGCTTCAATATTCCAGGCAGTACAGGTGCAGGTAGCTCGAGTCGCAGGGCAAGTCTGCGGACACGATCGCCTGCGCGTCGGATTGCCCGGAGATGCCGTAGCGACCCTCACCCATCGTGTTCGTCCAGCTCGCACAGTGTGCAGCTGTCACGGGTGCCTTTGCGATGGAGTCGGCGCCCGTCCAGACACCCGTGGTACCGTGGTAGCTGCCGTCGAGCTGGAGCGTGATCGGCGCGAGCAAGGGGCCGCCAGCGAGCAGGTTCTCGGTGTCGAGCGCGATCGCGACGCCGTCCGCGCGTAGCCAGGGCTCGCCGGCCGTGAAGCGGCTGGCGGCGCTCGCGCCCTCGACCGCGAGCAATGCTTGGAACACGCCGGGGCGCGCGTGGTCGTCTGCCTCGCGCTGGCACAGCGCATCGGCCCGAGCCACGCCGCCTCCGGGCGCGAACGTTTCGCTGCTGAGGAATGCGAGACGCCCCGTGTGCGCTGTGATGATCACCGTGGCCGCGTCGTCTACGCCGAGACACAACAGGCGCCCGTACTGCTCGCAGGTTGCACCGTCGGCAGCCGTCCACTGGAACGTCCCGCCCGCGGCGGAGCCGGAGCGATAGTTCTGGCTGCTGTCGATCGATGTCCAGCCCGCGCAGTCGCTGTAGGTCCCGTTGGCATAGAAGGTTCCGTCGGGGCCGGTGGCGGTGGTCAGCGGAAATGGATCGCCGAGCAGGTCATCGCCCATCTCCGTGATGCGCGGCGGATAGAGCACCGCGCCTGCCAGCAGCGAGGCACGCGACGCCGCGAAGGGCAACCGGTCCGGACGAGCCCAGCCGCCTGCGTCAGTTGGAATGCGATCTCTGGCGTTCTCGGTCTTGGTCGAGAGCCACGCCTTGTAGATGCCTGGCAGACCCGCCGACTTGGCCCGCGCGTCGCACAGCGCGTCGGCGCCGGAGAGGCCGCCGAAGTCGGCGCCGTAGGCGAGCGAGGTGACGAAGGCGTAGTTGTGGAGCGTGGTAGGCGTCAGCTGCATTCCGGGCTGGTCGGGATTCGTCGCGGGACCACCGTCCGGTAGCCGCGAGCCCCTTGGAACAGATGCTCCGGCGTCCTCCCCGGTGGCCACGCCCGCGTCCTCGCTGCCGCTGACGGCGTCACCGCGCACACCGCTGTCGCCATCCGTTGCGGGTTGCTTGTCGTGATGCAGACCTGCGTCTGCACCACAACCGGCAAGCAGCAAGGCAACGAAGCAGAGACGCATGCAAATGATCAGTGAGGTGAAAGAGCGAGGCCGCGATATGCCGTGTTGGTGCCGGCCGTCGCGATCGAGGAGCTGCTCGGCGCCGAGGTTCCGGTGAAGCCGCCTGCGTCGGTGAAGACCACGATAGAGTTCGGGTCGGCGGCGCTCGTCGTGGCAGCGAGCTTGACGCTGCTTCCCACCACCACACCCGCAACCCCCTTTATGCCGGTGACGGAGGTCCACTTCAACGACCACGTCGTGCCATTGAACGTGAATTTCTTCAGACCGGCGGTCTTCTCCGCGACGTACAGCGTGTCGACACCCGCCACTCCCGAGTCCGTGTCGAGGAGCACGAAGGAGTAGGCATCGCTGGTGCTGATGCCGGGCATGGTTGTGCCCGTGGACGAAGACGTCGGTAGAGCCGTCGCGAAGGTGAAGATGCCGGCTGCCGGCGTAGACGCGTAGAGCTTGCCGCCCACGACTTGAGCCATGCGGAAGCCGGCAGTGCCGTTGGCGTTCACCAGCGTCGAGCTGCCGGTGCCGCTCGCGCCGAGCAGGGCGTAGCGAAGGCCGAGCGCGCCGCAAGGCCAGAACGCCGAGCCGTCGTTGGTCCCTGCGCAACCTGGGTTGTCGCCAGTGAAAGCTTCGGAGTTGGGCAACGACGTCGTCGTGACGATGGTGCCGAGCGCATCGATGCGACCGACCACTCGATCGGTGCCCGCGCCCTTGATGCCCGTTGTGCCCGTTGTCGCGTTGTAGCCAATCAGCGTGACGTAGTGACCATCGCCCGACAGTGAGAGGCCGCCCTCGGTGCCAGCAGAACCCGAGTTCGTGAGCGCGCGGTTACCGGAGTTCGTCGCGGTGGTCGGCAGCGCCAAGGCTGTGCCTACCTGAACGCCGTCGAACCGGCGTTCCTCCACGAACGTCGCGGTCGCGATATTGGTGAGCGCCGCGCTTCCCGCACCGAGGCGAACGACTCGGAACGTGGGCATGCAGAACCCGGTGTCGCAGTAGTTGCCGTTGTTTTGCGTGCACGAAGTGCCGAGTGCCATGTTCGTGTGCGACGGCGTGCCCGAGCTGCACAAGTCGTTCGTGCACTGGTTGTTGTCGTTCGGCACGTCGCTGCTGAAGTTGTTGACCACGATGTTGCCCGCACCGTCGCACTCGTTGCGCAGGCAGTCGCCGCTGGTCTGGCTGGAGGTCGGCGTGCCAGCCGCGGTGTACGCGATGCCGCACGCGCCCGTCGTGCACGTACGGTGCTGGCAGTCGGAGTCGACGCCGGCACAGTCGCTGGCCGTCACGCAACCCGAGCACGTGCCGCTGCCATTGCAGACCTGGCCCGAGCCGCAGCTGGTGCCGGCACCCGTGTTGGCGTGGCTCGGCACGCCCGCTGTGCAGATGTCGTTCGTGCACGGGTTGATGTCGTTCGGCACGTCGCTGTCGTCGACCACGGAGACGGTGCCGCCCGTACCGTTGCACTGGACGACGTCGCAGTCACCCGCAACCTGCGACGAGGTCGGCGTGCCAGAGCTGGCGTAGCCGACGCCGCATGCACCCATGCTGCAGGTCCGGAAGGTGCAATCGGTGTCGCTGCCTGGGCAGTCGGCCGCGCCGAGGCACGAGACGCAGCCGCCCGCACCGTCGCACACGTTGCCGCCGCTCTGCGCGCACGCGCTGCCTGCACTGCTGTTGGTGTACGTCGGCGTGCCGCTGACGCAGCTGTCACCGGTGCACTGGTTGCCGTCGTTTGGCAGGTCGGTGTTGTCGGCGACGTTGACCTGGTTGCCCGACCCGTCGCACTGCGACTTCTTGCAGTCCCCAGCCGTCTGCGTGCCCGAGAGCGTGCCCGACACAACCGTCGGGTTCGGACAGCTGCCGTTGCTCGGGTCGCAGGTGCCAGGCAGGTAGCATCCGCCAGCTGCAACGCAGGTGGTGGTGTCGCAGACGCTGGAGAACGTGTGCGTCGGCGCGACGTAGCCGGGCAGCGCCGGCGTGCCGATCGCGAAAACGTAGAAGTTGTTCGGGTGGCCGCTGCTGTCGGTGATGAAGTCGTTGTCGTTCGTGACCACGACCGTGTGCCGTCCGTCCGGCAGATCGGGACCGAAGGTGATGCCTTCGATCTTCTCCGGGAAGGTGGCGCCGGCGAGGCCGTACTCGGAAGCCAAAAGATCGAGGAATAGCGTCTTCGAAACCGGCGTCACACCGCTCGGTGTACCCGTGGTCGGCAACGCGGCGACGTTGCTGATGTCGGTCGCATTGCTAATGTCGATCAAGAACAGCCGTTTGAACACGGCTGCGGCTTCGCCGTTGGCGTCGCGCTCGATCACCAGGAACTGGTGGTCGTTGACGGCGAGCAGCTCGTTCAGGCCGTACTTCTTGTCCACCATCTGGTAGAGGAACTCGCGCGTGG
>JADGRF010000246.1 GCA_017881055.1 Sandaracinaceae bacterium
CACGGGGGCTTCCCAATGCCCGGAATTGTCGTAAGTACAGCACCGCCATGCGCGCCATCCGTCTACGCGGTGCTCGGACCAACAACCTCAAGGGCCTCGACCTGGACATCCAGCCGGGCACCTTCATCACGGTCACAGGGCCTTCGGGGGCCGGCAAGTCGTCGCTGGCGTTCGGAACCCTGTATTCCGAGGGCCAGCGCCGCTACGTCGAGAGCTTCAGCGCCTACGCGCGCCAGTTCCTCGAGCGGCTCGCGCGGCCCGCCGTCGACAGCCTCGAGCCCGTGCCGGCCGCGATCGCCGTGGACCGCCGCGCCAGCGTCAAGACCAGCCGCTCCACGGTCGCCACGCTGACCGAGCTCAGCGACTACGCCAAGCAGCTATGGGCGCACGCGGCCACGCTCCACTGCACGCGCTGCGGTGAGGCGGTGCACAGCCACACGCCGCAGAGTGCCGCAACCAGCGTGCTCTCGGCGCTCGCGGGCGAGCGCGTGGTGATCACGTATCCCGTGCCCGTGACCGACGCCGAGCATTTCGTGGGCGTGCGCGAGGCGCTGGTGCGTGACGGCTACCGTCGGCTCTGGCAGAACGGCGAGGTCGTCGAGCTCGACACCGTTCGACCCAGCGACGTGGTGACCGCAGCGCCCAAGACCAAGGGCCGCAAGCGCAAGCCAGTCGAGGCTGTGGCCGCCGCACCCGTCGCGCTCTACGTGGTCACTGACCGAGCGCGCGCAGCCGCCGAGGACCGGCCGCGCTTGGTCGAAGCACTCGAGGCAGCCTTTGAGCGCGGCTTGGGCCAGGCCTGCGTCGCGACACCCGGCGGCAAGACGCTCGTGTTCTCGCGCGGCCTGCGTTGCGATGGCTGCGGCGCCGAGTACCGCAAGCCAACGCCGGGCCTCTTCTCCTACAACAGTCCGATAGGCGCCTGCGACGCCTGTCGCGGCTTCGGCCGAGTGATCGATGTGGACTGGGCCAAGGTGTTCCCTGATCCGCGCAAGACCCTGGCCGAGGGCGCGATCAAGCCGTGGAGCGGCAAGGCCACGGAGTGGGAGCGTCGTTTGCTCAAGCGCTACTGCCAGCGCGCCGGCGTTCCGCTCGACGTCCCCTACGGCGAGCTCAGTGAGGCGCAGCGTCAGGGGCTGATCGAGGGCGATGGTGGCGGCTGGCAGAAGGGCTATCCGGGTCTGCGCCGCTGGTTCAAGTGGCTCGAATCGCGCGCCTACAAAATGCACGTGCGCGTCATGCTTTCGCGCTATCGCAAGTACGTGGAGTGCGGCAGCTGCGCCGGCACACGCTTCAAGCCCGAGGTGCTCGGCTATCGAGTGGCCGGGCGCACTTTGCCCGAGTTCTACGGGCTCACCGTGAGCGAGGCGCGCGCGCTGGTCGCGCAGCTGTTGGCTGCGGCTCCCAGCGATCCGAGCCACGCGCAGGTGCTGCGCGAGTGCGTGTCGCGCCTGCAGACCTTGCAGGCGGTCGGGCTCGGCTACCTCACGCTCGATCGCGCCGCGCGCACGCTCTCCGGCGGTGAGCTGCAACGGGTGTCGCTCACGAGCGCGCTCGGAGCTTCGCTCACTGGCACGCTCTTCGTGCTCGACGAACCCACCGTGGGCCTGCACCCGGCGGATGTCGCGCAGCTCCTGCCGGTGGTGCGCGGGCTCTCGCACAGCGACAACGTCGTGGTGGTAGTCGAGAGCGATGAGAGCTTCGTGCGCGGCGCCGATCGCGTCATCGAGCTCGGTCCGGGAGCCGGCGAGGCCGGCGGGCAGATCGTGTTCGACGGTGCCCCTGCTGCGCTGCAGTCGGCCGACACGGCGACCGCACGCGCGCTGCACGGCGCAGCGCTCGTGCGCACCACGGCGCGCCCGCAGCGGGGCACGCTGCGCTTGCAGGGCGCCTCCGGCAACAACCTCAAACACGTCGATCTCGAGCTGCCGATCGGGGGTCTCACCTGCATCACCGGCGTGAGCGGCTCTGGCAAGAGCAGCCTCGTCCTCGACACGCTGGTGCCCGCAGTGGCGCAGGCGCTCGGCGATGCCAGCATGCCGGTTTTGCCGTTCGCTTCGCTCGAGGGCGTCGCGACGATCAAGTCGCTCGTGTACGTCGATCAATCGCCGCTCGGGCGCACTTCGCGCGGCAACCCTGCGACCTACCTCGGCGCCTGGGATGCGTTCCGCAAGCACTTCGCCAGGACAGCGCTCGCCGTGGAGCGGGGCTACACGCCCGGTCGCTTCTCGTTCAACGTGGCCGGTGGTCGCTGCGAAGCTTGCAAGGGCGAGGGCGCCGAGACGGTCGAGATGCAGTTTCTCTCGGACGTGACGTTCTCCTGCCCGCAGTGCGCAGGCAAGCGCTTCATCGGGCCGGTGCTCGACGTGCAGCTGGAAGGCAAGAGCGTCGCCGACGTGCTTGCGCTGACCGTCCAGCAAGCGCGTCAGGCCTTCGCGCGCTTCACGGACATCGCCAGCCGCCTCGACCCGTTGATCGACGTCGGCGCGGGCTACCTGCGGCTCGGCCAGTCGCTGAACACGCTGAGCGGGGGCGAGGCACAGCGTTTGAAGCTGGCGGCGGCACTCGCAGACGCCACGCGCGATGCGCTAATCGTGCTCGATGAACCCACGGCTGGGCTCCACGCACAGGACGTCGCACCGCTTTTGCGCACGCTGCACGCCCTGGTCGAGCGCGGCAACACCGTCGTCGTCGTCGAGCACGACATGCGCGTCGCGGCGGCTTGCGATCACGTCGTGGATCTCGGCCCCGGCGCGGGCGCGCTCGGTGGCCGCGTCCTGGCCGCGGGAACGCCAACCGAGGTCGCCGCCAGCAAGAGTTCCGCCACGGCTGCGTTCTTGCGTGCCGCGCTGCGGGGCCTGCCTGCGCCCACCACCGAGGCCGCGCAGGCAGCCGTCGATCCCAGCATGGAGGTCAACGCCGACGTGATCGCCGTTCGCGGCGCACGCGAGCACAACCTGAAGAACGTGGACGTCGACATTCCGCGTGAACGACTGGTGGTGGTCACCGGGCCAAGCGGCAGCGGCAAGAGCACGCTGGCCTTCGATGTGGTGTTTGCAGAGTCACAGCGCCGCTACCTCGAGACACTGTCTCCGTACGTGCGGCAGTATCTCAAGCAGCTGCCGCGCGCGGCGGTCGATCGCGTGGTGGGCAGCCCGCCCGGCGTGTCGCTCGAGCAGCGTTCCACGGGCGGCGCGAAGAACTCGACCGTGGCCACCGTGACCGAGGTCGCACACTACCTGCGGCTCTTGTTCGCGCGTGCCGGTGTGCTGCGCTGCCCACGCTGTGCCGTGCCGATCGCGCCGCGCCCCGCAAGTGAGCTCGCGCAGCTGGCGGCCGAGCGCTTCGGTCGCGCCGAAGTTTCGGTGCTCGCTCCGGTCGTGCGCAGCCGCAAGGGCGCGCACCGAGAGATCCTGGCGCGCGCGCTGCGCGACGGTTACACGCACGCACGCATCGACGGCAAGCTGCAGGAGATCGGCGCGCGCATGTCGC
>JADGRF010000247.1 GCA_017881055.1 Sandaracinaceae bacterium
CAGCAGATCGATGACGCGCACGCGCAGACGCCTGCGGCCGGGACGAACGTTGCGCCGCCCGCCGTGGCACCTGTGACGCCTGCGGCAGCGGTCGGACCGGCGGCGCCGAGCTCGCCTGCGGTCGATCTCCCGACAGCAGCGCTTGCACCAGCCGCCGATCCAAACGCCGCTGCTCCGGCCGAGGCCGGAAAGCCCGCCCTCGCTGCGCCGAATGCGAAGACCGATCGCGCGGCCGCGAAAGCTGCGGCCGCGAGACGCACGGCGCGCGCCGCGCAGCCGACCACGCAGGTACCCAAGCTCGGCACGCCCGTCGTGACGCCGCCGGCGCCGCCGAAGGCTCATCGCGAGCCGGATCTGATCCCGAACCCCTATCAGTAGCTGCGCAATGTGTGCGCGCGGCGCGCCGCCGGACTGCAGCACGTGATTGCGCCCGCTGGCCATCGGCCGATACCATGGGCGAGCGATGCAAGAAGACTGGGAGGACAAGACCGTCATTGCGACGGACGTCACGCCAGCGACCACCTCGGGTCGCAAGCGTGCTCAGTTGATCGTGCTCGCAGGCGCCAACGTCGGCGAGATGTACGACCTCAAAGGCACGCTCGTGATCGGGCGCGGCCGCGAAGCCGACATTCGCGTGCAGGGGGACGGCGTCTCACGCAAGCACGTGCGCCTGCTCACGGTGAGCGACGGCCTGATGATGGAGGATCTCGGCTCGACGAACGGCACGTTCGTGAACGGCGAGCGCGTGCAGACCTGCATTCTAAAGGACGGCGACAAGATCCAAGTCGGCACCGTCACCATCTTTCGGTTTTCGTACCAGGACGAGCTCGACGAAGACTTCCAGCGCCAGATGTTCGAGTCGGCTTCGCGCGACGCGCTCACGCAGGTCTACAACAAGCGCTTCTTTCTCGAACAGCTGCAGAGCGAGTTCGCGTACGCGGCGCGGCACTCGACCGAGCTGTCGCTGCTCATGTTCGACATCGATCACTTCAAGCTGATCAACGATACGCACGGGCATCTGGCGGGCGATCTGGTGCTGTCCGAGCTGACACGCATCGTGATGCCGGCGATTCGCACGGAAGATATCTTTGCGCGCTACGGCGGTGAAGAGTTCGTGATCCTGTCGCGCACCACACCG
Source organism: Sandaracinaceae bacterium (assembly GCA_017881055.1). Classification (GTDB taxonomy): domain Bacteria; phylum Myxococcota_A; class Polyangia; order Polyangiales; family JAFGIB01; genus JADGRF01. The sequence goes on from JADGRF010000247.1 coordinate 1,139, forward strand.
CCCGGCGCCTCGAAGGTCGTGGCCGAGCGCGTGCGCAAGACGATCGAGCTGCATCCGTTCGCGCACGAAGGCAAGCGCATTCCCGTCACGGTCAGCATCGGCGTCGGCATCATGCCGAACCCGAAGATTCAAACGCCCGAGTCGCTGCTCGCCGTCGCTGACAAAGCGCTCTACGACGCCAAGCGCGCGGGGCGTAACCGTGTCGTGATGGCGGACTGACCGCGATGCGTGCGTGTCGCCATGCTTGACGTAGGCAGCCTGATCGCGGGGCGCTACCGGCTGGAAACGTTGGTTGGCGAAGGCGGCATGGCCAGCGTGTGGCGCGCCGAGGACCAGACGCTCAAGCGCATGGTGGCGGTGAAGCTACTGTACGTGCGCGGGCAGCGTGATCCGCGCGCGGTCGTCGACCAGTTCTTGCGCGAAGCGCGGATCGCGGCCTCGGTACAGCACCGCAACGTGATTCACACGATGGACTTCGGCATCGCGGACGAGCAGCTGCCGTACATGGTGATGGAGCTCTTGACGGGCGAGAGCTTGGCGGAGCGCATGGAGCGCAAGCCGGCGCTCACGATGGAAGAGGTGGTGCACTTCGCGAGCCTGACGCTACGTGGCCTCGGCGCGGTTCACGAGGCGGGCATCGTGCATCGCGATCTGAAGCCGCAGAACATCTTTCTGCATCAGGACTCGGACACGGTGTATCCGAAGATCCTCGACTTCGGGATCTCGCGCTCGCTCGCGGACGATCCGCAGCGCCCGTCGGCGATCTCGACGCAGGACGGAATGATCGTCGGCACGCCCGACTACATGTCGCCGGAGCAGGCGCGCGGCGAGGCCGGCATCGACAAGCGCGCCGACATCTACAGCATGGGCGCGATCATCTACGAGGGCATCACCGGCCGCCTGCCGTACGAAGCGGACACGATCGGGCAGCTGATCGTGAAGATCGTGACCACGCAGCCGCCGTCGATGCGCTCAGTGCGTCCCGAAGTGCCGGAGCTGCTTTCCGACTGCGTGGCGCAGGCGATGGCGCACGATCGCGAAGAGCGCTTCGTCGATGCGACGGTGTTTCGGCGTGCGCTCTTGAGCGCAGCGGAGAGCGCGTTCTCGGCGGCGAATGCGCGTCGGCCGCAGACCTCCGACGCGCCGCCCCGGGCGCCGCGCGTTCCGTCACCGTTGGCAGCGCCGGCGCCCGCGGCGGCTCCCGCGCCCATGCCGGCGCCGGGGATCGCGCCGCTGCCTCCTGCGCCCGCAGCGAGCGTCCCGCTCGGCCTGCCTTCGTCAGCTGGAAAAGCGGGTGACGCCGCCTGGGGTGACTTCGAAGGTCTCGATGCGCGCTCGGGAAAACCGCTGCAGAAGCCCGCGGAGCCGGCGTTGCGGCCGCCGGAGCCACCGCCGGCCGCGTCGAAGCGGGCGGCGGTGGCCGCGCCGTCCATGGGCGCCGGCGATCCGACGCTGCTCGGCGCGAGCCCGTTCGATGCGCTGGGCGCATCCGGGACCGGTACGCTCGATATCGATTACGATCGCGGAACGCGTGGCGGGCAGGGCGTCTCGGGCTCTTCGGGGCAGCCGCGAATTCCTCATTCGCCGGTGCAGCGCTCCGCTGTGCACAACCAAAGGCCGCAGGGCAATGCGGCGGCGCGCTCCGCCGCGACACGACGCGGGCCAGCGCCCGCGGCGAACGTGGCACAGGCCGTGCGCAAGGAGCGGGCTGCGCCGAGCCGCGCGATCTGGATCGCACCGGCTGTTTTGCTATTCGGTTTCGTGCTCCTGCTGTTCGCGCCCGGGATCTTCAGCGCGGCGGGTCCCGATGCACGCGCGGCCAGCGAGCTCGAAGCGAAAAACCCGGCAACAGCGGACTCCGACCGCGAGCTGCAGGCCACTCGCCGCCACGATCTCGGCAAACGACCGCCCGCCTTGCGCGACGTCGTATTCTGAAGAGCGGTCGCGCTTCCCGATCGCCCGTCGGGCGGCTACAGTGCGCTCGTTTTTGATCGAGCGTGATCGAGCGTGATCGCGTTTGATTGCGTTTGATTGCGACGACAGGAGCACCCATGAGTGGTTTGAAGGCCGCAGCGTTGGCACCGAGCGACGTTTTCGTAGCGCGTCATGTGGGTCCGAGTGAGGCCGACGTCGCCGAGATGTTGCGCGTCTTGGGTCAGCCGTCGCTCGATGCGATGGTGGCAGCCACCGTGCCCGGCGCGATCCTGCGCAAGCAGCCGCTGGCCTTGCCGGCCGCGCTGACCGAGCGCGAAGCGACGCAGCGTCTGCAGGCGATCGTCGGGCAGAACCAGGTGTTTCGCTCGCTGCTCGGCATGGGCTACAGCGACTGCGTCACGCCCGCGGTGATTCGCCGCAACATCTTGGAAAATCCCGGCTGGTACACGCAGTACACGCCGTACCAGGCCGAGATCTCGCAAGGGCGGCTCGAGGCGCTGATCAACTTCCAGACGATGGTCGCGGATCTGACCGGCTTGCCGCTGGCGAACGCGTCGCTGCTCGATGAAGGCACGGCCGCCGCCGAAGCCATGCACATGTGTCACGTGCTCGATGCGCGCGGTCGTCATGGGTTCTTCGTGGCGGACGATTGCCACCCCCAGACGATTGCGGTGCTGCGCGGTCGAGCCGAGCCGCTGGGTATAGAGGTGCACGTCGGGAACGTCGATGCGCTCGACGTGGGCGCGCAGAGCCTGTTCGGCGCGCTCGTGCAGTATCCGACTACCGACGGGCGCGTGCTGGACTACTCCACGATCGCCGAGAAGCTGCATGCGGAAGGCGCGCTGCTGGTCGTGGCGGCGGACATTCTCGCGCTCACGCTGCTCTGCGCACCGGGTGAGTTCGGCGCCGATGTTGCCGTCGGCTGCACGCAGCGCTTCGGCGTGCCGATGGGCTTTGGCGGCCCGCATGCGGCGTTTCTCGCGACGCGCGAAGAGCACAAGCGGCACATGCCAGGACGCATCGTTGGAGTCTCGCGCGATGCACGGGGCAAGCGGGCGTACCGGCTCGCGATTCAGACACGTGAACAGCACATCCGCCGCGACAAGGCGACGAGCAACATCTGCACGGCGCAGGTGCTGCTCGCGGTGATCGCGTCGATGTACGCCGTGTACCACGGGCCCGAAGGACTCACGCGCATCGCACGTCGCGTGCGTGGCTTGACCCAGGCACTGCGCGTGGGCCTCGCGAAGCTCGGGCTCCGCACGGGCAGCGACCCGTGCTTCGACACGCTGCGCGTCGAGACCAAGACTGCGCAGGCCGACGCGATCGTCGCGCGCGCGCTCGGGGCTCGCATCAACCTGCGGCGCTATCCGGATGGCAGCCTCGGGGTTGCGCTCGACGAAGCCAGCACGCTCGAAGAAGTGCGCAGGCTGCTGGCGGTGTTCGCCGGGCAAGATCCCACGCAGACCACAGGCCAGCCGGCGGATGCGGAGCTACACGCGGCGGCCGAACACGAGTACGCGGCGCCGCTCGCGCGCACCAGCGCGTTTCTCACGCACGAGGTCTGGCAGCGCTACCACGTCGAGCACGAGCTGCTGCGCTACATCCAGCGTTTGTCGCACAAGGATCTCTCGCTCACGACGTCCATGATTCCGCTCGGCTCGTGCACGATGAAGCTCAATGCAGCGGCCGAGATGTTCCCGATCTCCTGGCCGGAGATCGCCAGCCTGCATCCGTTCGCCGCCGCCGAGCAAACGCGCGGCTACACCGAGATGTTCACTGAGCTGGAGCGCTGGCTCGCGGAGATCACCGGGTTTGCAGCTGTCTCGCTGCAGCCGAACGCGGGCTCGCAGGGCGAGTACGCGGGCCTGCTCGTGATCCGCGCGCACCACATCAAGAACGGTCAAGCGCAGCGCAACGTGTGCTTGATCCCGAAGTCCGCGCACGGCACCAACCCCGCGAGCGCCGTGGTGGCGGGCTTCAAGGTCGTGGTCGTCGAGTGCGACGAGGACGGCAACGTCGACATCCCGGACTTGAAAGCCAAGGCAGCCGAACATGAAGGCAGGCTCGGCGCGCTGATGATCACGTATCCGTCGACGCACGGCGTGTTCGAAGAAGGTGTGAAGGAGATCTGCGAGATCATCCACGCGCGCGGCGGTCAGGTGTACATGGACGGCGCGAACATGAACGCGCAGGTTGGTCTGTGCCGGCCGGGCGACATCGGCGCGGACGTGTGCCATCTGAACTTGCACAAGACGTTCTGCATCCCGCACGGCGGTGGCGGCCCGGGCATGGGACCGATCGGCGTGGCGAAGCACCTTGCGCCGTATCTGCCGGGCCATCCGGTGTCGGGTGGCGGCGGCAAGGAAGCGATCACGGCCGTGTCAGCTGCAGCCTGGGGCAGCGCGAGCATCTTGCCGATCTCGTGGATGTACATCGCGATGATGGGCGGTGCCGGCCTGACGCGCGCCACGCAGATTGCGATTCTCAACGCGAACTACATGCAAAAGCGCCTCGAGAGCCACTACCGCGTGCTGTTCAAGGGCAAGCAGGGCATGGTCGCACACGAGTTCGTGATCGATGCGCGTCCGTTCAAGCAGAGCGCCGGCGTCGAGGTCGAGGACATCGCCAAGCGCTTGATGGACTATGGCTTCCATGCGCCGACCATGTCCTGGCCGGTGCCCGGCACGCTGATGATCGAGCCGACGGAGAGTGAGTCGCGCGCCGAGCTCGATCGCCTGTGCGATGCGCTGATCGCGATCCGCGAAGAGATTCGTGCGATCGAAGAGGGCAGGGCCGATCGCGCGGACAACCCGCTCAAGAACGCACCGCATCCGGCGGATGCCTTGCTCGCGGACGACTGGAAACACGCGTACTCGCGCGAAGAGGCCGCGTACCCGGCGCCCTGGACGCGTCTTCACAAGTTCTGGCCCGCGGTGTCGCGTATCGACAACACCTACGGGGACCGCAACTTGATGTGCCTGTGTCCGGCTCCGGAAGACTATCGCTAGCCGTGAAGCTCGCGATCGAGCGGACGTGGCAGGGCGACGCGCTGCCGAAGGCGCACTGCGCCGAGCTCGAGGTCGTGCGGTCGGGCGAGCTGCTGCTCGTGACCGCGACGTCGCCGTTCTTCGGTGACGCGCCGCCGCTGACGGCGGCAGGCGCCTTGGACGGGCTCGCGCAGTTCGAGGTGGTCGAGCTGTTTCTCTCGGGTCCGGGCGAAGACTACTTGGAGATCGAGCTCGGGCCGCACGGGCATCACTTCGTGCTCGAGCTGCGCGGCATTCGGGCACCGGTCCGAACGTGTCTGCCGATCGAATACGCGGTGCAGCTGGAGCGCAGTGATGTGCCGGATGCCGAGGGCGTGCTCGGTCGCTGGAGCGCGCAGGCCCGTGTGCCGGTTGCGTACCTGCCTGCGCAGGTGACGCGCGCGAATGCCTACGCGATTCACGGACCTGCCGGTGCGCGCTGCCATCACGCCCACGCGCCCGTGCCCGGAGCACGGCCAGACTTCCATCGGCCCGAGTACTTCGTGCCGTGTCAGCTGTAGTTACTCGTCGAAAATCAGCGGGGGCTGGGTGCTGAGCACGTGCACTTCGTCGCCGACGCGCAGCATGCCGCGCTCGCGGTGCAGGCAGTTTTGGCCGAAGTAGACTTTGTTTCCCTTCTGGCGATAGCGCGCGAGCGTGGCGGAGGGCTCTTTGCCGACGAGGCCCGTGGCTTGCTCCACGGTGGTCACGCCGCAGCGGCTGCACGGCTTCACTATGTCAATTGGAACGTCGCCGATGCGGATGCTGCGCCAGGTGTCTTCGGCGTGCGCTTCGGTGTCGGTCACCACGATGTTCGGGCGAAAGCGGTTCATGGGCAGCGCGCTCTGCAGGCGCACGTTCAGCGAGGCGAGCGAGGCCTCCGAGAGCAGGAGCAGCGGAAAGCCGTCGGTGAAGGCGACGCGACTGCCTTCGGGCGCGTAGTCGGGATCGACGGTGCGCCCGGCGTCGTCTGCGAGCCGGACCAGCTCGCACGGGCGGCCGAGAAACCCGCTCAGCCAGTCGGACGCGCTGGAACCACAGGCCTCCGCGGCGACGTGGTCGCGCCAGATCACGACTTGTTTGCGTGCGCCGCCGCGCGCCCCGAGCGGGACGTTGAGCTTGGGCATGTCGCTGGCTTCGAGCACGAGTGACGTGGGTGCGAGCTTGACGCGGATCAGCGCCATGCGTGGCAGCTCGCGCTGCGTGAGGAAGTGGCCGTTGTCGTCGACCACCATGAAGCGACGGTCGAGCAGCGGTCCTTCGGCGTCGAGGCGCACACCGCTGACCTCGATGCCGGCGCAGCCTTTTACGGGATAAATGTAGAGTGCGCTGACCTTCGGCATGGCTCTTCACGCGATCGCGCTGACTGCTCGCAGCCGCGCGATCTCCTCGCTGGAGAAACCCCAGGCAGCCAGCGCGCTGTCCGTGTCGGCGCCGGGCTGTGAAGGTGCGCGCGGTGTGGCGGTCGGTGTGCGATCGAAGCGTGGCGCGGGTGCCGGCTGCGGGATGCCCGCGATCTCGACGAACGTTTGGCGCGCTTGCAGGTGGGGGTGCGCCATGGCCTCGGTTGCGCTGAGCACGGGGGCTACGCACGCGTCGCTGTCTGCGAATACCTGCTCCCACTCGCCGCGCGTCTTTTCTCTGAAGATGGCGGCGAAGCGCTGCTTCATCTCCGGCCAGCGCGCGCGTTCCATCTGACGCGGCAGGTCTTCCGGCGAGAGGCCGAGGCCCGCCAGCAGCTGCGCGTAGAACTGAGGTTCGATTGCGCCGACGGCCATGTACTGCTGATCGCGGGTCTCGTAGGTCTCGTAGAAGTGCGCGCCGGTGTCGAGCAGGTTCGTGCCGCGTGCGCGCTCGAGGCCAGCTGCGCGAAAGCCGTGGAACATGGTCATGAGCAGCGCGGAGCCATCGACCATCGCGGCGTCGACGACTTGGCCCTTGCCGGAGCGCGCGGCTTCGTAGATCGCGCACATGATGCCGAGCGCCAGCAGCATGGCGCCGCCGCCGAAGTCGCCGACTAGGTTGAGCGGCGGCACCGGTGCTTCGCCGCTGCGACCGATCGCGTGCAGCGCGCCGCTCAGTGCGATGTAGTCGATGTCGTGTCCCGCGCGATCTTTGAGCGGGCCGGTCTGTCCCCAGCCGGTCATGCGGCCGTAGACCAGGCGCGGGTTGCGCGCGAGGCAAGGCGCAGGACCGAGGCCCAAGCGCTCCATCACGCCGGGCCGAAAGCCTTCGATCAGCGCGTCGGCCTGCTCGATCAAGCGCAGCACGCTGGCGACACCGCTCGGATGCTTCAGGTTCACGCCGATGTTCGGGCGGCCACGTCCGAGCAGATCGAAGCTGGGTGCGTCGAGCGCTTCTTGGAGCTTGGGTGCCTGTTTGCCCACCCGATCGGCGCGATCGACGCGGATCACGTCTGCGCCGAGGTCGGCGAGCAGCATGGCCGTGAACGGACCAGGCCCTAAGCCCACGATCTCGACGACTTTCATGCCGATGAGCGGTCCCATGCTCGAGCGTCGATAGTGCTCAGAAACGGGACGATCGGGCAAGCGCACGAGTCACAGCGGTCAGGCGCCGTGGGTGGGCTCGCTGCGCAGCGCGGTCAGCAGCGCATCCGTGTCGTCCACACTCACCATCAGCTCGCGCAGCGTGACGGGAAAGCCCATCACGCGTGCGCGCTGCGCGGGCTCGAGCCGCAGCGAGAGGATGCCAGCGCCCGAGCCGTTCACGAGCCAGCGGCCCGCGATGCCGTGAACACCGCGGCTCATGGGGTTGCTGACGAGTGGCGTGATCGCCTGCACGCTCGCGCGCGGGAAGACCGCGTGGAATGCCCACGCCATGCGCACGACCACGAAGTCTGCGTTCAACTCCACGTACGATGCGGCCGGTGGAATGAACAGCGTCCGAGAAAGCGCTGCGTACCAGCTGTCGAAGCGAATCGCAAAGCGCCGTGTTGCTGGGCCGGTCATGCGCAGAGCGTAACGCTGGACGTGCGCATCATCAAACGTGCAGGGGGGTTCAGCCGCGCTCGCGAACCGTGCGCAGCCCGCGTGGTCCGTCGACGCAGATGCGCAGGCCCGGAAACTTTGGCAGGTAGGCGAGTGGTGGCGGCTCGGTGCGGGAGCCCTTCTGCATGTGCAGCACGACTGAGGCACGTTCCAAGTCGTAGTCGGCGCGGTAGGTGGCGTCGCCTACGTTCACGGTGAGCGGGTAGTCGCTGTCGATTGCACCACGGGATTCGTACGGCAGATCGGCTGCGAGGAAGTCGTTGGCGGACAGCAGCGCGAGATCGTCGCCGCTCTCTACACCGAGCGTTTCGACGCGTGCGCTCAGCCACGCTTCGAGCGTGACCGGCGGCGTCGGGTTCACGTGCTGCGCGGCGCGCGCGGCGAGCCAGGCGGCGAGCGCGCTGCGAGCGAGGCGCGTGCGCGTGGTGCCGACGGCCTCACGAAACAGACTGCCGCGCAGCAGCAGCTGGACGATCGCGGCGCGTGCCAGCTCGCCTTCGGGCGTCTCTTCGCGCACGGAGACCACGCGCTTCGCATACACGCGCTCGATCGTGGCCACCACCCGCTTGCGTTCCAGCTGCACCTGGCCGAGGCGATCTCCGCCCAGGCCGGCGCGGGCGATCGCGGAGATCGGGATCGCCATCCCGCATGTGACCAGCACCCGAGCTTCGCGGCCCGAGCCGAAGGCGCGTGTGTCGAGCGCGAGGATGGCTTCGAGGTCCCGCACGTTGCGCGTGGCACTCTCGCGAGCGAGCTCTATCTCGGTGCCGCCGTTGCTGAAGAACACGTCGCGTCCGCGCGGCCTTGCTACGTGCACCACACGTGGGTCGGCCGCAATCGCAGCGAGCACCAGCGCATCGCGCTTGATCGGCTGCTGGGCTTCGGGGGCGCGTTCGGGCAAGCCCTCCATGCGACGCAGCCGCGTGCGCGCGAGCCGCGCTTCGCGCACGACGAACGCGGACACGCCGTGATCCGCGGGCCGCTCGGCACGCAGCGCGCGAATCGCGGCGCTCGCGTCGCAGCCGGCGAGGCGCAGGTCGTCCTCGAGGCCGAGTTGCTGGCTGGCCGCCAAGAACAGCGGTCTGCCGACCGAGAGCACCGCTACGAGATCGATCATGTCGTCGCTGCAGCCGTGCTCGCGTGCGGCCACTAGCAGGCGTGCATGGTTCGGATCGATCGGCAGCGCGAACAGGCCCCGTCCGGCTTCGCTCAGCGCAGACTCACCTTGCAGCGCGCCCCAGGCCGCCAGATCGGCGCGCGCAGCTTCGAGCGCATACGGCTTCGGGGCATCGAGCAGCGGCAACGTCTCGACTTGCGCGCCCCAGGCCGCGGCCGTGAGCACCAGCGGAACCAGCGATTCGCGATGGATCTCGGGCAGCGTGATCGGATGCAAGCGCGCAGTCGCGCTCCACAACCGGTAGCAAACGCCGGGCGCCGTGCGGCCCGCGCGCCCTGTGCGCTGGGCCGCGCTGTCCTCGGCGATCGGCGTCAGCGTGAGAAACCCGCGGCCGTCGTGGTAGCGCGTCTGGCGGACCAGGCCTGCGTCGATCACGACGCCGATGCCAGGAATCGTGAGCGAGGTCTCGGCGACGTTCGTCGCCAGGATCACCTTGCGGCGCTGTGTCGTCTCGAAGGCGCGGCGTTGCTCGTCGAGGCTGAGACCGCCGTGCAAGGGCACGAGCGTGTACGGGCCGCGCAGCGTGTCCAGGCAGGCGGTGATCTCCGCTTTGCCGGGAAGAAACACGAGGATGTCACCGGGATCGTCGCGGGCTGCCGCGATCGCGCGCTGTACGCGCGCCGGCAGATCCGTGGCATCGGGCAGCACGTCGCCGCCCGGCAGGTAGCGAATTGCGACCGGAAACGCGCGCCCTTCAGCTGTCAGGTGCAAACCTCCGACATGTGCCGCGACGCGCTCGCCTTCGAGTGTCGCCGACATGATCACGAGCGCGGCTTCGCGCTTCTGCAGGAGCAGCGCGAGCAGAAGATCGGTCTCGAGGCTGCGCTCGTGGAACTCGTCGAGCATGACGGTGCGCGCCGACGCGAGCAGGGCGCGGTTGCGTAGCACCATGCCGGGCGTCGCAAACACGATGCGGGTCGCGTCGTTTGCCACGTGCTCGTCACGCACCAGGTAGCCGACGCCCTGGCCGAGCGCGGTGCCTTCCAGCTCGGCTACGCGTACGGCGAGGCTGCGGCAGGCGATACGGCGCGGCTCGATCACGAGCACGCGGCCTTCGCACCAGCGCGGCACCTCGGTGGACTTGCCCGAGCCGGTCGGTGATGACAGCACGACCGGCCCGCGCGCGAGCGCAGCCAAGAACGCGGAGCGCACGGCGCGCACGGGGAGCTCGTTGGTCAAGAAGGCTCTGTAGCAACTCTTGCCCAGTGTCCGCAAATCGTGCGTGACGCCGATCGTGGCACCAACCGAACCGCGCTAGCCGGACGGTTCTCACGGTCGCTGCATCTCGCTGGCGACTGCGCTAAGGTGCGACCGCGCATGGACTCGACTCGCCCCTCGCTCGTGGACGCGCTGCTGCTCGAGCGGCTCGAACGCTCGTTCGCAGAACTCGCGGGCGACGACGGGATGATCGACGCGCCGAAGCTCCAGAAAGCGCTCGGCCTGCGCAGTGGGGACCTCGCGCAGCGCGTGCTGTCGCACTTCGATCGCGACGGCGACGGCCTCGTGGATCGCGAGGAGTTCATTGCAGGCGTGCGCCAGCTGAGCACCGGCGACGACCAAGAAAAGCTGCGCTTCGCCTTCGATCTGCACGATCACGACGGCGACGGAGCGCTTGGCCCCGACGATATGCTCCGGATGATCGCGCTCGGCTTGGCTGAGGACGACGTGGTCACCGATGCCGACGAGCCGCGCCGCTTGGCGCACGTGCTCTTCCTGCTCGCGGACAAGAACCGCGATGGTCGCATCTCGTTCGAGGAGTTCGAGGCCGTAGTGCGGGCGCGCCCCGCGTTGCTGCGCAGCATGACGCGCAGCGAGACCCGCTGGCTCGCACCAAGCGAAGAGGTGCTGCACCGGCTCGAGCGCAAGCACGGCTCGCCTCGCGAGCGCCTCTCTCGCTACCTGGAAAATCGCCGAAAGTCGCTGCTCTTTCTCTTGGCTTGGCTGCTGGCGAACGCGCTCGTGTTTGCGCAGTCGCTCGCACAGCCGCATCCGCGCAACCTGGGCAGCGATCTCATGCAGCTCGGGCGCGCTACCGGCGTGTGCATCGGGCTCAACGGCGCGCTCGTGTTGATTCCCGTGATGCGCAAGCTGCTCACCTGGCTGCGCTCGCGCTGGCTTGGCCGCGTGTTGCCCGTGGACGAAGCGCTCGGCTTTCATCGCCTCGTCGGCTACAGCTTGGTGGTGCTGAGCGTGCTGCACGGCCTGGCGTTCGCTTGCAGCTATCCGTTCGGGCACCCGGGGTCTTCGGTGACGAAGCTGCTGCTCGAGACCGAGCGCGGCTTTTCCGGCTCGTGGTTGCTCGCCGTGCTGCTCGTGATCTGGTTCTTCGCGCGCTCGGCCGTGCGTAGATCCGAACAGTTCGAACTCTTCTATCTGACGCACCTCTTGTACGTGGTGTGGTTCGTCGTGCTGATCGTGCATGCACCTGCGTTCTTGCTCTGGGGCGCCGTCCCGCTCAGCGCGTTCTTCGTGGAGCAGGCGTGGCGCGTGCGAAACCGCGGGCGCGACTCGCGCATCGTCTCGGCCCAAGCGCTGCGCTCGGGCGTGACACGGATCGCGCTGCAGGCGCCGGGCGGCTTCAGCTACCGTGCGGGTGACTACGTGTTCCTGTGCATCCCGGCAATCGCCAGGCACGAGTGGCATCCCTTCACGATCAGTAGCGCGCCCGAGAGCCGTGAGCTCACGGTGCACGTGCGCTCGCTCGGCAACTGGACTGGCGCGCTGCGTCGGTACGCCGAGCGTGCAGACGCGGACGGCAGCGCCAGCTCGCTCCCGGTTCGAATCGACGGGCCGTATGGCTCGCCGAGCACGCACATCTTTCAGTCGCGCTACGCGGTGATGATCGGCGCGGGCATCGGGGTCACGCCGTTCGCGAGCGTGCTCGGGAGCCTCGTGCTTCGCGCGAACGGCGAGCCAGCGGTCGACGGTGTGGAGGCCAAGCTCGAGAAGGTGCACTTCTTCTGGCTGAACCGCGATCAGTACTCGTTCGAGTGGTTCGACGCCCTGCTCCAGCAGCTGGAACAGATCGATCACGCCGCGCTGCTCGACGTGAACATCTGCATGACTGGCGGCCAGACCGGCGCGTTCGTCGCGGGGCTCGAGCTGGCGCGCGACCTCTTGCACTCGCTGGGTCAGCGCGACGTGGTCACCGGCTTGCGAACCAAGACGCACATGGGGCACCCGGACTGGGAGCGCACGTTGCGGGAGATCGCGGAGCAGCATGCTCCGGCCAGCGTGGACGTGTACTTCTGCGGACCGGACGGGCTCGCCAACAAGGTGCGTCCGATCTGTGAGCGCTTGGGTATGCAATTCCGACAGGAGCACTTCTAGCCGTGCGCCGCGCGCTTACCAGGCCTGCCTTTTCGGTCGCGCTGTGGCTCGTTTCGGCAGCGGTGGTCGGAGTCGCTTGCGGTACGGCTCCTTCTCCGGACGGTCGGTCCGACCCGGGGACCACGACGGATTGCGTCAGCTGCCACCGTGCCGAATACCAAGCAGCAAAACGCCCGCTCCACGTCGGCGTGAAGCCGACCACCTGCGCCGTGTGCCATACCAGCGCGGCCTGGTCTCCTTCGGTGTTCAACCATCCCTGGCCGCTGACCGGCGCTCATGCCAATGCGGCCTGCAAAGGCTGCCATGTGGGCGATCCGCCCAGGTATGCGGGCACGGGCAGGCTGTGCATCGACTGCCATCGCGACGACTACCAGAGCAGCACGTATCCGGGTCACGCGCACTTCGCGACGACGTGTACAGACTGCCATACGACCACGGCGTGGACGCCCGCGCACGTGCCTGCGCCCGTGCACGACGAGCTCACGGGCAAAGTCGTGTCGAATCAGCACGGTCGGGTGGTGGTGCACGAGCCGAGCGGCGCGAAAGCACCGGCGCATCAGCCAGCCCGGCGGCCCGCTCCATCCGTGCCGATCGTGCAGGAGCCAGCAGCCCCCGCGACTCCGTCAGTTGCACCGGCTCCGCCGCCCCAGGCTACCCGGCAGCACCCCGAGAATCGCTTCCCGATCGCGAGCGGCTCGCACGCAGACATCGAGTGCCGCACCTGCCACGACCAGGGCGGCGTGATGGGCAAGGGCAACACCGACTGCGTGCAGTGCCACGCGCGCTCTCGCTTCGATCGCAGGCACGACGGTGTCGACGGTTATCCGACCGGATCCGCGCCGCCGAACTTTTGCGTGCAGTGCCACACGCGCGGTACGCGCTCGCGCGGCTGAATCGGCCGCGTTCGTCAGCGGCCGAAGCGGCCGACGCGCGTCGCTCGGCCGGGGATCACGTCGCGGTCGCGTGAGCCGAGTTGGTCGAACATGTCGTCGCCCCAGCAGCGCACGGGCCCACCGCCGTCGACTGCGCAGGTGTGAAACGCGCCGGCTGCGATGTTCACGATGCTGTCCAAGTACTGAGGATCGGTTTGACCCGGCGGGCTCAGCACGAGCTGCGGGCGCAGCGAATCAGGTGCAATGCCGACGCCGAGCTGGCCTTCGGCGTTGCGCCCCCAGCAGTTCACGAAGAAGTCGGTGTCGACGATGCAGCTGTGGCCGACGAGCATGCCGTCCTTCGTGCCGCCGCCAACTGCAACGTGGAGGGCGTGCTGAATGCCCGTGACGGTCACCGGCGTCGCGCTTGGCATCCGCGTTCCGTCGCCCAGCTGACCGCTCTCGTTCTCGCCCCAGCAGACCACTTCGCCCGTCTTGCGGATCGCGCAGGTCTGACCGGCGCCCGCCGCGATCGCGGTGGCGTCGTCGATTCCGGGTACGGTCGTCGGGTCGACCATGACCACGGGGGCACCGGAGGTCGTGTCGATCAGCTCGCCCCAGCACGCGACGTGTCCGTCTTCGAAGCGCGCGCAGGTGTGTCTCACGCCTGCCGCGACCTCGACGGCGCCCGCCGTCTCCGGCACGAGCCCCGGCGGGAGCCCTGTGTCTTGCACCGCGCGGCCGCTTTGCCCGAAGCGCGCGTTGCCCCAGCACTCGACGCCTGCCTTGGTCACGGCGCAGCTGTGCAGCTCGCCCGCGGAAATGTCAGTTGCAACGTCGACAGCGACGAGCGCGGGTATCTGGACTGCGGCGCTCGCCAGGCCGTCGACCTGGCCTTCCTGGTTGCGGCCCCAGCACTGCACGAGGCCTTCGTCGTCGAGCGTGCAGGTGTGCGCGCGACCGATCGCCACCTTCGTGATGCGTTGGCCCGCGAGCACGAAGCGGCTGGGATCGACGCCGCCGTCGGTACGAATCGAGGCGTCGCGCGCACTCGTCGCATCGAGGTCGCTCGACATGCCGACGCCCCAGCGCAGAATCGCATCGCCGCGCTGACCTTCCGCGTTGCTGCCCCAGCAGTACAGCTCTCCCGCCTTGGCGACGGCGCAGCTGTGCTCGCCACCCGCTGCGACCTGCACGGCCTTGCAGCCTTCGCGTGTGCTCCCGCAGGGCGCCGGGCCCGCGTCCGGAGCTTCGGCCGGCTTGAAGCGTGACGGTCGCAACGAACACGTGAGCGAGGGTGAACAGCCGACGCTGGCGTCGCGACAGCTGCACGCCAAGACGACGAGCGCGAGCCAGAACGGACCCGAGAGCCGCGTCGTGTGGCGCCGTTCAGAGCTCACCGCGCAACCCCAGGTTCGGAAAGAAGATGGCGGGCAAGTACACGGTATGGCAGACCCGCGGCGAGCCCGCGCACACGATGTCCTGCGGCTCGCGCGAGAGCGTGGCGTTGAACCACTCGAGCGAGACGCGCATGCGCCCCCACGACGGGTGCCACCCGTACGCCACTTCCAAGTCGAGCCGCGTGAACCATGGCAGACGCTCCTCGAAACGCGCGAGCCGAAACGTGGGATCGATCAAGAAGTCACCGTGCATCTTACCCGAGCGAATGGACCAACGCGCGCCCGACGAAAACCCGGCGCCCATGTTCCACTGCAGCACGAGGTTGCCGACGTGGCGCACGTCCCAGGTGGGCGTGTAGGGTAGGCTGGCCACGCGATCCACGCGCGACCAGGCCAGCGTGTACGAGATCCAGCCCGACACGCGCTCGGTTGCGGCGCGCTTCAGGAACAGCTCGGCGCCGTACGAATAGCCGTTGATGCGGTTCGGCGTGTGCGGCGCCGCGCACTGAATCGTGCTGCAGATCATGTCGAGCGAATCGCCGAGCACCAGCGCGTCCACGAAGACCAGGTTGTCGTAGCGATGCAGAAACGCTTGCAGCTCGGCTCGAAAATCGAGCGGCGTGTCCCAGCCGACGCCTGCCTCGGACTGAATCGCCGTCTGCAGGCCGCGATCGGTGGCGACATCCGCAATGCCAGGCAACGGCAAGTAGAACACGGCGGGTTGATGCACGACGCCCGCTGCCACGTGCAGATCGAAGTCGTCGCGCACGTGAAAGATGGCGCGCAGCCGCGGGTCGAGCACGGCCTCGGCCGCGGCCTCTTGCACCCAGGCGTCCGCCCGCGCGCCCAGCTGCAGTTCGAGCAGCTGACTCGGTCGCAGCACCAGCTCGGCTTGGATACCCCACAGGCTGCGCGCGGGGATGTCGCCGAACAGCGAGTTCGCTCCCGAGCTGCCGCTTTTGATGTCGGTGTTCGGGTTGGGGCTGGAGAAGTAGCCGGCGATGCCCTGCATGTCAGCTGACACGCGTAGCCGCTCGCCGACACCGAGGCGTTGTTCGACCCACATGCGCGGCCCGATCCGCGTGGCTTGCAAGTGAAAGCCGGAGCCGAGCTGCGATTGCTCCCAGCCGAGCAAGAGCGCGACGCCGTACTCCGTGCGACCGACCTGATGGATGAAGCGCGGCTCGAAGCGATGAAACGTGATGGTCACGCCGTCGGCTTTGGCGTCGGCCGTGCTGAACGAGTCGTACGAGCCGAGGGCCACCAGCTCCATGCGATCGCTGGTCGAGAGCTGGCGCGCGTAGCGCAGCTGGTAGTCCCAGTAGGCGAGGCTGACCTGCGGGCTGAAGATGGTGAGCAAGAGCGCGGGGTAGCCGTAGCGAAACGCGCCAGTAAACGTGCCGCCGCCGAGCGGCGTCTGCACGAAGCTGGAGACGTCGAGCAAGCGCAGCTCGGCTTCGGCGTGAGTCTTGCCGTCAGCTGCCTCGGGACCTTCGCCCACGACTACGCCGCCGGTGAGGCGTCCGTAGCGCGCCGGTGCCACGCCCGAGTACAGTCGAATCGGTCCGACCATGCGCGGATGAATCACCGCCGGGCCGACGGCCAAGTGATAGAGCGTGGGCACCGGAATGTCGTCGTAGATGTAGAGCGTGCCGGCGGGCGGTGAGCCGCGCACGAAGAAGTACGGTAGGCCCGAGAGCACCGGCACGATCCCAGGTAGGGCTTCGATCGCGCGAAACGGATCGCCGAACGCACCGGGCAGGTCGCGCATCTCCACGAGCTCGAGCCTGCGCATGCCGGGCTGGGGCGGGACGACGTGTGCCTTGGCGCCGAACGCCAGCTCGCTGTTGCCGCTATTGGCGGCGGACGGTGCAGACTCGGCGGGCTCGCCGTTCGCGGGTGGGGCGAGCGAGGCTGGCGTGTCCGGAGCAGCTGCCACGGCGGCAGGCGGCGCCGTCGTGACCTGCAGCGCGGCGTGCACGCGCGAGGCGATCGCCACACCATCGCGTGTTCCTGGCTGAAACTTCGCAGCCGCGATCGCGTCGCTCACCAGCGCGCACAGCGCGGGCGACGCGGCGCATTGCTCGACGTGCGCGAGGCCCGCCGCATCGATCGCCACCACCACCTCGACGCGCCCGCCTTCCGGTATGTCGACGTCGCGCGGCACCACGATGGCTGGAAGCTCCGAGACCTTCGGTGCGACCAGCTGTGCCTCCGCTGGCGACGCATAGAAAAGCGCGAGCAGGGCGGCGGCGCGTGTGACCAGGCGCCGTCCGGCGCGTCGCTCCAGCACCTTGCATGACCGCAGCATCGCGTGCGCAGCATATCAGAAACGCGCGTTTTCGGCGGCGCCCGCGACGCTCACTGCTCCGGCAAGAACGCCTCGGCGGGCGTTTTGCCCCACGCCAAACGGTCCCTCGCCGGTTGCGCTTCGACTAGAACACGAACATGCCGAGGATGGCGCCGAACATGGCGACGACCGTCACCGTCACGACGATGCGGGTCAGCAGCGAGCTCGGCTGACCCTGCATCAGCACGCGGTCGGTGCCCACCAGCAAGATCCCGATCAGCAGGAACGGTGCGAGCACGCCGTTCACGACGGCGCTCAGGAACAACGCGCGCACGGGGCTGACGCTGGCGAAGTCGATCACCACGCCCGCGAGCGTCGAGAGCACGACTACGCCATAGAAGAGCTGGGCTTCTTCCAGCTTGCGGTTCAGGCCTTGTTCCCAGTCGAAGGTTTCTGCGAGCGCGTACGCGGCGGAGCCGGTCAGCGTGGGGATCGCCAGCATGCCGACTCCGACGATGCCGAGCGTGTACAGCGACGCGGCGAGCTTGCCGGCAAGCGGCACGAGCGCGTCGGCCGCTTGCCGCGACGTCGTGATCTGCGTGATGCCGTGCACGTGCAGCGTGAACGCGGTCGTGACGATCACGAAGAACATGACTAGGTTCGAGAACAGCGTCCCGATGCCGACGTCGATGCGGCGATCGATCAGCTCGTGGCGACTGGCGCCGAGTCGGCTCTGCAGCGAGAGCCGGCCGAGGTTCTTCTCTTCCTCGACCTCCTGGGAGGCCTGCCAAAAGAACAAATAGGGGCTGATCGTCGTGCCGAGAATGGCCACCAGCGTCGCCCATTCCGCGGAGCCATGCGGCAGCGAAGGCACGAACGTGTGACTCGCCACGTCGCGCCAATCCACCTTGATGATGAACGCGGTGCCCACGTACGCGAATAGGGAAACCGCCAGCCAGCGCAGCACGTTCGCGATGCGTCGATACGAGAGCTCCACGGTGGCCCACGCAATCGCGCAGCCGAAGCCGACCACCCAGTAGTGCGACTCGAGGCCGGTCATCATCTTCGCCGCGTCCGCCATGCCCGCGAGATCCGCGGCCACGTTCACGGTGTTGGCGATCAACAGGGCGAACGACGCAACCGCCAGCACCCAGCGCGGAAAGCGCTGGCGAAGCGCGCCGGCCAGGCCGCGCCCCGTCACCATGCCGATGCGCGCGCACATCATCTGCACCGCCGCCATCAGCGGCCAGGTGAGCAAGGACGTCCAGAGCAACGAGGTTCCCAGCTGCGCGCCGGCCACCGAGTAGGTGGCGATGCCCGAGGGGTCGTCGTCGGCGGCACCGCTGATCAGGCCCGGCCCGAGTGCCGAAAGGACGCGTCGAAAGGTGGACGGCTTGGGCTCGCTATTTCGTTGCACATCCATGAGGACGGAGCGGATGCTAGCAAGAACCGTGCGTTGGTCACGAAACTGAAAGAGCCTGGGCATGCTCCTTGCTCTATCCAAGCGCACGCGCGCGCAGCCATGGCCAGCCCCGAACCCGTACGCGTCGCCCCCGATCTCGAGCACGAGGCCGTGCGCCTTTCGGGCGAGCTGTTCTTCGACGACAGCGCGGCTGCGCTCTGGGCCGAGCTGAGCCGCTGCGCCGCCACCGCGGAAACCGGTCACAGCCTGAACTTCGATATGTCGCAGGTGGCGCGCGTCGATGGCAGCGTGATGGCCATGCTCGCGCACCTGCGCGCCGGGCTGCAGCAACGCGGCGTGAAGTCCGAGTTCCTCGGCGCGGCGCCCGAGATTCAGGAGATCATCCACCTCTACCGCGGCGACGTGAAGGTCGGCCGACCCAAGCGACGCAAAGCCCGCGGCACGCTCGATCAGATCGGCGAGGCCACGATGGACGTGTTCGGCGAGCTGAAGCAGGTGCTCAGCTTCGCGGGTCAGCTCGCGATCTCGGTGGTCGACGTGATTCGCAAGCCGCGCACCGCGAACATCAGCGACATCATGCCGCTGATGGAGCGCACCGGCGCCAACGCGCTGCCGATCGTCGCGCTGATCAACTTCTTGGTCGGCTTGGTCATGGCGTTTCAGTCGTCGGAGCAGCTGAAACGCTTCGGTGCAAGCATCTTTCTAGCCGACTTGATCGGCATCTCGATGGCACGTGAGCTCGGCCCGCTGATGACTGCGATCGTCGTGTGCGGTCGTTCGGGTGCAGCCTTCGCCGCCGAGCTCGGCACCATGAAGGTGAACGAAGAGATCGACGCGTTGCGCACCATGGGCTTCGGTCCGACGCGCTTTCTCGTGCTGCCGCGCGTGCTCGCGCTGATGATGGTGATGCCGCTGCTGACGTTGGTCGCCGATCTGGTCGGCGTGGTCGGTGGCATGATCGTCGCCGGCGCCAGCTTGGACATCTCCGCGTCGTCGTACTTTCACGAAGTGCAGCGCGCGGTGAAGCTCTGGGACATGACCTCGGGCCTGCTCAAGAGCATGCTGTTCGGCTTGGCGATTGGCCTCGTCTCGTGTCAGCAGGGCCTGGCGACCAGCGGCGGTGCCGAGGGCGTGGGGCGCCGTACGACCTCCGCGGTGGTCACGACTCTGTTCGCGCTGATCCTGATCGACGCGGCGTACGTATTGTTCTTCCGAGCCTTTGGACTATGACCAGCTCGTCCCCATGCTTGATCGACGTGCGCGACCTGACCATCGGTTGGGGCGAGACCGTGCTGCAGAAGAGCGCGAGCTTTCAAGTCGAGCGCGGCGACATCTTCGTGATCCTCGGGGGTAGCGGCTGCGGCAAGTCCACGTTGATGCGCTACCTGATCGGCCTGGAGCAGCCGATGCACGGCGAGATCATCATCGACGGCAAGGGCCCGGTGCAGCTCGATGTGGGTCGTCCGCCGTTCGGCGTGATGTTCCAATCGGGCGCGCTACTCGGCTCGATGACCGTGGGCGACAACATCGGCTTACCGCTGCGCGAGTGGACTGACCTTCCGCCCGAAGCGATCTCGGCCGTGGTGCAAGCGAAGCTGCGCCTGGTGGGCTTGCAAGGTACCGAGAGCAAGTTGCCCTCGGAGCTGTCTGGCGGCATGAAGAAGCGCGCGGCGATTGCACGCGCCATGGCGCTCGAGCC
>JADGRF010000033.1 GCA_017881055.1 Sandaracinaceae bacterium
CGCTGCAGCTCGATGCCGCCGAGCACACCGCGAAAGCCCGCGCGCTCCACGTCGCGTGGCTCGACGCCCACCACCAGGCCCGAGTTCGCGTAGTGCGAGCTGCGGCGCGACAGGCTCATGCCGTTCACGACGAGCGCACCCGGCTCGGTCGAGGCGGGCACGATGAACCCGCCCGGACACATGCAGAACGAGAACACGCCGCGCTCATCGACCGTCTCCGCCAACCGGTATGCAGCTGCGGGCAGCGCGGGATGCTCCGCCGCGCGTCCGTACTGAATGCGATTGATCAGCGACTGCGGATGCTCGATGCGCACGCCGAGCGCGAACGCCTTCGGTTCGAGTGTCACGCCCAGCTCGGCGAGCATCGTGTACACGTCGCTCGCCGAGTGACCGGTGGCGAGCACGACGTGCTCTGCGGCGAGCTCTGTGCCATCCGCGAGTCGCACGCCTGCGATGCGCTTGCCGCCATGACCCGCGCGCTCGCTGACCAGGCCCACCACGCGCGAGCCAAAACGAAACGTCACGCCCGCCTTCACGAGCTCTTCGCGCATGCTCGTCACCACCTGAGGCAAGCGATTGCTGCCGATGTGCGGGCGCGCGTCGACCAGGATCGCTTCGGGGGCGCCGTGGCGGGCCAGGATCTCGATCACGTCGCGAACGCTGCCGCGCTTGTGGGCGCGCGTGTACAGCTTGCCGTCGCTGTAGGTGCCGGCTCCGCCTTCTCCGAAGCAGTAGTTGCTGTCCGGGTCGACGGTGCCCAGGCGCTGCAAGCCCTTCAAGTCGTGGCGGCGTGGCTGCACCGTCTTGCCGCGATCGACGACCGTCGAGCCCACGCCGTGGCGCGCCAGCTCGTACGCGCAAAATAGGCCGGCCGGCCCGTCACCGACGATGACTACGCGAGAAGCTTGAACTTCTCGCGGATGCGGCGCGCCCAACTCCGTGTCAATTGGAGCGTCCAGCTCGAACAAGAGATGAAAGCGCACCTGGCCGTGGCGCGCGTCGATCGAGCGTTTGCGCAGCACAAGCGGCGGCAGCTCGGCCTCCTGCACACCCACGATCTGCGCCACGCGCTCACGCACATGTGCATCGTCGCTCGGCTCATCGAGCGCGAGATCGAGGGTCGCTTCGCGGGGCAGGCCGGGCACGCGGGTCGTCACCATGGGCTCGCATACCGGAAAACTTCGCTGAAAACATCACATTTCGCCTTGCGACCGGGCAGTCTGGTCCACATGATCGAGGGAGAGGCTACTGCGCAAAGTACAAAACCAATGACGCAGCCTCGGCACTCGAATCCAGTCTCGATACCGCCGAACGGGAGCAACTACCTGCTGTTCTCGGACGTGCATTTGGGTGCCGACCTCGTTCAACACGCACGTCCGTGGACCAAGTCGCGACTCGCGGAAGCGCTGAGCATCGACGGTCAGCTCGGCGCCATGCTCGATCACTACCGTGAGCAGAGCGATCCCAACCGGCCTTGGCGCCTGGTGATCGCGGGCGACTTCATCGACTTGATCGGCATGTCGATCTCACCGGCGCTCGGCGCGCAGTTCGAGACGCCGCTCACCGAAGATGATCTCATTCACGGCCTCGGCAGCGCGCAGGATCACGCGGTGCTCAAGCTGCGCGCGGTCGCGGTGCGTCACGACTCGTTGTTCAAGAAGCTGGCCGCGTTCGTCGAGGCAGGTCACTCGCTCGTGTTCGTGCGCGGCAACCACGACGTGGAAATGTACTGGGAGCTGGCGCAACGCACGTTCATCGAGACGCTGATCGAGCGCTCGTCGCTCGCCGCGAGCGATGTCTTAGCACGCAAGCTGTTCGAGTCGCGAGTCGAGTTCCGGCACTGGTTCTTCTACGTGCGCGGCTTTCTGTACGTCGAGCATGGCCATCAATACGACGCCACGTGCGCGTATCAGAACGTGCTGGCGCCGCGCTCGCCGCGCGATCCCAGTCGCATCAGCTATTCGTTCTCGGACATCTTGGTGCGCTACGTCGTGCTCACCACACGCGAGCTGTCCGTGGACGGCCACGAGAACAACTCCGTGTTCGACTATCTGCGCTTGGGCTTCTCGCTCGGGCTGCACGGCTGCGCCATGCTCGGCTATCGCTTCTTCAGCGCCGTGGGGCGCATGGTCGGCGCCTGGCGCGATCACTTGAGCGCAGCTGCTGCGAAGATCCGCGCCGAGCACGAGAGCAGCATCGAGCACCATGCCTCGCACTTTCGCGTCAACATCGACAGCCTGCGCGCGATCACCAAGCTCTGGCCCACGCCCACCACCGGCGGGTTGATGAGCATCTTCCACACCGTGTTTCTCGACGGCCTGGCCGCCGCGTTGATCTCGGGCGTCACGATCACCACGCTCGGTGCGCTCGGAGTTCTGCCGCTGCCGTGGTTGCCCGTAATCATGGCCAGCGTGATGCTCGGCATCTTCGTGTACATGAAGAGCTGCCGGGTGATCGAGCCGCATGCTGCGCTGCGCCGCGGCGCCGAGAAGGTCGCGGAGCTCATGCCTGCGCGC
Organism: Sandaracinaceae bacterium; assembly: GCA_017881055.1. GTDB lineage: Bacteria > Myxococcota_A > Polyangia > Polyangiales > JAFGIB01 > JADGRF01. Next base: position 2,517 of record JADGRF010000033.1, read on the forward strand.
TACGTGGTCATGGGCCACACGCACAAGCCCACGATGGATCCGATCGCCACGACGAGCGGCGCTGCAAGCTCGTACGTGAACCTGGGCAACTGGACCGACGACCTGCTCGCCGATCACGCGCCGCCCGCGCCGTGCACGCACCTCGTGATTCGCCACAACGCGAGTGGCCATGCCGAAGCCTCGCTGTGTGCGTGGGACAACGCGACCGGCGTCTCGGTGCTGGTCAGCGATGCGGCCTCCGCGCGCGCTCCGGCCTCGGATCCTGCCTCCGACCCGGCGGGTCTTGCGGCAGCGGTTCCGGGCGTGGCCGTGTCGCGCTCGTAAGCGCTGCGGCGCGGCGGGGGAGATCCTTCTTTGGGGGTGCTGGCGGGGGCGGGCGTGGGTCGTCGTGCTCGCCCCTCGTGGCAAACGTGTAGTGGCGCGCGATGTACGGGGGCTGGTGACCGTTGGTGAAGTCACTGGGTCGTCGTGCTTGGCGCGTCCGCCCTGGTCGTGCATTCCACGCCCGGCTGCGCGCGTCGACCCACGCCCGCCCCCTCACGTCATCGCCAGGGGTGATCTCACTCGCCGCCCTTGTGGTTGCGGGTGAACAGCTCATTGCGGCTCTCGATTGCCACGAGGTCTGCGACACGTGGTTGCAGCTGACATGCTGGTGCCAGCGGGGCTGTGTTGCCTGCTGCGGCGCATAGAGTGCACCACTGGGCGGACGCTCCTTCACGGCGTCGTCGGAGGTGAGTCGACCAGCCCGCCACGCGAGCCGTTTCGGGGGGTCGGAAGGAGGCAATTTCGCCCCGGTTTTCCGGGCAAAAGAGGCGAGCTTCAGGGTTGCTTGTGGGGGTGCGAGAAGGTATGTTCGGGCCGCCAAAAA
>JADGRF010000034.1 GCA_017881055.1 Sandaracinaceae bacterium
CCACCCGCTGTGCAAACGGGTCGGTTCCAAGCTCCGTCAGCTGGACCAGCGCGCCGAGCGCGGCAACTTGCACCTCGGGGCTTTCGTCATGCAGCGCGAGCGCGATGATCTCGGCCGATTCGGGAGCTGCGAGGCGCGCGAGGCCTGCGACTGCCGCTGCGCGTGTGGGCGCCTCCTCGGAGAGCAGTGCGGCGCGCAAGCGCGTGAGCGCACCCGCCCCACCCACACGCGCCACGAGCGCCGCCAAGAGCGGCGCCGCGAGACCCGCAAGCGGTGTATCGACCAAAGCTTCGCGCACAGCGTCGGGCTCGCGTACGGCCAGCTCGTGCAACGCCATGGCCGCAAGCTCGGCAAGCTCGGCATCCTCCTGCAGCGCATGCGCCGCCAACGGCTTCGCGTCCGGGGCTTCGCAGTAGCGAAAGAGCGCCGCCAAGACGACACGACGCACCGATTCGTCGGGATGATCGAGGTTAGCGCGCAGCAGACCGCGCACGAGCCCCAGCGTGGTCGCGCTGGGCTTCGATAACGTGCACAGCTCACCCGCCAGCTCGATCACAGCGGCCCGCGCGTCGCCTTGCGCAGCCACCATCGACACGAGCGCGACGATCGCGTGTTCACCGGCGTCTTCACCCCCGGCCGCGAACAGCGGCGCAAGCTCGACGACCGACACCCCGCGTGCGCACAGAACGACGGCGAGCGACAACGCTTCGGGATCACGTGCGCCGGCAAGCAGCAGGATCGCCGCGAGCACAACGCTCGGGTCGTCGTCCGAGAGCAGCGTGCGGACGCGCGCGAGCACCTCGGTCGAGAGCGAGCTCATGGCGGCTGTCACCACCGCACGCAGCTCGCGGTCGTGGCGTTGCAGACGCGCGAGCCCGAGCGCCGCATGACGTAACGAGTGCGCCGATCGCTCGCCCAGGGCTGCCACGAGGTACGGCACCGCATGCTCGTCGCCGGTGCGACCGAGCGCAGGCAGCGCGACCCGCCGGAGCACACGGTCGGATAGCAGAGGCGCCAGATCCTGAAAAGGGATCGCCACGTCGAGGCGAACCAGCGCGTCCAACGCCGCAACGCGCTCGAACGGCTCGCGCGCGGCGAGCTTCTCCTGCAGCACGGCGATCGCGCGCTCACCACCGAGCGACCCGAGGCCGTCCATGGCCGCGATCGCAATCAACGAATCCGCGTCGTGCGCCGCAGACACCAACGCAGCTCGCGCTTCGTCGCCGCCGCTGCCCGCGAGCGCCTCGAGTACGAACTTGCGCGCGCTCGGCTCGACCTGCGGCAGCGCCTCGACCAACGTGTGCGCCGCCACGGTGCCAAACTTGCGCAACACCTCGCGCGACGCGTTGCGCAAGCCCACGTTCGCGTCCTGCGCGACACCCGCAACCAGCGCGCGCAACAGCTCGTGATCTACGTCGTGATCCACGGAGACGCCGCCCAAGAAACGCGCTGCTTCTTCGCGCACACGAAAGTCGTCGTCACCGAGCGCGCGCAGCACGAGCGCCGTGCCAGCACGTTCACCGATCGAGCCCGCTTGCATGACCGCATCGCGCCGAACCAGCGCGTCCGGGCTGTCAAGCAAGCGCTCGAGCTCGCGCAGGCTCAAAGGACCTCCGACGCCGAAGCCTGCGGCGGCAACGCAGCCAGCTCCCCGGCTACGTCCGTGACGCGATCGGGATCGACCACGAACAGCAACCGCTTCTGGTGAAAATACGCGGCCGTGATACCGCGCAGCTGCGCACCGGGGCCCAGCTCCGGCACGTCGCGCTCACTCGCTTCCGAAGCCGGGAACACTTCGTTCACACGGTCCACCACGAGCGCGCACAGCCGAGGCCCTCGATCCACGATGATCCAGCGCGTCTCGCGCGTGCTCTCGCGCGCGGGGACTTCGAAGCGCACGCGCAGGTCGATCAGCGGCACCACATCGCCGCGGTGATCGAAGACGCCCACCAACATCGGCGGCGCGTGCGGCAGCACTTCGAACGCTAGCGGCCGCAGGATCTCGCGCACGCGCGCGATGTCGAGCGCGTAGACCGCACCTCCGACTTCGAACGCGACGAGCGTGAGCGGCGTTGCGCCGCGCGAGGAAGGTTCAGCCATGGCCATGCCGTTTCAGCAGCGCGATCGGATCGAGCAAGATCAAGATTTCCTGCGCGACGGCGCCACCGCGCGGCACCCTTCGGGCGCCTGGCCTGCCGATACCCATCACGTACGACGACGCCTCGTTGCCGAGAACGGTCGCCAGCTCCACTTCCGTTTCGCTCAAGCGATAGACCGACAACACGCGATCGCACAGAAGCCCGAGAGTCTCGTCGCCTTGATCGACCAAGAGCACGCGCGTGCGCGGGCCGAACGGCAGCTTGGGCAGCGACATGCGCTGACGCAGATCGATCAGCGTCGTCACCTGCCCGCGCACCGACACGATGCCGAGCACGTCGGGCGCTGCGCGCGGAACCTCGGCGACCGCGGGCATGCGCAGGATCTCGCGAATGCACGACAGTGGCAGCGCGTACGTCTCCTCTCCCAGCATGAAGCCGAGAAACTCGCGCATGCCAGCTTCTTCGACGCGCGAGACACGTTCGCCCGCCGCTCGAACGATCGCACGCTCACCGCTCACGACAGACCTCGAGCGAGCATGTGACTCGTCCGACCAAGCAGAGTCTCCTCCACGATTGCGGCCGCATCCACCACCAGCACCAAGCGCTGATCACCCAAATCCGTCGCGCCCGAGATGCCTTGCACCTGCGAGAGCGAACGGCCGAGCCCCTTGATCACGATGTCCTGTTGGCCGGCCAAACGATCCACGCACAAGCCGAGCCGCCGGTTGCCGACCGCCACCACGATCACGAAGTGCTCCTCCGTGGCAGCCGTGCTCTCGGGCGCACCGATCGGCCTGCGCGAAAACCTGAAGAAATCGCCGAGCCGGCACAACGGCAACGTCGCCCCGCGCAGCGAGAGCACCTCGCGGCCTTCGATCGTGCGCACCGCCGCCGCCGGCAAACGCAGCGCCTCCTGCACGACGGCCAGCGGAATCGCGAGCACGCGCCCGCGCACCTCGAAGAGCAGCGCGCTCATGATCGCGAGCGTGATCGGCAGCGTGATCGTGATCTTCGTGCCGACTCCCACGTCGCTCTCGAGATCCACGGCGCCGCCGAGGCGCGTGATGTTCGTCTTCACGACGTCCATGCCAACACCGCGACCACTCAAATCCGTGACGGCGCTGGCCGTGCTGAAGCCCGGCATGAACACCACGTTCAAGAGCTCCTCGCGCGACAGGTCGCTCACCACTTGATCGCTGAGCAGACCCTTGCGGATCGCCGCTTCGCGCACGAGGTCGGTGTCGATGCCGCGACCGTCGTCCGACAGCTCGATCACGACGTGGCTGCCCTTCTGGTACGCGTTGATGGCCAACGTCGCCACCGCAGGCTTGCCCAAGCTCGCGCGCTGCTCGGCCACCTCGACACCGTGGTCGATCGCGTTGCGCACGATGTGCATCATCGGATCGGCCAGCTCTTCGGCGATCAGCTTGTCGACTTCGGTCTCGCCACCCGTGATCAGCAAGCGCACTTCCTTATGCTGATCGCGCGCCACTTGCCGCACGATCACCGCCACTTTATCGAACAGCTGCGAGAGCGGCACCATGCGGATGTCGAGCACGCCCTCTTGGACTTCCGCCAAGTGACGCCCGAAGACACGCGCGAGGCGGTGCGCTTCCGAGGCGAGCGCGTGATCCGCCGAGACACGCATCTTCTCGACCAGCCGCCCGAGCGCCGCGCGCACGGTGCCCAGCTCACCGACGACGTTCATCAGGTAGTCGAGCTTGCGAATGTCGACGCGCACCACGTTCGTCAGCGAACGCAGCGACATGTCCGCGCCCGCCTCTGCCGCTACGCGCTCCGGCAGCTGTGCCTTCGTGGCCTCGATCGGTTGCCCACCCGTGGTCACGGGTCGCAAGCTCTGTGCTGTCAGCGACGGATCCGCACCGCCGCGCCGCTTCTGCACGAGAGAGAGCACTCCGTCGGCGCGCCCGAGCGCCGTGCGCAGATCACTTTCCGTCGCGCGCGTCGAGAGCAGCATCTCGATGTCGATCGCGTCGACCGAGCCCCCCTCCATGCTCGGCAGGTACGTGATGATCTCCGAGATGCTCTTCAAGCGCTCACGCAGCTGATCGAGCGCGGTGTCGATCACGTCGAGCGCCAAGCGAATTCGCAAACGGTAGATGGAAAAACCCTGCTCCAGGTTCGTGCGCAGCCGGTGCTCTTCGTACTCGGTCAGCACGCCGAGCACGTTCGGCTCCAGCTCGTAGTCACGCAGCACGTCGTGTTCGGCAGCTTCGGCCCGCGCGATACCGCCCACGCGCGACGCAAGCGCGTCGATGTCGACGGTGCTCGTGCCCTCGGGGCGCGCCGCATCCGCGAGCAATCGCTGAAAGCCTTCGACACCTTCGAACAGCACATCGAGCGCCGGCTGGCTCAGCTCGAGCCGGCCCATGCGCAGATCTTCGAGCGTGTCTTCCAGCACGTGCGAGAGCCGCCCCAGGCGCTCGAAGCCGAACATGCCAGACAACCCCTTCAACGTGTGCACACCGCGGAACAGATCGTTCAGCGTCTCGGGGTTGCGCTGACCGCGCCGCTCGCCTTCGTCGAGCATCAGCAGATCGCGTGACAGGCCTTCGACCAGCTCTTGGGCCTCGGCCAAGAACTCTTCACGTGCCTTGTCTGACTGCGTGCTCGAGCCCACGGTTCAAGTACTCTTCTCGCGCGTGAGACCGCGCGTCACATCGAGCAGGCCGCGTACCGCTTGCGCGAGTTCGTCCGCTGTGAAGGGCTTGGCGAGGTAGGCATTGGCGCCGAGCGACAGCGCGCGCGCTCGGTCGCGTTCCGCGGCCTCCGTGCTGATGATCAAAAGCGGTGTACCGCGATGCGTCTCACTCTGACGAATGAACGAGATCAGCTCGAGCCCGTTGATGTTGGGCATGTTGATGTCGACCAACATCAGATCGAAGCGCTCGCGTGGCAACACGCGCAGCGCTTCAAAACCACTCGCAGCTTCGGTCACGTCGACATCGCTTTCCCCTTCGAGCGCAGCGCGCACGTAGGAGCGAGTCGCGCTCGAGTCATCGACGATCAGTACCCGCATGTGTCCCCACCTCGGATCGCCCATGGTAGCAAAGCGCGAGCACCCGGGAACTTGTAGGTGGGTGTGCTTCCCGGCGATTCGCGATAGCGCCGAATCCGACCTGCACGTGTCAGCCGCGCGAGAACGTCCGGCCGGTTTCGACCGGCTCCGCTGGATTGCATTCTGAACAGGTGCATAGATCCCGCAGGAAGTTGAACGTGTAGATGCCGGTGGCGTGCCCGTCGCCCCAGGTCAGCCGCAGTGCGTAGTCGCCCACCTCGCCGAGATCGGTGAGCTCCTCGTTGCCGCCCGGCACGAAGCGAATCGGCCCCTGATGCCCTTGGCAGACCGCGCACGGGCAGTAGCCGCGAAGAATAGCATGCGGATAGATACCCCGATGACCGTCGGCAAAGTCGATCTCGAGCACGCGCCCCGCGCGGGGCGCCCGGACCTCGAGCGGCGTGACACGAGCGTCCGGCGTAGTCATAGGCGACCTCCATAGGCCAGCGCGCCCGCCGCCGCAATAGGGACTCCTCCATCACGCGCCCGCGGTCGTCCGAACCTGACGATCGAGCCGCTGCTCGATGAACACGTGCAGCGCGCGCGCAGCCGCGTCGATTTCGTCCTTGGCGTACACACGGTCCTGCGCCGGCAACCATTGCTCCTCGAGCGCGCAGATCAACAGCTCGCGCATCGCGCCGCTCAAGCGATGCGCAGCACCACCGCACGCCCGACACACCACAAACCCGCGCGCGGGATCGAGCTCAGCCGCCTGCCCGCGCGCGGGTCGCTTTCCGCAAACACCGCACGCCGACAAGCGCGGCGCAAACCCCGCAAGCCCCATCACGTGCGCACGGAACGCCAGTGCAAGCGGCGCCGTGGCTAGCGCCTCCTGCGAAAGCGCGTCGAACATGGCGATCGTGCACGCAAAGACCGAGGGATCCGGCGTGCGCTCGGGCATCACTTCGCGCACCAGCTCGAGCGCTGCGCCCGCCGCGGTCATACGCGCGAGATCTCGCAGCAGCACCGGAAACGCGCGCGTCACGCTCGCCGCATGCAGCACACCGAGCTCGCCGTGTCCGAACGACAGCTCCACATCCAGAAGCGAGAACGGCTCGAGCGCGCCGCCGAAGCGACGCTTGCTCCGGCGCGCGGAACGAGCCAGCAGCGAAACCTTGCCATGCCGGCTGGTCAGCAGCGTGACGATCCGATCGGCCTCGCCGAAGTCTACGCTTCGAAGGAGGACTGCGTCGGCGTGCTCGCTGTGTCTGGCATTTGCACGCACGGTGCAGAGTCTACGCCAAGAGCCGATGGCTGCTTGGCGTCTTCATACAAGCCAAGAGCCGATGGCTGCTTGGCGGGTATGCAACTACTCAGCTCTATGGGCGTGTCGCGGTGGCGGGGACGCAGCACGATCGACAGCGCGAGCGTGAACAGGATCAACAGAATCACCAGCGCGATCGCGATGCCGAAGCGGCGACCGGGCTCGGGCGCATACACCACCGGCAGCGGCGCGGGAGCCTCGGGCTCGGGCTTGCTCTGGTAGCGCGACAGCAGGTCACCGTCATCGAGCGAAATCGCGCGCGCGTAGGCACGGAGATAGCCGCGGACGAAGACGTCGGCAGGCAACGCGTCGAGCTCGTCGTTTTCGAGCTGATCGATGATGCGCGAGGGGATGCGCGTAGTCTGCGCGACCTCGGCGACGGAGATCTGCCGCAGCTCACGCTCTCGCTTCAGATAACTTCCGAGTGACTCCATCCAGATTCTCCGTGGCGCTTCAGTCGTGGCGCTTCAGTCGTGGCGCTTCAGTAAAAAGACCTCAATACGTGACTTCCAAGTACCGGCCGCAGGACTTGCCGGCGTCGGACTTGGGCTGCAGCTCTACGCAGCGTTCGAAATCGGAGCGCGCGTCGTCGCGGTTTCCGAGGTTCATGCGCGCCTCACCGCGCAGGAGCCAAGCATCCTGAAACGAACCACAGCGAGGGTCGGATTCCAGAGCCGACGTGGCCGCCTGATCCGCCTTCGCAAAGTCTTTCGTGGCCACGAACGCTTTCGCGAGCCGGTAGTGGCCAACGCAAAAGTCGCGACGCAGGCGAACCGCGCGCGACAGCGCATCGATGGCCTTCGGGTAGTTCGACATCTCCAGGTACGCCCAGCCCAGGTTGCCCCAGGCCATGTAGGCGTCTCGGTAGAATAGATCGCCGACGGCGGCGTTCAGGTCATCCAGTGCCGCTTGCGGGCGACCCTCATGGATGAACAGCACGCCCAGCCCATTGTGAGCTTCCGCGGCCAGGTCCTCTTCGATCTTGTGCTCGCCGGCCTGCAACTCGATCACCTTGCGGAAGTGCGCCTCGGCTTCACGATCGTGATGCTGGGGGTCGTCGTCGCGGTTCAAGAGAAAGAGGTTGGCGAGCAAGAGGTGAGCCTTGACGTTATTTGGATCCAGCTCGAGGGCGGTGTAGAGCGTCTTGAACGCCCCCGGGAGGTTCCCCTCCGATTGCAAGCCGATCGCGAGCTCGTATTGCTTCATCGACCTATCCGCATCGTCGCCAGTCGTACCGGCCACACAGGCACCGGCCAAAAACACGCAAGACAACCAGGAAACTAGTCTCAGCTGGCTTGCCACGCGCAGCTGAGGGCCACGGCGGACCCCTGCACGAAGGCAATTCAGCACGGCGGCATGGTTTACCTGTCCCCGCTTGCCCAGGTCAATACCCACAAACCGGGGACTTTTCGCGGGCAAAGCACTAGTCGCTGGCATGCTCGGCCCCTCCCGGAGCCACTTTTTCGGCCAAGTGGCAGGCGATCTGGTGTCTGGGGCCTAGCTCACGAAGCACCGGACGCTCCCGATCACACAGGCCTTTTTCCGCAATCGGACAGCGGGGATGGAAGGCACAGCCGGGCGGGGGGGCGATCGGGCTGGGTACATCGCCCGCCAGCAGGATGCGCTTCTTGCGCTTCTTGGGGTCGACTTCGGGGACGGCGCTCTGCAGAGCCAGCGTGTACGGGTGGCGGGCCCGGGCGGCCAAGTCCTGACGGGGCAGCAGCTCCACGATCCGGCCCAGGTACATGACAGCGATCCGGTGGCTCATCAGCTCGACCACCTTCAGATCGTGGGCGACGAACAGGTAGGAAAGTCCGAGCTCGTCCTGCAGGTCGAGCAAGAGGTTCACGATCTGCGCTTGGATGGAGACGTCGAGCGCGCTGACTGGCTCGTCAGCCACGATGAACCTCGGCTCCACCGCCAGCGCCCGCGCGATGCCGATGCGCTGGCGCTGACCCCCCGAGAACTCGTGCGGGTAGCGCGACATGGCGTCTTCCCGCAGGCCAACGCGGGCAAGCAACGCGGCCACGCGTTCCTGTTCCTGCGTCGGCCCCTTCACCAGGCCGTGCACGCGCATGGCTTCGCCGATCGCCGCACGCACGGTCATGCGCGGGTTCAGCGAGCCGTACGGATCCTGAAACACGATCTGCATGCGCCGCCGCAGCGGCCGCAGCTCGCTCTGCGAGAAGCGCGTGATGTCCTGCCCCTCGAAACGGATCGCGCCCCGTGTCGGCTCGATCAAGCGCAGGATCGCTCGACCGAGCGTGCTCTTCCCGCAGCCTGACTCCCCAACCAGGCCAAGCGTCTCGCCCGCCGCGAGCGAGAAGCTGACACCATCCACCGCGTACACGGTTTGTTTCGGCGCGCTCAGAAAGCCGCCGCCCGAGCTGAAGTGCACAGCCAGATCGTCGATCGCGAGTAACGGTGTCGTCGCGGTTGCGCTGCTCATACGGCACCGAGCGCGGCCTGAGCCACGATGCACGCGGCTTGCCGACCCCCAGGAAAATCCATCAGCACGGGATCGCGCTCCGCGCAGGCGGCGATCGCTTCATTGCAGCGATCGCGAAAACGACAGCCCTTCGGCAAATGCGCGAGGTCCGGCACGACGCCTTCGATCGTCGCAAGGCGCCGACGCACTCTGCCGCCGTCAGCGGCAGGCCGATCCAGCTCCGCGTCGTCTGCGCCAGGCACGCTCGCCAAGAGGCCCTTGGTATAGGGGTGCAGCGGTCGCTCGAACAACTCGCGGACGGGCGCGCGCTCCACGACTCGCCCTGCGTACATCACCATCACTTCACTGGCGAACTCCGCCACCACGCCGAGCGAGTGCGTGATCAAGAGCACGCTCATGCCGAGCTCGCGCTGCAGACGCGCGAGCAGATCGAGGATCTGCGCCTGAATGGTCACGTCGAGCGCCGTGGTGGGCTCATCGGCGATCAGGATCTCGGGACGGCACGCGATCGCCATCGCGATCATCACGCGCTGGCGCATGCCGCCCGACAGCTCGTGCGGATAGGCCGCGATGCGACTGTCCGGCGCCGGAATACCGACGAGCTGCAAGAGCTCGAGCGTTCGAGCACGAGCGGCGGCGCGATCCATGCCTTCGTGCAGCTCCAGCACTTCGCCGATCTGCTCGCCCACCGTGTACACGGGGTTGAGCGAGGTCATCGGCTCCTGGAAGATCATCGCAATCCGCTTGCCGCGCAGCGCGCGCAGCTCACGCTCGGGCGCCTGCACGAGATCCTTGCCGTCGAAGAGCACCTGCCCCCGCGCGATCCGCCCGGGCGGCGATGGAATGAGGCGCAGGATCGACAGCGACATCACGCTCTTGCCCGAGCCGCTCTCGCCGACGATGCCGAGCGCTTGCCCCTTCTGCACCGACAGCGACACGCCGTCGACCGCACGCACGGTGCCCGACTCGGTCTCGAACACCGTGCACAGATCGCGAACTTCCAAGAGCGCGGGTACAGTTCCAGCTGTCACGGCGTCGGTCGCCTTCCGCGCGCGATGGCGGCGAGCAGCTCGGCGAGCACGGTAGCGGCCAAAAGCGCGGTGTTGCCCGAGAGATCGTGATCGGGCGAGATCTCGACGATGTCGGCGCCCACCACGTGCTGACCTGCGATGCGGCGCACGAGCGCGAGCGCTTCGTAGCTGGTCATGCCGCCTGGCACGGGCGTGCCGGTGCCGGGCGCATACGCGGGGTCGACCGCGTCCATGTCGAAGCTGGCGTAGCACTTGCCGCGCGCCGAGAACTCCGCGATCAGGTCGCCAACGGCAGCCAGGTTCTGCTTGATCTCGTCGATCATGGCGATGCGCACGCCGCGGCCACGCGCGAGCGAGAGGTCATAGCCGGTCGCGAACGGCCCGCGGATGCCGATCTGCAGCACGTCGTTCGCGCGCAAGAGGCCCTCGTCGAGCGCATTGCGAAACACCGTGCCGTGATGGATCTCGATGTCCCAGGCTGGACCGTACGTGTCGCTGTGCGCGTCGAAGTGAATGAGGCCGAGTGGCCCATGCTGCTTCGCAAGCGCGCGCAGCGAGCCGAGCGCGATCGTGTGATCGCCGCCGACCAGCACCGGCAGCGCGCCCTTGCCCGCGATCTCCGCCGTGCGCTCCTCGATGGCAGCCAGCGTGCGATCGATGCTCATCGGCACGCACAGAATGTCGCCCCCGTCGGCGCAACGCAGGCTCTCGAAGATGTCGAGGCCCTGCGCGGGATGATACCCGCGCGTGAGCGCGCTCGCGGCCCGCACTGCGCGTGGACCAAAGCGGGCGCCCGGGCGAAACGTGGTGCCACCGTCGAACGGCGCGCCGCAGATCATCACGTCGAGATCGGCGGCGTCATCGTGCAGCGGCAAGCGCAGAAACGTGGACACGCCTGCAAAGCGCGGCACGCTGCGCGCCGACACGGGACGAAAGCGCGCGGGGTCTCGCGCGGGGTCTCGTACGCGGTCATTCACAGCTCGCCTCCTCTTCGATCATGCCGCCGCGCGGCGTCTGCGTGAACGCCTCGGCGGGAATGGTCGGGTTGAGCGTGATGCGCTTGAAGTGAATCATGGTGTCGGTGCCGGCGCTCGGCTGCTCGACGCGCACGCGAAAGGGCGCGAGCACCTTTTCGGCGCCGAGCTGCACGGGTTGATGATCCGCGTACGTCACGCGCCACAGCGTACGCCCATCCACGGCGTGCAGCTCGGATCTCACGAGATAGAGCCGCTGTTTCGCCGCCGGCAGAGCGCGATCCGCGTCGTACACGGCGAGGTCGAGCTCCTGGCGCTGACCATCGTGCGCGAACAGCGTCGCCCGGTAGAACCCTTCCGTGTTCCAGACGATGGTGCTGTGTTCAGCAGCGATCAACGGCGTACTGCCGAGCAGGAAGCGCGAGGTCTCGTCGACCGACAGCGGCACACCGAGCAGACGCGCGATGTTCTTCGGACAGGTCGCACCGGTCAGATAGCGGTTCGCGCGCAGGTCCGCGTAGGCGAAGTGCTCGCGGTCGCCGGTCAGGATCGCGACAGGCCCGAACTGCGTCATGACGTCGAAGCGCACTCGCTCGCCGCGCTCGACGAACATCAACACGGTGCCACGCACCCGCCCGTCACGACCGCGCTGCTCGACCCGTGCTTCCGCACGAATCGCCTTCACGTCGGCATTGCTGGCTTGCTCGCGCGCGGTCGCCAACGTCGCATCGGCAATCGGATACGCGGGCCGCGGAATGGACGAGCATGCAGCCGACAGCAGCAAGAGCAACGGAGCAACTCGAGCGATTCCGGAGCTCATCGTACGACGCCTCGAATCACGTCGAGCGCAAGATCATAGCGACCGAACGGCGGCATGATGTACGCGCCCGCGACGCGATCCTTCACGCTCTCCAGCATCTCGCGCGCGATGCGCACGCCTTCGGCGCGGCCGGCCTCGCCCTGCCCGGCCTGCCGCATGCGCTCACGGATCGCGTCGGGCACGCGCATACCAGGCACTTCGTTGTGGAGGAACTCCGCGTTGCGGTGGCTCGCGAGCGGCAGAAGGCCCACGAGCACCGGCACGCCGAGCGGCGCGATGTCGGCCAGCAAGCGGTTGAGCAGCGCTTCGTCGTACACGGGCTGCGTCATGATCAGCTCGGCCCCCGCGCTCACTTTCGCGCGCAGACGGCCGAGCTCGCGCGCGTAGTCCTGCGCCGCCGGCTCGACTCCGGTCGCGCACAGAAACGAAGTCGCAGCCCCGAGCGGCTTGCCACCCGGGTCGGCGCCGCGATTGAGACCGCTGATCAGGCGCAGCAAGCCAATCGAATCGAGGTCGTACACGGGTGTCGCGTCGGGCAAGTCACCCATCTTCGGCGGATCGCCGGTGATCACGACCAGGTTGCGCACGTCCAGCTCGTGCGCCGCGAGCAAGTGCCCAAGCAGGCCCAGCAAGTTGCGATCACGCGTGGTCACATGCAGCAGCGTCGACATGCCGAGCTGCTCTCGAATGCGCATGCACAGCGCCAGGTTGCCCATGCGTGCGCTGGCGCGCGGTCCGTCTGCCACGTTGATCACGTCGACGCCGCCGTCTCGCAGCAGCTTCGCACCGTCGAGCGCGCGCTCCAGTGAAAGGCCCGGCGGCGGGTTCACTTCCACCGACACGACGAAATGCTCGTTGGCCTGCGTCAGCTGCATACCGAGCGCACCCTTGTCACGCAGCTTCGTCGGCTCGATGAACGCGACCGAGACAGGCGCGTCGTCGGCGCCGTCGCGCATACCACCGCCCGCGTCCCCACCCGAGCCGCCAACCATGCGCGCGGCCGCTGCAATCTTCTTCACGTGCTCGGCCGTGGTGCCGCAGCACCCACCGACGGCCTTCACGCCCGCCTTGAACAGCCGACGCGCGTATAGCTGAAAATACTCCGGCGTAGCCATGTACGCGAAGCGGCCTTCGACACGCTGCGGTAGGCCCGCATTGGGCTGCGCAATCACGGGCACCTCGGGTGAGCCCCGGCCGAGCATGCGCGTCGCCATCTCGTACACGCCCGCAGGTCCGTCCGCGCAATTGACGCCAACAGCGGCAGCGCCCCAGGCCACGAGCCTGTCGGTCATTTCTTCGGGGCCCAAGCCATCGGCCATCGTGCCGAACGCATCGAACGAGACCGAGGCGATCACCGGCAGATCACCGACGACGGCGCGCGCCGCCGAAAGCGCCAGCCGAATCTCTTCCGGCTGACGAAACGTCTCGAGCGAGATCAGATCGACGCCAGCCTCTGCCAACGCCGCACACTGCTCGCGAAACGCGTCCTCGATCGCGGCACGATCGGAGTCCCCGAGCGTCTTCAGCAGCAGGCCCGTCGGTCCGACGCTGCCCGCGACATACGCGCGATCGCCTGCGACCTCGCGCGCGATGCGCACGGCGGCATGGTTGATCGCGCGCACCTGCGCATCGAAACCATGCAGCTTGAGGCGCTGGTGATTCGCGCCGAACGAGTTGGTGCCCAGCACCTCGGCCCCCGCGTGCAGATGCGCCTCGTGCACGCCGCGCACCAGCTCCGGGCGCGACACGCACAGCTCGTCGAAGCACGATGTGTACAGCACGCCGCGCTCGTAGAGAGCCGTACCCATCGCGCCGTCGAACACGAGCGCACCGCGGAGCAGCCGCGTCAGGAAGGGCACAGGCCGCGCGGACGCGTTGGTCATGGTGCGCGGAAGATGCGGTTTGCGGCCAGAAGGGTCAAGCGCGACGCCCGCGCGGGCAGGCGGCGTGCGGTCGGCCACGCACGCGCCGCGCGACGTAGCCATCGGGCTTTGCTATGCAGCGTGCGTGCGAAGCGTGATCCACCGGCCGAGCCCTGACGCGGATCGTCTACGAATCGGCGCCTTGATCGCGATCGCGATCGTGGCGTGCGCCGCGGGCGTCGGGCTGGCTGCGATCGCCGCTCACGTCAGCGGCGCGGTCGCATCGTCCGCATCCATAGGGCCAGCGACGAGCGCACCCGCGCGATCGCTGCCGCCGGCGCACAGCCCGATGCCGACCCCGCCGGCACGCCTGATCAGCGCACCAACGCCACGGACCGCGCCGGTCGCGCCGGTCGAGCCCGTCGCGGCGATCGCAGAGCCGCCGCGCGCACCCTCTCCGCCCGCGCAGACGCCTGCGCTCGCAGCCAGTCCGGCGCCGGCGGCGGAACACTCCGCGCCTGCGCGCACGACCAAGCCCGGATCACGCACGATCGTGCGCGGTATGGTCGCGTACCTGCGCTGCTTCAGCACCGAGAGTAAGGGCGATCGCTTTCCGTGCGCCCGCGACCGCGCGTTCGAGGCCAAGGTGTGGCAAGCGCTGGAGCGACTCCCGGCGTGCACTGAGAACACGCTCGGCCCCAGCTCACTCGCGGCGCGGCTCGAGGTGCGACGCGGAAAGCCCGCCCAAGTCGAGCTGTCGCTGGCCCATTCGGTCAGGCGCACCACGCGCCAGGAACTGCGCGCTGTAACCAAATGTGCGGAGCCCGAGCTTCGCGAGCTGCGCGCACCGGCCGTTGGGCCCCATTTCATCGCCCTGTTTCGTTTCGAACAGCGCGAGTGAGCTGCCGAACTCCTGCACACTCACACGAGACCTTTGCCCACGAAAGAGCCTGTGCTAGATTCCAAAACGTGGATGTCGTGTTGCGTAAACTCGGACGCAAGGGCGGGCGCGTCGTAGCGGGACGCCTGGTGCGAGCACCACGCAACGGCTCCGTCGTCGTCATCGAGTTTCCCGATGGCCTGCACGAGTACGTCACGACGCCAGTGAAACGCGTGTTGCGTCTCGCCGGCGACGACGTGTTCTTTCTGCAGACCGCGAACAGCTGCTATCGCCTCGAGGTCCGGTCGGGCCACGAAGCCATGCTGGATAGCGTCGCCAAATAACTCTGCGCGCGGTGCCGAGTCAGCGCTTGCCCAATCAGCGCGTAACGAGTCAGCGCGTAGCGAATCAGCGCTTGCCGAGCTCGAGCTGGCCGAGCTTCGTGACGAGCTGGTCGAGCAGCTGCTGCACGTGAACGAAGTTCGCGGTGGGCTCGAAGGTTTCTTCGTTCACGTAGAGGGCGCGGTTGAGCTCGATCTGGATCGCGTGGAAGTGATCGCGGGGGCGACCGTAGTGCTGGGTGGCGAAGCCGCCTTTGTAGGGATCGTCGTGACGCACCGAGAGGCCTGCGGCGCGAAAGTGTGCGTCGACCAGCTCGATGATGCGTGCGTCGCAGGTGGTGCGACCCTGCGTGCCGGGAACCACGTCGGCACGCGGGGCTCCGACGTCCACGTGCAGGGAGCGACCGCGCGAAGGCATGGAATGACCGGCCAGCAAGATCGCGTAGCCGAAACGCGAGCGTAGACTTTCGAGTGTCTCGCGCAGCGCCCGATGGTAGGGCACGTAGAAGGTCTGCAGGCGCCGGTTGAGCGCGGCGTAGCTGAGAGGACGCGTAAGGACGGGCCGGCCGTCGGTCGTGGCGCGCCAGACGACCCCGCGCGGCTGCGCGAGCGCCGGCGTCGGGTGATCGCTGACGGTCGCGGCATCGACGTCGTTCTGCGCTCGGTTGAGATCGACCACGTAGCGCGACACGCGCGCGCACAAGAGCGCTGCGCCCAATTTCGGCGCGTTTGCGTAGAGTTTCTCGACGTGGATGTCCGCATCGCGGAACAGCGCGTCCTTGGGCGCCGCCAGCTCGTGGGTCACCTCCTCGGGAACGATCACGCTGGCGTGGGGCACCTCGACCAACACGGGCAACACACCGGGTGTGGCGTCGGGCAACGCGAGATCGAAGAATGTCACGGCGCTTTTTGTACCACAGGAAACGCAGTACGCGCCTTAGGGTATGGATCTCGGAGCGCGCTCGTAGAGATCCCCACATTTCGGGATGAATCGTCGCGGGCGACCTGTGCGACGTGCGCGAGACGCTTGTCTAGCGCTGCGATGGCCCGTGTATCATTCAATGGTCGTGCTTCGCATCGCTTGGTGCACGTAGAGACCCAAACGCATGTCCACAGCAGCATCTCGTCGTTCTCAAGATCCTTATCTCGGCAAGACCGTCGCCGGTCGTTATCGTCTCGAGGCACGCCTCGGTGAAGGTGGCATGGGCGTCGTCTACCGCGCCCGCCACGTGCTCATCGATCGCGTCTGCGCGATCAAGCTGATCCGGCCGGATCTGCGCAGCGAGACGCATCTACGTGCATGGATGCTGCGCGAAGCACGCGCCGCGAACCGCGTCGATCACGCGCACATCGTGCAGATCCACGACGTCGGCGAGACCGACGAGGGTGAGCTGTACCTAGTGATGGAGCTGCTCGTCGGCACCGCGCTGTCGACCGCCGTCGCAAAGGGTCCACTGCCGACGGAGCGTGCCGTCGACATCATCGAGCAGATGTGCGCCGCTCTGGCACGCGCGCACGACTTGGGCGTGGTGCATCGCGATCTGAAGAGCGACAACATCATGCTCACGATGGGCGGAGGCCGTAAGGACTTCGTCAAGATCCTCGACTTCGGTCTGGCTGCGCTCACGCGCGACGCACGCCTGGCACCCAAAGGCGCGGTGTTCGGCACGCCCGAGTACATGGCGCCCGAGCAAGCGCGCGGTGAAGACGCGACGCCGCAATGCGATCTGTACGCGCTCGGGGTCTTGTTCTTCGAAATGCTGACCGGTCAGCTGCCATTCCGCTCCAGCGATCGCGAGACGCTGCTCGAGATGCAGCGCACCGCGCCGCCACCGCGCCCGCGCAACATTCGCCCCGAAATTCCACCGCAGGCCGAAGCCATCATCCTGCGCTTGCTCGAGAAGGAAACCAGCAAGCGCTTCCGTGACGGCCATCATCTCCAAGAAGAGCTGAAGGCCTTTCAGCGCACCTTGCCTGGACGGCCCTGGGAAGTGCAGCAAAACGATGCTCCGGCTGCACCACCGCCGCCGCCACCGGCACCAACGCCAGGCGTACAGGAGTGGGGCACGCGCGCAGCCAACTACCAGCGTGCGCTGGCGCGTGGCTATCCGAACGGCAGGCCGCCGGACGAGATTCAGCACGCAGCCGACGTGCTGTGGGATCTCGCATCGCGCGCTGCGCGGCTCGAAGGCGAGCTGGCGAGCCATTCGCAGAAGCTCGAAGCCACGGAGAAGCGCGGTCGTGCGCTGCGCGCCGAGATGGGCCGCAAAGTGGAAGAGCTCGCAGCGGAGGAATCGCGTGCGCTACGCGAAGCCACGGACTGGCGCGACAGCGCACGCAAGATCGAAGGCGCGATCGGCGAGGCCAAGCGCGAGCACGACGAGGCCAGCAAGCGCGCGGCCGCGCCGGACCTGAACCCGAGCGACCTGCCGAAGCTGCGCCAGGTGTTCGAAGCCGTGGGTGCGGCGCGTGCCCGCATCGAAGGCGCGCAGCGTCACTTCGAGTTCCAGCTGTCACATGCGCTGGAGAAGGAAAAGCAGGCCACCGATCTACGCAAGCAGATCGAGGAGCTACGGAAGCAGCTGCAACGCTATTCCGATGCGCTGGAGAACGATCTGTCCGCGGGTCGCGATCGCATCGCAACGCGCGTGAAAGAGGCGCTCGGCTTCGAGAAGAACTTCGACGAGGCCTCGACGCAAATGCTCACGCATCTGCGCGACAAGCCCGAGTGCCGCGACATGATCGAAGAGCTGGTGAGCGGCGAGCGCGAACGCAACGCCGCCCGGCAGAGCCGCACGAGGACGACGACCGTGGCGGCCGAGCCGGCCGTCGGCAACCCGACGCCTTGATGACATACCCGCCGAGCAGCCTTCGGCTCTCGGCGGAATCACAGACCCGCCCACCGTTCAAACTTCTTGGACCGGGGGCGGTGCGTAGTAGTCCACGACGCGGATCGGGCGCTTGGCGAGCTCGGCGTGGATCACGTGGCGCATGCCGACCACGTCGCCGCCGATCTGCAGCGGCGTCGGTGTCTCACAGTGCACGCTCATGCGTTCGACCAAGAAGTCGTGCATGCGATCGGTGCGGTAGCTGCCTTGCCAGATGCCACGCAGGTTCGCCATGGCAGCGATCGAGCCGAAGTTGACGACACGTAGGTTGAAACGGTCCTCGCGCTCGTCCGCGTACGGGAAGATGCGGGCCCCGAAACCCCAGTAGGGGATCGTGCTGAACGCGAGCATGCGGACAGGACCCGCATAGATCGTTTCGCCTTGCGCGATCTCTGCCGCGACGGGCCGTCCATCTTGACCGAGCCGCACCGCGGGTGCGCCTTCGTTGATGACACGCACGTTGAGCTCGGGCTTCACCAGCATCTGCGGGATCGACAAGCCGAAGAAGGCGGAGGCGTGCATCACGGGCCCTGCAGCGATGTGCTTGAGCACGCTCGACTTGTAGAAGAGCTCGCGCATCGTCGCGTAGTTCTGCAAAGCGATGGCATCAGCGCCCAGACCCGCGAATGGCGTGAGGTGGCCTTCGACCTCGATCAGCCGCAGAAGGCGTGAGCCGCCTTCGCGACGCAGCCGCGCGAGATCCGCGACCACGCCGCGTCCGCGCGGGTTCTGCGCGCCAAGCACCCAGGCGAGCGCGTTGCCGGTGCCGAGCTTGAGCAAGCCGAAACGCGGCAGCGGCCGCTGCACGGCGTCGGCGGCGTGCGCGATCCACGTGACCATCTGCACGAACGTTCCGTCACCACCGCCGGTGAGCACGGTCGGATAGCCGCGCTCGACGATGGTGCGCGCAATCTCTTTGCCCTCGTCGAGGCTGCGCGAGACGAACAGGTCACCGCTCTGCACGATCTGGTCGAGTGTCTCGACCAGCTCTGCAGTGACCTGCTTCGCGTTCCCGTTGACGACGACCGCGACGCGATCAGATGCGCTCGGCCAACGGGACGCGCTCGCAAGCGGAGGCTGAGAGGCCATCACGACCTCAGAACACGTCGCGCAGCGTGGCTTCGTTCTTCTTCTTCTTCGTGAGCACGACGTTCAGCGCGCGCACGATGCGCGTCTTGGCTGCGCCGCTGAGGGTGCCGCCGGCAAGAGCGCGGGCGAGAGTCGGCGCCGACACGGGGCGACCCGAGCGCGGCTTCTTCGTGGCCAGTTCCTTGGCGACTTCCTTCGCGGCCTCGTCCGCACCCCTGGTGCGCTTCTTCGCGAGACGAATCACGCGGTCTTCGCGGCGGAGCTTCTCGAGACCGTGCGAGGCCGCGAGCACGCGGCGCGAGTCGATCTTCTGCTTCTTCAAGTAATCGGCGAGCTTGGTCATGACTGATTCTCTGGGGACTGTTACCCGGAGAGCCGTAGGCTGCTCCGGGTATTGTGGGTAGCCGAAGTCGGAGTCGAACCGACACGCCCTTGCGGGCACTGGATTTTGAGTCCAGCGCGTCTGCCAGTTCCGCCATTCGGCCAGCAGCGGGCGCGACTATACAATCTTTTTCAGAGACCGCCAGCGCGTTGCGCAGACCGGCTTCTACGGTGCGAACTCGACGTTCACGCGGTGCGGAATGATGCCAGCGGCGGCGCCGCGCTCCATCAAGTCGACGATGGCGCGGCGCCCGAGTTCGCCGTAGTCGAGTGTGTCCTGATTCGCGTACATCGCGAGGTAGCGATCGAACAGCGCTCGCTCACGGGGCACACCCGGGCGCTCCTCGACCGAGAGCAGATGAGAGAGCACTTCGTCGCGATGCTCGAGCGCGTAGCGAATCGAGTCGCGCAGGATCGCGGAGACCTCGGCGATCACCTGCGGCCCAAGCGCGCGTGCGATCACGTTGCCGCCCAAAGGTAGCGGCAGCCCGGCGAGCGCCTGCCAGGCTTCGCCCAGCTCGAGCACGCGTGAGAGTCCCTCCCGCTCGTAGAGCAAGCGACCTTCGTGGATCAGCAGCGCAGCGTCGACTTCGCCGCTCTTCAGCGCTTCCCACGCGCGCGAAAACGGTGCGACCGGCACGATCACCGGCGTGAAGTCCGGGACCAACAACCGAAGCACGAGGTAGGCGGAAGTGCGAAGCCCAGGCACACCGATCCGCAGGCCGCGCAGCTTTTCCTGCGTGAACGCGTGTGGCGCAACCACCACCGGCCCGTAGCCGACACCGACGCTTCCACCATGCGGCAAGAGCAAATAACGATCGGCAAGATAGGCGTACTGATGGATCGATACCGCGCTCACGTGCGGCGCCTGCGCGCCTTCCGCAGCACGATTCAACGCTTCGGTGTCGGCGCGCTCGCGCAGGAAGTGATACCCGCGCGGATCGACGCGACCGTGCGCGATGGCCCAAAACATGAACGCATCGTCCGTGTCGGGACTGTAGGCAACTCGAATCTCGCGCGCGGTTTCAGACACGCTGGCCGTGTAGCCCCATTCTGTCGCGCCGGCAACGTTGACCGCGTGACTGCAACTTCGCTAGGCTCCTCCTTCGCGTGTTCGATTCGCAGCAAGGAAAACGTCGCCGTCTTCGCGGGCAGCTCCACGCCGGGACCGCGTTGAGCTTGGCCGCGCTCAGCTCGGTGCTCTGCGCCGGCGCCCTTGCCGCCGACGTGCGCGGACAGCTCGTGCTCGGTAGCTACCATGCGCCGGCACCCGCAAAGCCGCCCCGGCCTGCGTACAACTGGCAGATCGAAAACGGCGTGAAGGAAGTCGCACGCGATCGCGTGTCGCCGTCGCGCGAGCTGGCCGTGGTGCTCGTCGGTTCGGGCGCGGCCAAGGCGCCGGATCGGATCGAGGTCGCGGTCTCGGGCGGCTCGCTCCTGCCGTCGACGGTGTGCGTGCGCACTGGAACGACCGTGCGCATCCGCAACGACGACGAGATCGGGCACGAAGTTTATGCGGAAGGCCTCGACGGCTTCTCGCCTGAAGCCACCTCGCCAAAAGCAATCCGCTCCGTGAACTTGCAGAAGCCCGGGAGCTGGCCGCTGCTCGATCGACTCGCGCCGCATGCGCGTGGCGAGCTGCACGTATTGCCGGACCTGATCGCCGTCGCAAAAGTGGAAGCCAACGGAAACTACACGTTCAGCGACATCGCACCCGGCAAGTACACGCTGGAGGTGTTCCACGGCGCGAGCATGGTGGCCTCGAAGGCGATCGAGGTCGGCGACAAAGCGTTGACCGTCGATCCCACGGTGCTCACGGCGCCAGCGGTCGCTACACCGAGCGCGCCCGCAGCGAGCCCGGGCAAGTAGAACTTCCCTATGTTGCTTTCGAGATTTTGGTACATCTTCTTGGCCGTTGCAGCTGCGGTCGCTGCAGGCTCCGCGATGCTCGCGCAGGGCATCATCAACACGAAGGCAACCGACGCGGTAAGCGACGAGCTACGCCGCGATCGCGTCGAGCTCGACGCCCTGCTGCGCCTCGAAGCGCGTGCGCGTCTGGATCGCATCGGCTTCATCACGGTCGACAACAAGCTCGGCGCGCTGCTCAAGCAAGCCACGGGCGTCAGCGACGAGAAGCAGCTCGCCAAGCTGAGCGGCGACACCAAAGACGTGCTGCGCGGGCACGTCGCGCGCATGGTGGAAGCGGCCGGCGACAGCGCGAAAGAAGCCGACCTCGCGCCGGACATCGGGTTCGCGCTCGACGCCGACGGCCGCGTGATCGCGCAGCTCGGCCCGCTCGAGGTGAATCCACCCGGCGCAAGCCTCGCCACGTACCCGCTCGTAGATCGCGCGCTGCACGGCTACTTGCGCGACGACGTCTGGGTCTACGACCGCCGCGTATATCGCATGGCGGCGCGGCCCGTGCTGTACGGCGGTGAGTACGTCGGCGCGATCATGCACGGCTACAAGTTCGACAACGCGTTCGCCGAGAAGCTCTCGCAAGCGCTCGGCGGCAGCACGCTCGCGTTCTTCTACGGCACCAACGTGCTCGCGAGCTTCGCGCCCGCGGAAGGCGGCGCGGCGATCGCAGAGCTCTCGGCCCCGCTCACGCAAGCGCTCGCCGACGAGCACCTGAAGAACGGCGAGGCCACGCTGCCGCAGGCGCTGCAATCCGGCGGTCGCGCCGTGTACTCGCTGATCGTCGGCGGCGGTGCGCTCGCGAACGTCGGCTACGCCATCGCGCGCCCGCTGCACTTGGTGGCGAGCCCGCTCGAGCCTCTGCAGAAGGCGTCGTCGCAGGACGTGCAGGCGCTGCCGTTGCCGATCCTGGGTGGCGTTGCGTTCGCGGCCGCGCTGCTCGGCCTGCTGTTCGTCTACTTGGAGCGCGATCAGCCATACAAGAAGCTGCTTGCCAAGATCGAAGAGATCAGCAAGGGCGAGCGTGATCGCTTGCTCGTCACGGAATGGCGCGGCCTGTATCGAAAGCTGACCGATCAGATCAACCAGGCGATCGACAAGTCCGTCGAGAAGGCCGCCGAGCTCGCGCCGACCTCCAAGAAGAAAGCGAACCTGGACGAGATCTTGGGGCCGACACCGCAGAGCAGCGTCGAGCCGTACTTCGGTTTCGCCGACCACGCAGGCGCCGCCTCGGCGCCCGCAGCACCGCCGGCACCCGCACCGCGTTCGGCACCGAACCCGCCGCCGCGCGCTGCGCCCGCGATGCCAACCCCGAAGCTCGCCACGGCTACACCTGCGGCCACCCCCGCCACGATGTCGATGCCGGTGAGCCCTGCAGCTGATGGCGCCGAGTTCGACGAGGCCGCGCACTTCCGCGAGGTCTACGAGCAGTATGTCGCGCAGCGTCGTGACTGCGGCGAGGCCACCGAAGGCCTGAGCTACGAGAAGTTCGAAGGCACGCTGATCAAGACGCGCGATCAGGTGCTGGCCAAGCATCCGGCGAAGGCCGTTCGCTTCACCGTCTACGTCAAAGAAGGCAAGGCCGCGCTCAAGGCTTCACCCTTGAAGAAGTAACGGCGTCACGAGCCACGTCAGCAACGGCCGGAGCTGCAGCAGTCCGGGGCTCAAACCGAGCGCCAAGGCGTGCTAAAGCGCGCTCTACGAATGGAAGCGTCGAACCCCGCCGTCTCGGTCGTGCTGCCGACGTTCAACGAGGCCGAATCGCTGCCCGTGATCGTGCCGCGGATCGTGGCGGCGCTGCGCGATGCAGGCATCGCGGGCGAAGTGATCGTGGTCGATGACAACTCCCCCGACGGCACCGCGGAGGTGGCCGAGAGGCTCGCGCTCGAATATCCCGTGCGCGTTCAGAAGCGCACGGGCGAGCGCGGCCTCGCAACCGCGGTGCTCGCCGGCTTCGCGATCTCCGAAGCGCCGGTCTGCGTCGTGATGGACGCCGACGGCAGCCACCCGGTCGACGCTCTGCCCGCGATGGTGCGGATGGTCGAACAGGACAAGGCCGACATCGTGGTCGGCAGCCGGCACGTGTCCGGCGGCGGCTCGCGCGACTGGCCCGTGTTCTCGCAGCTCAAGAGCAAGCTCGCAGCGGCGCTCTCGTTCGGCGTGACCAACATGACCGACCCGACGACGGGCTTCATGGCGCTGCGTCGCAGCTTGCTCGCGAACCTGAAGCTCGATCCCGTCGGTTGGAAGATCGTGCTCGAGATCGTAGTGAAGGCCGCGCCGGTGCGCGTCGCGGAAGTCCCGATCATCTTCACGGATCGCGAGCTCGGCGAGAGTAAGCAGAGCGCGCGCGTCTTCCTGGAGTACGCCTCGCACCTGACGAAGCTCTACGCGTATCGCTATCCCGCGCTCGCAGAGCTCGTGAAGTTCTGCGTGGTGGGTGTGATCGGCATGCTGGTCGATCTCACGACCGTGATCTCGCTCAAGGAGTGGCTCGGCCTCGACACACGCTTGTGTGCGGTGTTCGGCTTCGCGGTCGCCGTCACGAGCAATTTCGTGCTCAACCGCAAATACACGTTCCGGCAAGCGCGCGAGCTCCCTGTCTTGTTCTCGTACGTCACGTACGTCGGTACGAACTTGGCGGGCCTCGCCGTGCGCATGCTCGCGATCCAGGCCTTCATCGCGCTCGAAGGCATCGACGCAGGGCACGGGTACGTCGTCAGCAACGTGATCGGCATCATGCTCGCGACGCTGCTCAACTTCGTCGGCGCCAAGTTCTTCGCGTTCGACCCGCAGCGCCTCGATGCGACCGACGTAAACACGAGCCGCGACAGCGGACCCGACGGCGCAAGAGCGCGCAGCCTCACGCTGCCTCCGCTCGTGCTCGCGTTCTTCGTGCTCAGCGCCGGCTACGCATTCGCGAGCGGCGTGCTGCGCCCGGAGCTGAGCATGCCCGACGAAGGCGTGAACGTGACCATGGCGCAGAACATTCGGCACAGCCGCGAGCTGTTCGTGCGGCCCTCGGTATATCCCGGCGGCCGCGCCGATTGGCGCACGGAAGACCTGCCCGCGCTCGGCAACCTGCCCTGCTATCCGCTGCTGCTCTCGCTCACGCCTGCGCGCACCGGCCTGTCGGGCATGGCGCTCGTGTCGTTTGTCGCGCTGTGCGTGACGATCGTCTTCAGCGCGCGCCTGTGCGCGTTGGTCGATCCGAGCGCCGGCGTCTACACGGCGCTGCTGATGGCCGCCTCGCCGGCGCTGCTCTCGGAGTTTCGCCGCATCGAATACGAACCGGTGCTCACGGCGTTCGGTGCCGCCGGCTTGTTCTGGTTCGTGCGCGGTGCGCTCGCGCGTGCGCGCCTGCGGTGTTTCATCGGGGGCGCATGCCTCGGTCTGGCGTTTCTGACGAAGCTCTGGCTGATCGTGCCGTACGCGTTCGCGCTGTTTGCATTCTGCGTGGTCGAAGCGGCTGCCGTGCGAAGAGATGGCGCATCCACGGGCTTACGGCGCAGCGTAGCCTTCGGCGCGCTCGGCTTTTTGCTGCTCGCGAGCGCACACGTTTCATTCGTGGCGATCGTCGCGCCGAGCGACCTGCCTCTTTGGCTTTCGCACGTGTACCTGGGCATCTTCAGCGGCCAAGGCGTGACGGGCGACAAGCTGAGCGCGCTCACGCGCTACGCGGAGCAAAGTCGGTCGGCGTTCTACTATCCGCTCGCGCTCTACCGCGATCACTTCTTCCTCGCACCGCTCGTGCTCTTCGGCCTCGGTGAAGCGCTGCGAGCTCCGTCACGGCGCGCCGCCCGCGTGCTCGCGTTGATTGCAGGCGCGCTGGCAGCCTTGGTGGCGCTCTCGGTGCCGGCGGTGAAGACCACCGAGTACTCGCTCGCAGTCCAACCGTTCCTGTACATGCTCGCTGGGCTCTGTCTGGCCGCGCTGGCGAACGCGCCGCAGAAGATGCAGCCAGCGGCGCGCGGGCAGGTCCGGCTCGGTATGGCGTGGTGTGTCGCGTCAGGTTTGCTGGTCCCGCTCGCGCGCCTGCTGACGCTAGCTCCGACTCTTCCGGCTTGGTACCTGCTGGCGCACCCGTTCGGCATGCTGCTCGTGGCGCTACTCGGCGTCACGTGGCTGAAACGCCGGTCGCTCGCAGCGCTGCCGGTCCTGCTCGGGGTCGGCCTGGTCGCCTTCGCGGCGGCGGAACGCCTCGTGGCCCCGGCCCCACCGTACCAAGCCATTGCAGCCGCGCTCGCCCCGCACCTTTCCGCCTCACCCGGGGCATATCCGAGCTTCCTGGCCCGGGACCACGAGCTGCTCCAGGGCTACCTGGGCCGCAGCGGCATTGGCTTCGACCAACTCCCACTGCAGCCGGAGGAGCAGCTCACACGCGATCTCGGACTGGCGGGATTCGTGTTCACCCCGGACGACACGCTCGGCCGAGAGCCACGCTCGCAAGCCGCGCAGCGCTGGCTTCTGGCACACGGCCACGAGCTGTCCGGGCCGTGGTCCAAGAGCGGCTATCGGGTCCTGGTGCGGTAGTCGCGATGTACTAGTTGCGATCCCTGTTCTGCGCAGTTCGTGCAAATGTTTTTACAGGTGGCGGTCGGCATGCCGGCGCTTACCTGCAAGGCGAGGACGTAATCAAATGATCCCGCAGAGAAAACCCAATAGTTTCAATGCGGCAATATTTGAGCGCACCTTGGCATACCAGCTGCATTGCTGGGCTCAGGAGTTGGAGAAGACCATGACCCGCACACTTTCAACCTTTGTTCTCGCTGGCGCCCTCATTCTCGGAGGAACCGCAAGCGTCTTTGCCAAAGACAAGCTGCTCTCGGAGCAGGAGTTCGAAGCGCGTGCCCACCGAGCCGAGTGCTTGGCCGAGCGCGTACACCGCATTGAGACGTACCAACAGAAGCTGAACAAGCTGCGTTTTGGTCACGCCTGGCATCCGCGCGGTCCGAGCGTGAACGTGCCGGAGCTCAATCCGAACCTCGCCGGTAGCGCCATGGCGCTCCTGCTCGGCGGTGCTCTGGTCATCACGGGTCGTCGTCGTCGCACCGTGGTCTGACTCGTAACGGGCTTCTTCCTCCTCCTGAAAAGGGTGGCGCGTCTGCGTCACCCTTTTAGCGTTTTGACGCTCGCTGCAGGTGCGTGTCCGTCCCGCAAGCCCCGAGATTGACGCGCACGGGCCCGCGAATGCGCTAGATTGGTGGGCCATGGATATCTTCGTCACGGGCGGCGCCGGCTTCATCGGCTCCAACTTCCTGAACTTGCTCGTGCCTCGGCACCCAGAGCATCGCTTCATCAACGTCGACACGCTCACCTACGCGGCCAACCTAAAGAACTTGGTCTCGATTGCGGATCGGCCGAACTATCTGCTCGAGCGCGTAGACATCGCCGACCGTTCGGCCGTACGCGAGGTGTTTGCACGCTACAGCCCCCAGATCGTCGTGCATTTCGCGGCCGAGAGTCACGTGGACCGCAGCATCCACGCGCCGGACTCGTTCATCGAGACGAACATCACCGGAACCTTCAACCTACTGGAAGCGTTCCGCGCGCTGCCTGCCGGCACGGGCAAGCTGTTCCACCATGTCAGCACCGACGAGGTGTACGGCTCACTGGGCGAGAAGGGGCTCTTCACCGAGCAGACGGCGTACGACCCGTCGAGCCCGTACTCGGCGTCCAAGGCTTCCAGTGACCACCTCGTGCGCGCATACCACCGCACGTATGGCTTGCCAGCCAAGATCACCAACTGCTCGAACAACTACGGGCCGTATCAGTTCCCGGAGAAGCTCATCCCGCTGATCATCCTGAACGCCGCCGAACAGAAGCCGTTGCCGGTCTACGGCCAGGGCAGCAACGTACGCGACTGGCTGTACGTGGAAGATCACTGCGAAGCGATCTGGGCGGTGATGGAGAAGGGGCGACTCGGCCATACCTACAACGTCGGCGGCCGCAACGAGAAGAAGAACTTGGACGTGGTGAAGACCATCTGCAGCTTGGTCGCGCGTGAGCAAGGCGTCGCGGAGCAGACACTGCTGGACTTGATTCGCTTCGTGCCGGATCGGCCCGGTCACGACCAGCGCTACGCCATCGACGCGAGCAAGGTGATCGCGGAGTGCGGCTGGAAGCCGAAGCGCGACTTCGAGAGCGGTATTCGCGACACGGTGCGCTGGTATCTGCAGAACGCCTCGTGGGTGAACGACGTGCGCTCGGGCGAATACCGTCAGTGGATCGAGACGAACTACGCGGCGCGGCAGACACAGAGCACACGCGAGACCACGGGAGGTACGCCGTGATCGAGAAGGGCATCATTCTCGCCGGTGGCACCGGCACGCGACTTCATCCGCTGACGCAGGCCGTGAGCAAGCAGCTCATGGCCGTGTACGACAAGCCGATGATCTACTACCCGCTCACGACGCTCATGCTCGCGGGCGTGCGGGACGTGCTGGTGATCACGACGCCGCAGGATCGCGCCACGTTTGCGAGCTTGCTGGGCGACGGCGCAAAGTGGGGCATGAAGATCAACTACGCAGTGCAACCGAGCCCGGATGGGCTCGCGCAGGCGTTCCTGATCGGGGAGCAATTCATCGCGGGGGCGGGCTGCGCGCTCGTGCTGGGCGACAACATCTTCTATGGAGCGGGTCTCGCGGAGGCGCTGCGCGCCGCGGCGGGGCGCACGAGCGGTGCCACGGTGTTCGGATACTGGGTCAAGAATCCAACGGCCTTCGGCGTCGTGGAATTCGACGCGAACGATCGCGCCATCAGCATCGAGGAGAAGCCTGCACAGCCTCGCTCGAACTAT
This sequence comes from Sandaracinaceae bacterium, assembly GCA_017881055.1. Classification (GTDB taxonomy): domain Bacteria; phylum Myxococcota_A; class Polyangia; order Polyangiales; family JAFGIB01; genus JADGRF01. Next base: position 27,874 of record JADGRF010000034.1, read on the forward strand.
GCGGTGACTGGCGTGTACTTCTACGACTCGGAGGTGGTCGCGTTGGCGAAGAGCCTCAAGCCCTCGACGCGCGGCGAGCTGGAGATCACGGATCTCAACCGGCTGTATCTCGAGCGCGGTACGCTGCGCGTGGAGAAGCTCGGTCGGGGAACGGCGTGGCTGGATACCGGTACACCCGATGCGCTGCTGCAAGCGGCGAACTTCGTGCAGACGCTGCAAGCTCGCCAGGGGCTGCAAATCGCGTGTCCGGAGGAAATTGCGTTCCGACTTGGCTGGATCGATGCGCTGCAATTGCGCAGCCTCGCGGGGCCGCTGGCCAAGACTGCGTACGGGCAGTACTTGCTCGACGTGGCACAGGGTGCCTGACATGCTCGGTGAGACACGATGCGCGTACTGACCACGAGTCTGCCTGATGTGCTGTTGATCGAGCCTGCGGTCTTCGGTGACACGCGCGGTTTCTTCTTCGAGTCGTGGCACGCGGAGCGCTACGCGAAGGCCGGTGTGCCGCACCAGTTCGTGCAGGACAACATCTCGCGTTCGCAACGCGGCATCCTGCGCGGCCTGCATCTGCAGAATCCGTTCGCGCAGGGCAAGCTCGTGTACGTGCTCGAAGGGGAAGTGTTCGACGTCGCGGTCGACGCGCGTGTGGGCTCGCCGAGCTTCGGCCGCTGGACGGGGCACACGCTCTCGGCCGAGAACAAGCACCAGCTGTACATCCCGCCGGGCTTCGCTCACGGCTTCTGCGTGACGTCCGACGCAGCCCTGTTCGCGTACAAGTGCACGGACCTGTACCACCCCGAAACCGAGATCAGCCTCGCGTGGAACGATCCCGCGCTGGCCATCCCCTGGCCGATCGCAGAACCGGCCCTATCTACCAAGGATCAGAAGGCGCCACGCCTCTCCGAGGTCGCTCAAGACCGCCTGCCGCGCTACTGAGCCAGAACCCTCACGCTCCAGTCACGCTCCACAGCCCCACGAGCCGATGTCGACCGAACCGAAGCGCGTTGCACCTCTTTTCTTGATCAGCCCCGACGGCATGCTCGGGCGCGCATTCTCCGCGCTGTTCGAAGGAAAGGCTGGGGCTTCGCGAACGCGAATCCCAGGACAGCGATTGCCGTTCGACGCCCTGTCGTACCCGAGCCTGGATCTGCGCGACGCCAGCAGTATCGAGCGCGCCGTGCAGCCGGGCTGCTCGCTCGTGATCAACTGCGCCGCGTACACCGACGTGGATGGCGCGGAGCAGCACGAGGCGGACGCCAACGCAGTGAATGCCGAAGGCGTAGGCCTGCTCGCGGCGCGCTGCCGCGCGGTCGGCGCGTGCCTTTTGCACTTCAGCACCGACTACGTGTTCGACGGACGCGCCAGCACGCCGTACCCGGTGGACGCTCCGCGCGCACCGCAAAATGCCTATGGACGCAGCAAGGCCAGGGGCGAGGAGCTGCTCGAAGCGTCGGGCGCCGAGTACCTGATCGTGCGCACGAGCTGGCTGTACGCCCCGTGGGGAAAGAACTTCGTGGACACGATCGCGCGTGCTGCGCGCGAGCGGCCCGCACTGCGCGTCGTGAACGACCAGCGCGGCCGACCAACGAGCGCCGAATACTTGGCCGAGCGTTCCTTCGCGCTCGCGACACAGGGCGCACGCGGCGCGTATCACGTGACGGACGGCGGCGAGTGCACTTGGTACGACTTCGCGAGCGAGATCGTCCGGCTCGAGGGCGCGAGCGCACGCGTCGAGCCCTGCACCAGCGCCGAGTTCGTACGGCCAGCACAGCGACCCGCGTACAGCGTGCTCGACCTCGCGCGCACCGAGTCGCTGCTCGGACCGTCGCGACCGTGGCAGGAGAATCTCGCGGACGTGCTGCGGGCCCGCAGGTCCTGAAATGGCGAACGGCGGCGTCAAGGAGTCCGTAGAGGACACGGTAAAGGAAACCGTAGCCGCAGGCGGCTTGGACAGAGGGGCCAGCGAGGATTCCGCGCGCCAGGGATCGGTCGGCCGTGAAAGACTCGCTCTGCGCGTCGCGATCGCCGCCACGTTCACTGCGAATCCGATCGAAGCCCCCCTGCGCTTCTGGCTCGATCAGCTCGGCTTCGCGGGCGATGTCGAGCATGCGCCGTACAGCCAAGTCTTCCAAGCGCTGCTCGACCCGATGAGCGCGCTCGGGCAGAATGACGGCGGCGTGAACCTGGTGCTAGTGCGCTTCGAGGACTTCCTGCGCTTCGCGAACGCCGTCGACGCCGGCCGTGATCACGAAGCGCTGCTCTCGGCCCGGGTCGAAGAGCTGGCGTCGGCGCTGCGCAGCTACGCGAGCCGCCAAGCCACCCCGACGCTACTCTGGATCGGACCCGCCTCGACCGCGGCGCAGGCGAATCGCGAGCAGTGCGCGCTGTTCGCACGGCTCACCGAGACCTTGCTCGCGCGTGTGCAAGATCTGCCGAGTGTGCAGCTGCTCGAAGAACGAGCGCTGTCGCCGTACCCCGTACCGGTGATCTACGACGCGCGCCGCGATGAGATCGGCCACATTCCGTATGCGCCTGCATTCTTCAGCGCGCTCGGCACTGCGATCGCACGGCGCATCTACGCGCTGAAGACACCGGCCATCAAAGTGATCGCGCTGGACTGCGACAACACGCTCTGGCGCGGCGTCGTGGGCGAAGACGGCCTGCGCGGCATCACGGTGCCGGAGGGCATGCTCGCGCTGCAACGCGCCGTGATCGAGCAGCAGACGCGCGGCGTGGTGCTTTGTCTGCTCAGCAAGAATGCGGAAGAAGACGTGCTCGAGGTGCTCGACCACCACGCAAGTATGCTGCTGACGCGAAAGCACCTCGTGGGCTATCGCATCGACTGGCAGCCGAAGGCACGGAACATCGCCGAGCTCGCGCGCGAGCTGAACCTCGGGCTCGATAGCTTCCTGTTCATCGACGACAACCCGGTCGAATGCGCGCACATGCTCGCGGCGCATCCGCAAGTGCTCACGTTCATGCTGCCCAAGGACGACACGCAGATTCCGTCGTTCTTGGAGCATTTGTGGCCGCTCGATCGGTTGCAGGTGACCGAGGAAGATCGGATGCGCACGCGCATGTACCAGGAGAACGCGCAGCGCAGCTCGCTCGAGCGCCAAGCAGGCAACATCGCCGCGTTTCTCGAAGGGCTCGAGCTCGAGGTGGACATCGCGCCACCCGTGCCCGGCGAGATTCCGCGCATCGCACAGCTCACGGGCCGCACCAACCAGTTCAACTTCACGACCATCCGTCGCAACGAGGCCGACATGGCGCAGCTCACCAGCACAGGGCTCGAGTGCATGCGCGTGACGGTCAGCGACCGCTTCGGCGCGTACGGTCTGGTCGGCGTGATGATCTTCGGTGCACAGGGCGAGGTCCTGCGTATCGATACGCTGCTCCTCAGCTGTCGCGTGCTCGGTCGCGGCGTCGAGCACGCGATGCTGCGCGAGCTCGGCAAGCTCGCGCTCGCGCGTGGTGCTCGCAGCATCGAAGCACCGTTCTCGCCGACCAAGAAGAATCAACCGGCGCAGAACTTCCTGGAGAGCTTGGGCGTACCCGCGGAACCGATTGCGGGTGGCACCCGCTACACGATCGATGCGGAGCTCGCGGCCGGACTCGAGTATCGCCCCGGCGCGGACGCGGCGGCGCAGCTCGAGCTGGCGCGCACGGGCGGGAAGACTGGCCCTGCTGCCGCCGTCGGCAACGAAACGGCGCGCTACAGTGCCAGCGCCGTCTTGCAGCGCGTGACAAGTGAATGGCGTTCCGTCGATGCCGTGCACGCGGCCATCGAAGCCAGCGCGATCACGACGCGGCCTGAGCTCGACGTTGCGTGGACTGCGCCGCGCAACGTGCTCGAGCGAGAGCTGTGCGAGCTTTGGCAGCGCCTGTTGCACATCGATCGAGTCGGGGTAAACGACGATTTCACCGCGCTCTCGGGCACGTCGCTGGCAGCCGCGCAACTGTTCGCGGAGCTGGACGAGCGCTACAGCGTGAAGCTACCGATGACGACTATTCTCGATGCGCCCACAGTGGCGGCGCTCGCGCTGCGCATCGCGGACAGCGAGCGCTCGGAAGCCCACAGCTCGCTCCGTACGTTGCGCAAGGGCAAGCCCGGGGGCCCCAAGCTCTTTCTGGTGCACGACGGCGATGGCGAGACGCTACTCTATTTGAACCTTGCGCGGCGCCTACCAGAGGAAGTGACGGTCTACGGGATCGAGCCGCTCGGCGATGCGCGCGTGCCCATGCGCCACACCCGCATCCCGGACATGGCCAAGCACTATCTCGATCTCGTCACGCGCGAAGCGCCGGACGAGCCGTATTGGCTCGGCGGGATGTGCGCGGGCGGAACGATCGCGTTCGAGATGGCGTTGCAGCTCGAGGCACGCGGACGGCGTGTGCCGCTGGTCGCGCTGCTCGACTCGGCCGACCCGGAAGCCAAGCCGAAGCGCGGCATCCAGAGCAAGCGGCGCCTCACGCGCTTCGTGAACGCGCTGCGTGGGCGCTCGCAGCCGCCTCCGCCACCGGATGCGCCGAGCGCCGAGCTGATCGCCGCCAACGCCAACAAGGCGAAGGTTGCAGCTAACAGTTCCGGCGCGCATGGCGAGGAGAGCCGCCTGCAGCGCGCCGCCGCCAAGCTCAAGAACGTGATCGTGTACGAGACGCAGACACGCCTGGCGGCGCGTGACCAGCGCACGCGCTTCGCGGACTTGCGTCAGGTGCTCGAACGTGGAAAAGTCGTCCCCCCACGCCTGCAGCACCTGTCGGTGCGCACGGTCTACGATCTCGCGCAGGAAGAGTACGTGCCGAGCCGCGCGCCGAACGCCCACGTGGCGTTGTTTCGCGCGACCGGCGGTGAAGGCGGCGACGAGGCGTTCGTGCACCTGTACGAGGATCCGCTGCTCGGCTGGCAGCCGCGCCTGCGCCGGCCGCTCGAGGTGCTCGACATGCCGGGTGGTCACGCCAGCATGTTGCAGGAGCCGTACGTGGCGACCATGGCCGAGCGCATGGCCGCATGTATAAAGAAGACATCATGACCACGAGCTACGAACGGGTGCTGATCGTCATCGTGAACTACAAGTCCGCGCGTTTGACTCTGGACTGCCTGGCTTCGCTCGAGCCGGAGCTGCGCGGAGTACCCGATGCGCACGTGGTCGTCGTGGAGAACGCCTCGGGCGATGGCCCTGCGCTCGAGGAAGGCATCCGCACGCGCGGCTTCTCGGAGTGGGTCACGCTCGACTTGTCGGACAAGAACGGCGGCTTCGCGTACGGCAACAACCGCGCGATCGCGCCTGCGCTGGCGTCAGCGAAGCCTCCCGCGTACGTGCTGCTCTTGAATCCCGATACGCGCATCTACCCTGGCGCGGTGAAAGAGCTGCTTGCCTTCATGGATCGCCGGCCCGACGTGGGCATTGCCGGCAGCAGCTTCGAAGACGACGAAGGCGAGGATTGGCCGTACGCGTTTCGCTTTCCCAGCGTGTGGAGCGAGCTCGATCGGGGCTTGCAGCTCGGTGTCGTGACGCGCCTGTTGAGCGAGCACGTGGTGGCCCAACGCATGGGCAAGACCGAAGCCCCGATCGACTGGGTGCCGGGCGCGAGCATGATGATCCGCTCGCAGGTGTTCCGCGACATCGGCCTGATGGATGACGGGTACTTTCTGTACTACGAGGAAACCGACTTCTGCTTGCGCGCGAAGCGAGCGGGCTGGCCGACCTGGTACGTGCCGCAGAGTCACGTGGTGCACATCGCCGGGCAGAGCACGGGCGTCACGCAGCGCAACCGGCGCCCTCCGCGCACGCCCGAGTATTGGTTCGCATCGCGACGCCGCTACTTCACGAAGAACCACGGGCTCGCCTATGCGATCAGCGCCGATCTGCTCTTCGGCACGAGCTTCGGTCTGTCGCGCGCGCGCCACGTGCTGACGCGCAAGCAAGACGGCGACCCGCCGAAACATCTGCTCGATCACTGGAAGAACAGCGTGCTCTTCAAGCGCGGCTGACTTGCTCGAACAGCTCGCGCAGCTGCGTCGCAGAGGCGTCCACGTCGTGTAAGCTGCGCACCTTGGCTTGCCCGAGTCGACCCATGCGCTGCAGCTCGGGCGTGGCCGTGGTCACCGCCGTTCGCAATGCGAGCGCGAGCGCTTCGACCGAACCTGCAGGCACGAGCCAACCGACCTCGCTCGTGACCAGCTCGGGTATGCCCGCGATCTGCGTCGTGACGACCGGACGACCGAGTGCGAGCGCTTCCATCACGACGATCGGCAGACCCTCGGCGAAGCTCGGCAGCACGAACAAGCGCGCGGCTTCGATTTCTGCGCGCACGCGCGCGGCATCCACCCAGCCCGTGATCGACACGCGCGCAGCGAGGCCGTGCTGCGCAATCAGCTGCTCGAGCTCCGCGCGCAGCTCGCCGTCGCCCACCAACACCAGCTCGATGTCGAGACCGGCGCTGACCAAGCTCGCCATCGCGTCCAGCAACAGCAGCTGACCCTTCTGCTCGTGCAGGCGCGCCACGCAGGCGACGCGCACGCGCTCGGGCAGCGGCATCGCCTCGGCCGTGAGCAGCTCGGCATCGAGACCGCAGCGCACGACGTGAATCTTGGACCAGAGCGCGTGAGGCGCGTGACGATACAGCTGACTTCGACCGTAATCGCTGATCGCCACCACCAGCCGCGCGTGTTCGATCTTGGCGGCGAGGCCGAGCATCAAAGGCTTATCGAACTCTTCGGGGCCGTGCGCGGTGAAGCTGTAGCCCGGGCCGCCCAGCTCGTGGCAGAGCATCGCGACGGTCGTGGAGTTCGTGCCGAAGTGGGCATGCACGTGAGTCGCACCGCTGGCAGCAAGCCAGGTCCGCAGCACACAAGCTTCCGCGAGATACGCGAGATGCTTCGGGGCGCCACTCTCCGAACGCCAACCGATGCGCAGCGTGAGCGCGAGCGCGCGCCAGGTCGCGGCTGGGCGAGTGATCGCGCTCGCGAACAGCGCGCCGAGCAAGCCCGTGACGCCGACGTCCAAGATGGCGCGCGTCTTTTCGGCTTCGGCTCGGTCCGCCGCATCGACCAGCAGCGAGGTCTCCCGGCGCAGGGTGTAGCGATCGACCACCACGCCTTGCCGCTCGAGCGCGGCGATCTCACGCCGGATGAACGTATGACTGACCCGCGGGTAACAATTGACGAGGTACGCAACCTTCATTCAGGTTTCGCTGCTCGCTGGCTTTGCTTTGTGCGCGAGCTTGTGCACCAGGCTCAGCATAGCGAACGTGGTCGCGCTGTAGAACAGGTGCACCTGATGAAACAAGAAGTACTGGAGCGCGAAGAACGGCCCGCGAATCGCGGCCAGACTGCGCAACATGTCGGAAAAGATCGCCGCCGAGACCAGCACGGGTACGGACAAGGACAGGGCGATCAACCATGCGTCCTGCGCATGGCTCCCACCCAACATGCCGAAGAGCAGCGCGAGCGGGATGCCGGGCACGGCCAGGAGCACCAGAAGCGATAGCGCGGCAGCGATGCGCTGGCTGGTCCGCAGGTTGAGGTCGTTCGGCAACTTCCCAGTGTCGAGAATCAACTTGGCCCACGGGATGGCGCGGCTCTTGATGTCGGTCTCGATCACGCCGCGCATGGTCCACAGCTTCAAGTGCGTGACGTGCAGCTGTGGGTCGAGCTTGCAACGGCCGAGCGGCGAAAGACGCAGGCCGAGGTCGATGTCCTCGATCATCGGCATTGGGAAACGCGCAGCGTCGAAGCCGTTCACTTTCACGAACGCCTCGCGACGAACCGCACCGCAGCCGGCCCAGAAGCCGGCGTTCTCGGTGTTGGCGCGCTGGTGCGTGACGTGATGCCGCAGGTTCATGTACTGCGAGAAGAAGTTCTGCTCAGGGGGTGTGGAGTCGTACGAGCCGGTCAGGCTCACCAGCTCGGGGTCCGCGGCGAATGCGGCCCGGACGCGGTCCACGACGTCGGGGTGGGCCACGCAGTCCGAATCGATGAACAGCACGACCTCGCTCTGCACGTGGCTCACACCCACGTTGCGTGCGTGGGCGGGGCCTGCGCGCTCGGGCAGGCGCACTACCTCGGCACCAAGCGCCGCGGCCACCTCACCCGTGCGGTCGGTGGAGCCCGGGTCGACCAAAAGCACACGCCCACCGCGTGCGGCAGCGATTGCGGCGGGGATCGTACGTGTGACGAAATGAGCGGCGTTGTACGCCGGCATCACGATCGTCACTTCGGGGAGCTCCGCCATTGGATCTACGATGTGCCACCGCTCCGCGCGATGCCAAGCCCCCCCGAACGGGTTTGTGTATCACCCGAAGCCGTTGATCTCAATGAGGTTACGTACTAGAGAGCCCGAGCGTGCCCGACCCGGCTCAGACTGATAAGAAGTGCGTCATCATAGGTGCCGGTCCAGCAGGCCTCACGGCTGCGTGGGAGCTGTGCAAAGCCGATGTGCCCGCGATCGTGTTCGAGAAGGACAACATCGTCGGCGGCATCTCGCGCACGGTCGAGTACAAGGGCTTTCGCTACGACATCGGCGGCCATCGCTTCTTCACCAAAGTCGAGTCGGTGAACAAGTGGTGGTGGGAGATCCTGTCGAAGGAGTTCATCGAACGCCCGCGCATGTCGCGCATCTACTACGCCGATAAGTTCTTCGACTATCCGCTCAAGCCCGCCAACGCGCTGTTCGGCTTGGGCATCTTCGAAGCCATCCGTTGCGGCCTCAGCTACGTGACGGCGCAGGTTGCGCCGACCAAGCCCGAGATGAACCTCGAAGACTGGGTCAGCAACCGCTTCGGCACGCGCCTCTACCAAATCTTCTTCAAGACCTACACCGAGAAGGTGTGGGGCATGCCGTGCACCGAGATCAGCGCCGACTGGGCCGCGCAGCGCATCAAGAACTTGAACTTGATGACCGCGGTGAAGAACGCGCTGTTCGGCTCGGGCAAAGGCAAAGTCGTCACCACGCTGATCGAGTCGTTCCACTACCCGCGCCTGGGCCCCGGCATGATGTGGGAACGCGTTGCGGAGCTGCTCACGGAGAAGGGCCTGCCGCCGCGCATGGAGCTCGACGTGGTGCGCATCACGCACGACGGCAAGCGCGTCGTGTCGCTCACCGTGCGTGGCAAAGACGGCGTCGAGCACGTCGAGACCGGCACCGACTTCATCTCGACCATGCCCGTGCGTGAGCTGGTGCATGCGCTCGATCCGGCGCCGCCTAACGCAGTGCTCGAAGCGGCCGATCGCCTGAACTACCGCGACTTCCTGACCGTCGGTCTGATCATCGACAAGGAGGAGATCTTCCCGGACAACTGGATCTACATCCACTCGCCGCACGTGAAAGTGGGCCGCATCCAGAACTTCCGTTCCTGGAGCCCGTTCATGATCCCGGACGCGAAGAAGAACTCGATCGGCCTCGAGTACTTCGTGAACGAGGGCGACGAGATCTGGAACGCATCCGATCCGGATCTGATCGAGCTGGGCAAGCGCGAGTGCGAGAAGCTCGGCTTGTTCAAGGCAGCTGACGTCAGCGACGGTGTCGTGATCCGCATGCCGAAGGCCTACCCGGTCTACGACAAGATCTACAAAAACGCGCTGCAGACCATCCGCGACTACCTCACGACCTTGCCGAACATCCACCTCGTGGGTCGCAACGGCCAGCACCGTTACAACAACCAAGACCACTCCATGGTCACGGCGATGCTCGCAGCGGAGAACGTGTGCGGCGCCGACCACGACGTGTGGGCGGTGAACGTCGACGAGGAGTACCACGAGGAAGTCTCCGAAAAAGAGAAGCGCGGCCAAGAGCTCACGCACGGCAAGCGCGGCGGCGGCGACCGCTTGGTGCCGCGACGCCTCGACGAAACCGACAGGCTCATGGGCGCGCTGCGCGAGGCCTTCGCCCGCTACGACGCCGTGGCGCTCGGCGGCTCGATCGGCATCCTGCTCGGCGGAAGTCTGTTCTTGGCTACGGCGCTCTTGCTGCTGCGCGGCGGCGTCATGGTCGGCAAGAACCTGGCCCTGCTCGCGAACTACTTCCTGGGCTACGAAATCAGCTGGGCGGGCGCGTTCCTGGGTTTGCTCGAGGCCGGCGGCTTTGGCTTCATCTTCGGATTCATGTTAGCTAAGGCGATCAACGGGACGATCGCGCTGCACGAGCATGCGCTGGTGCGCCGGCTCGAAGTGAGCGCGACTCTCGACGCGATCGACGAGGAGCGCCAGTGACCGATCCGCTTACAGAACGCGTACGAGAGCCCGGCCAAGCCGAATGGGACGTCATCCAAGCGGCGATTGCGCGGCTGCGCGCCTCGGTCATGGCGGTGGTGTTCGGTCTGTGCGGCGGCGTGGGCTTGTTCGTGGCCACGGCCTGGCTGCTGCTGCGCGGCGGTCTGATGGTCGGCAGGACGCTGTCGCTGCTCGGCAACTTCTTCCCCGGCTACTCGGTGACCTGGGGCGGCGCGTTGGTCGGCTTCGTGTACGGCTCGCTGCTAGGCGCCGCAATCGGCTTCGCCTTCGCCTGGCTGTACAACATGATCGCTGATCTCCGCGATAAGGATTGAAGAGAGAGAGAAAGCCATGCGCGCGGTCTTGATGCTCCACAGCATCGATGCCTCGGGCTCGGTGCTCTCGATGACGCAGAGCGAGTTGCGCTCGCTCGTGCAGGCCGTGCGTCGCTCGGGGCACGAGCTGCTGCCGCTCACCCAGCTACTCGACGACGACTCGCAGAAGCGCGCGGTCGCGCTGACGTTCGACGACGGAATGCGCACGCTCGTCACCGACGCTGCGCCCGTACTGCGCGAGCTCGGCGTGCCCGCAACGCTGTTTCTGACGACCGGCTACGTGGGCAAAGACAACGGCTGGCCGAGCCAACCGCCGCTTGCCCCGCGCTTGCCGATCATGGGCTGGGATGAGCTCGAGACGCTGAAGCAGAGCGGCTGGGACATCCAAGCGCACACGGTCACGCACCCCGACCTGCGCACGCAGAGCGACGATGCGGCGCTGCACGAGCTGACCGAGCCCGTCGAGACGATCGCTCGACGCCTCGGGCACAAGCCCAGCTTGCTCGCGTATCCGTACGGCTACTTCGATCGACGGATCGAAGCGCTCACGTCACGGGTCTACGGGCGCGCGCTCTCGACGCGCATGGCCCTGCTCGACGGCGACACGCGCGGCCCGCTCGCCGTGCCGCGGCTCGACACGTATTACTTCCGAAGCGAGGCCGTGCACCGGCACTTCGGCAGCAAGCGCTTTCGCGCGTACCTCGAAGCACGCGCGCTGTTGCGCCGCGCGCGCAAGCACCCCGGCGAATGCTAACAGAACGGGCATTGAGATCGGCTCTACGCGTTGTGACGCTCGCGGAAGAACGCGACCGTCTTGCGGATTCCATCTGACAGCGTAGTCGCCGCACCGAGCGGCGCGGGGCTGCCCGGATCGAGCACCGAGCGCTCGACGTCGCCTTCGCGGCGCGGCCCGTGCTTGATCACGGCGGCCATGCCGGCGGCGCTCTCCATCATGCGCGCTAGCTCCATGGTGGTGGTGGCTACGCCGGTGCAGACGTTGATCGGGCTCGAGGCGAGCTTGCCTTCGATCGCGAGTAGGTTCGCTTTGACCACGTCCGCCACGTACACGTAGTCGCGCACGCAGCCGTCGTCACCGGTTTGCTTGCGCGCGTTGATCTGAATCGCTTCGCCCTTGAGCAAGCGCTGCGCGAAGATCGCGACCACGCCGGCTTCGCCATGCGGATCCTGGCGCGGTCCGTACACGTTCGCGTAGCGCAGCACGGTGTACGCCAGCTTGTGTTCGCTCTTGTACGCGTTCAAGTAGTTCTCGACGGCGAACTTCGAGCACGCGTACGGGCTGAGCGGATTGGGCGGCGTCGCGATGCTGGCGCGTGTGCCGTCGGGAACGTCGCCGTAGATCGCGCCGCCCGTGCTGGCGAACACGATCTTTTGCACGCGCTGCTGCACGCACTCGTTGAGGATGTTGAGGCTGCCGACCACGTTGATCTCGGCATCGCGCACCGGCTCGCGCGCGCTCACCGAGACGCTGGTCTGCGCCGCTTGATGCGTCACGACCTCGGGGCGGAACTCGCCGAACACACGCGCCACGAAGACAGCATCGCGAATGTCCCCTTGCGCGAAGGTCGCGCGCGCCGGGACGTTCTCGCGTCGTCCGGTGCTGAGATCGTCGAGCACGAGCACTTCGTGCGACGCCGCCAGGAGCGCGTCGGCCACGTGTGAACCAATGAACCCCGCACCGCCAGTGACTAGAACTCGCATGCCGGAGACTTTACCACAGGGGCCTGTTTTCAAGCGATACGACCCGGCCGAGTGGCCCGGTCACGAAGATCATGGGCGGTCACGGATGCGCCGGCCGGCCGCGTGGGCGAACAGCCGAAACACGAACGGAAGGTCGTTCAGCAGGTAGCGCCGCGCGAGCCGACGCGGCTCCTGCGAGAGGCGGTGCGTCCACTCGAGGCCCGTGCGCCGCATCCACGCCGGTGCGCGCGCGACGCCGCCGGAAACGAAGCTGAACGAGATGCCGACGCCCACCATCCAGGCGGCGGGGAAGTCCGCACGCAGCGCCGCGATCAGGTGTTCTTGCTTGGGCGAGCCGAGACCGACGAGCACGAGATCAGGACGGGTGCGGGTCAGCTCGGCGCGAATCTCGGCGAGCTCGGCAGCGGTGGCGGGCGTGTGAACACGGGGGGAAGAGCAGCCCGCGATGCGTAGCCCCGGAGACCGCTCGCACAGCACGCTCGCGGCGCCCTCGGCGGCGCCCAACTCGCCGCCGAGCAAGTAGAGCGAGCGGCCTTCGCGCGCGGCACGTTCGGCGAAGCGGTAGATCAAAGCCGAGCCCGCTACGCGCTCCGGCAGCGGCGAGCCGAGCACTTGCGACGCCCACACTAGAGGCATGCCGTCGGCGACGATCACGTCGGCGTCGGCGTAAAGCGTGCGTAGCGCGGGATCGTTGGCGTAGCGATGCAAGTGGTCGAGGTTGGCGGTGACGAGCCAGCCACCGCGCGCATGACTCAGCTCTCCGAACATGTGATCGAGCAGCGCGTTTTCGTCGACGTGCGCGAGCGGCATGCCGAAGAGCGAGAGTGTGGGAAGCGCGTGCGTCATGATCTCGGAGGTGTTGCGCACCGACTCACGGAGCGCGCTCATCGTTGCCACCGCGGTCGGTGCGCTCCCAGCGCGCATGGCGACCCCGCGTGAGGAAGCTGAAGTATAGCGGCAGCTTCCACAGCACGTAGCGCGGAATGGCAAGTAACTGACGCGCGCTCACGACCTCGCGTCCGTACGCGAGCCAGGCCGACAGCACACCCGACACCATGAACACGACGCACAACGCTGCGAGCTGCGCGGGCAGCCAGGACGCACCGAGCCACGGCACGATCAGCGCGAAGCCGAGCGTGGCCAGCACGAGCATGAGCAAGAGCGAGAGCGGCGGCACCGCGAGATCCAGCGCCAGCGCGACCAAGCCGAAACGCGCCTGCGTGAGGCCCTGCAGGAACAAGCTCGGGCCGTGCTCGAGCAGCGTGGCGAGATGACCGTGCTCCCAGCGCCGACGCTGCGTGTGCGCCGCTTCGGCGCGCTCCGGCAGCTCGCTCGTCACGTAGGCATCGGGACACAAGAGCGGCGCGTGGCCGAGGCGCGCGAGATCGAGACCCATCACCATGTCCTCGACCAGATGCCCTTCCGTCGGCGGCGCCATGCGAATCACGCGCCACGGAAACGCCATGCCGGTACCCGTGAGCAGGCATGGCAGCCCGAGCGCATGAAGTCCTCGTGGTCGCGCACGATTCTTCACCACGAACGCCAGCGCCGAGACGACCGACAGCCCCTTCGGATCCTTCGGCGCATCGAGCACGTAGTCCGCTTGCACCGGCCGATCAGTGCGCGCCGCCAAGCGTGCGATCCGATCGATCGAACCCGCTGCCACGGTGCAGTCCGCATCCACGATCACGACGACATCCGGCGGATCTGCCGCGAGATGATCGAGCCCAAACACGAGCGCATAGCCCTTGCCGCGCCGCTCGAAATCGCTGCGCTCGATCGCCGTCGCCCCCGACGCACGCGCAATCGCCGCCGTGTCGTCGCTGCAGTTGTCCGCGACGACGAGCAACACATCGTTCGCCTTCAGCTGCGCCCGTAACCCCGAAAGCGTGCGAGCAATGATCCCCCGCTCATCATGCGCCGGCACAAGGATCGCAACCCGCGGCGCCCCCCCGCCATCATCCCCGCCCCGCGTCCCCCCCCGCGCCAGCGCCCCAATCAAACACTCCGCAAAGAACACAAAACAAGGCACGAGCAACCCGCCCACCCAAACCAACAACCCAAGCTCAAGAACAAAACCCATCGCCCCAATCCTACACGCACTCGAAGCCCCGCGCTTCGCAGGGCCGCGCGCTCTTCCCCACGCTGAGCGCGCCCAAAGGGCCGCGCGTCCCACCTCACCCCCACGCTGAGCGCGCCCAAAGGGCCGCGCGTGCAAGCCTCTTCCCGCCACGAGCGTCGCGATTTGGCTCTGAGAGCGAGCGCGCCCGCAGCGAGGCAAGGGAGCGTACTTCCTGTACGTGACCGCGCCGAGCCGGTCCTCGGGTTCGCGAGACGCGAACCCGCAACCCAACGTAAGCCGCTCTCAGAGCCAAAGCGCGGCGCGATCATTAAAATGATCCGTACCGTCGTGACCGAATGCTGAAAGTAAGAATCTCCTCATCACTAGGTGGGAGCTGGTATCGATCACATTAGGCTTCCCGATGATGCTCGTCGGGCCGGCACACCGCGATCGAGGGTGACCCCCGTAGTAAATCAGATTACGAAGATTCTTTACGTCGCAGCACTTGCTCGAATCTCGACAGAGGGATCTCCTCAAACCTAACGATCACGACCGGGTCGGTCAAGTCGGAAGGCGGACGGAACACGAGCCGATGCGCAGGCAGAACCCGAATCCGCATGCGGCACGCTATTTCTTTTCGCCGCCGCGCATGGCGCCCTGCCACGGCACGTCCGCGACGCCGAGTGTGTGGTTTGCGTGACGCGCCATGACGAACAGCAGATCGCTCAAGCGATTCAAATACCTGACGAGCTCCATGCGCAGGGTCTCCTGCCCACCCAGACGCACCACCGCGCGCTCCGCACGCCGACACGTCGTGCGCGAAACATGCAGGAAAGCGGCCACCGGGCTGCCTCCCGGTAGGATGAACGTCTTGAGCGGGGCGAGATCGCGCTCCAGCAAATCGATGGCGTCTTCCAGGCGCTCGACATCCGCGTCCGACACGAGCGGCACGCCGATGTCGAGATCCTTCTTGTCGGGATTGGTCGCGAGCTCCGCGCCGACGTTGAACAAGTCGATCTGAATCGCGTGCAAGAGCGCGTCGAGCGCGGCTGGAGCCGCGTGGGCGCGCACGACACCGAGCGTCGAGTTCAGCTCGTCCACGTCGCCGTACGCCGTCACGCGCTCGCTCGCCTTCGAAGCGCGCGCGCCGCCGAACAAACCCGTGTCGCCCTGGTCGCCCGTCTTCGTGTAGATCTTCATGCGCTCGTGCTCCCCGAGAAACGTGTTTCTGTGGTGACGCGCTGACCGGCTGCAAACGCTGCAGCCGGCATGCGGTTCCTGCCTTCGGGCTGCAGCTCGAGCAGCGCGAGTGTGCCGCGACCGCACGCGACCTCGATCGCATCTGCAGTCACGCGCAGAACCGTGCCTGGCTCGGCGAGCACACCGTCCTCGGCAACCACGCGCACGCGCTGCACCTTGACGCGACGCTCCGCGAAGAACGTGTACGCGCCGGGCCAGGAGTAAAAGCCGCGCACCAGGTCATGCAGCTGACGCGCGCTCTTGCTCCAATCGATGGCGCCGTGATCTTTACGCAGCACCGGTGCCGACGTAGCGCGCGCGTGATCTTGGGGCACCGCACTCAGCTCACCGCGTAGATACCGCGGCAGCTCGCGACGCAGCAGCTCGGCGCCGAGCTGCGACAGACGCACGGCAAGCTCGTCGCCGGTTTCTTCGGCGCCGATCGCGAGGGCTTCCCTCGCCAGCACAGGGCCCGTATCCATGCCTTCGTCCATCTGCATGAGACACACGCCGGTCTCGGGCTCGCCGTTTACGATCGACCACTGCACCGGCGCAGCCCCGCGCAACTTGGGTAACAGCGAGGCGTGTACGTTCACGCAGCCGAGGCGCGGCGCGTTCAATAGAGCCGGTGGCAGAATGCGCCCGTACGCGACTACCACGGCGACGTCTGCGCGCAGCGCCGTGAGCTGGGCAGCGAACTCCGGTGTGCGCACTTTCGTCGGCTGCTGCACTGCGATGCCCAGCTCCTGCGCCGCGACCTTCACGGCAGGCGGCGCCAGCTTCATGCCCCGACCCGCGGGCCGGTCGGGCTGCGTGATCACCTGGACCACGTCTGCCAGCTCGGCGAGCACGCGCAGGCACGGCACGGCGAAGTCAGGCGTGCCGAAAAACAGCGCGCGCGGCTTGTTCGGGGTAGGGCTCACGGCGCGTGTTGTACCGCGCTAGCTCCTGGACTGAAACGGGTAGACTAAACGGGTGGACTGAGACGCGGCGACTACGAGCGGCTCATAGACTGGCTTCCGCCGCGGCGCGCTTCTGCATTGCGCGATTCACCAGCCTGCGGCGCAAGAGGCTCAGGTGGTCGACCATGAGCTTGCCTTCGAGGTGGTCGTGTTCGTGCTGGATCGCGATCGCGAGCAGGCCATCGGCTTCGAGCTCGAACGGTTTTCCGGCGCCGTCCAACGCGCGCACCTTGACGCGCTCGGCGCGCCGGATCTCTTCGTGCACGCCGGGAAACGACAGGCAGCCCTCTTCGTAGTCGACCTGGCCGAGGCGATCGATCAGCTCCGGGTTGACGAACACGCGCAGATCGCTCGGCTGGTTCTCGCCGACCGCGACGTCGATCAAGAACAGCCGGAGCGCCACACCGATCTGCGGCGCAGCAAGCCCCACACCGGGGGCTGCGTACATGGTCTCCGCCATGTCGTCGATCAAGCGCGCGAGCTCCGCGTCGAAGCGCGAGACGGGCTGCGCTACGCCGCGCAGGCGCTTGTCCGGGTAGTGGAGGATCGTGCGGATCGCCATGACGCTCCATTCTATTTAACACCGGTGGAAAGGTGCGGCAAGCGCGCGCGTCGCTGCGTCCGTCACAGCATGGAGACCGGGTCGATGTCGAGCGTGGCGTGAGCGGGAGAAATCCCTTCTTCGAGCCGGGAAAGTACGGCGAGCGCGGCCGCGCGCAGGGCTTTGCGATCGCGCGCACGCAACATGAAACGGTGGCGATAACGCCCGCGCAGCCGCTCGATCGGGGCGGGCGCCGGGCCCAGCACGACGACGGACCCGTCACGCACCGGCGCCGACTGCTTGGCAGCGTGGGCCAGCTCCTGCGCGACGCGGCGCGCCTGCGCGTCTTCGCCGGCATCGATGCGAATCATCGCCAGTCGCGAGAACGGCGGGTAGTCCAGGTCGCGACGCTCTTTCAGCTCGCTCTTGCAGAAGCTCGCGTAGTCGTGCGTGCTGGCATGCACGAGCGAGGGGTGCGTGGGCTGATACGTCTGCAACACCACCTTACCCGCACGCGCACCGCGGCCGGCGCGACCCGCGACCTGCGTGAGCAGCTGGAACGTGCGCTCCTGCGCGCGGAAATCCGGGAACGCCAGCGACTGGTCCGCTAGGATCACGCCGACCAGCGTGACACCGGGCAAGTCGTGACCCTTGGTGACCATCTGCGTACCGACCAAGATGTCGATCTCGCCGCGGCGCATGCGCTCCATCACGGCGCCGACACCTTCGGCGGCGGCGGTGTCGCGATCGAGGCGCGCCACGCGTGCGCTGGGGAACAGCGTGCCGAGCGACTCCTCGAGCTTCTCGGTGCCGACGCCCAGCTCACTTGCGCCGCGCGTCTTGCAGTGCGGACAGGGCGAGTCGACCGGCACGCTGAAGTCGCAGTAGTGACAGCGCAGAAGGCCGGCGCGCTTGTGCCGGGTGAGACTCACGCTGCAGGCCGGGCACTCGCGCAGCTCCGAGCAGCCATCGCAGCGCATGCTGGGCGAGAAGCCGCGCCGGTTCAGAAACAGGATGGCTTGTTCCTTTGCATCGAGCGTCGCCTTCAGCGCGTGCACGAGCGGTCCGCTCAAATATTGCAGCCCGCCGGGCCCGCTGCGATGGCGCGTGAGGTCAACGATCTCGACCGGCGGCAACGCGTGCGCCGTGGCGCGGGCCGGCAGCTCGAGCAGCGTGAGCTTGCCCGCTTTCGCCAGCTGGAAACTCTCGAGCGAGGGCGTCGCGCTGCCGAGCACGCATACCGCCCCGGCGCGATGCGCACGCAAGAGGGCCATGTCCCGCGCCTGGTAACGAAAGCCCTCTTCCTGCTTGAACGAGCCGTCGTGCTCCTCGTCGACGATCAAGACGCCGAGCTTCGGTACCGGCGCGAACAGCGCAGAACGCGCGCCGATCGCGAGGTTCACGCGCCCCTCGCGCAGCGCCTGCCACGACGCATGCCGCTCGTTCTCGCCGAGCTCGCTGTGCAGGACCGCGATGTCGTCGCCGAAGCGCGCGCGAAAGCGCGACACGAGCTGCGGTGTTAGCGCGATCTCCGGCACCAGCATCAGCGCACCGAGGCCCTGCTCGCGCGCCTGCGTGATCACGCGCAGGTACACCTCGGTCTTGCCGCTGCCCGTGATGCCGTGCAGCAGAAAGCCGCCGCCCTGCCCGACGCGACCGAGGATCTGCTCGATCGCCTTGGCCTGCGCGGGATTGGGCGTAGGACCGGCCTCGCGCTCCACGGCATTCGCGAAGAAACGATCGGCGGGGACCTCGCGCTCTTCGCTGCTGACCCAGCCCTTCACTTCCAACGTACGCAGCACGCCGCGCGGGCTCTTCACGTCCGCGCGCAGCTCGTCGAGAAACAGCTCGCGGCGCTCGATCACGCGCGAGAGAGCGCGACGCTGACTGACACCGAGGCGTGCGTCCGGCATGTCGGTGATCAGCGCGCGCACGATCGTGACTCGCTTGGTGGCGACGCGCCGACCCGGCAGAGTTTCGTCGCGCTCGAGAAAGCCCTCGGCACGCAGCTCGCTCAGCGCTTTGGTCGCGAGCGCCGGCGCTGCCGCGCGCAGCACATCCCCGAGCGGATGAAGGTAGTAATCGGCCCCCGCGACCAGGAAGCTGAATAGCTCCGCCGGGAACACGGGCTCGCGGTCGAGCACGGACGCGATCGCCTTGAGCTTGGCGCCGGGCGGCGGTGCGACGTCGCCGTTCACCACGTAGCCTGCGAGCTTGCGCGGGCCGAACGGCACGGCCACACGGGCACCGGGGACGATCCGCGCTGCCAAATGTTCCGGCACGCGGTACGTGAACAACCGGCGCAGCGGGACCGGCACCGCGACCTCGGCGTAACGCTGGTGCTCGGGAGTCAACGACTGCTGCGTGCTCATCGCGCGCCTGCCGCCATCAGCTGCGCGACGCGAGCGTACGATTCCGCGGGAACGGGCTCCGTGATCTCCAGGCGCACGAGCCGCGTCACCAGCTCGGGCTCGCAGTGAACGGGAACGCCCAGGTGGTTCGCGTGCTCGAGCATGCGCGTCGCGCTCGCGCCTCGGCCTTTGCTCCACACCACGGGCGCCGGGTGCTTGCCGGGCTCGAAACACAGCGCCACGGCAAGCCCGCTGGCGTCGTGCAGCACGAGCGTGGCGCGTGCCAGCTCGGCCAGCGTGGCTTCGTCCGCGAGCGCGCGTGCGCGACGCTGGCGCTCGCTGCGCAGCTGGGGATCACCCTCTGTGGCGCGACGCTCGTCGTCGAGCTCACGACGGGTCATGCGCAGGCGCTGCTTGTGCCGGAGCCGTCGGTAGACGAGATCAGCGAAGCCGACGAACGACAACACGGCCGCCGCGCGCAGCAGCATGAACCGGGCAAGCTTCGCGCTCGCGACTCCAGCCCATGCAGGCGCGCTTTCCGCGAGGTCGAGCAACCCAGGCAGCGAAGGCGCTAGCGCAGCGCCGAGCGCGCAGGCGAGCACCAGCACCTTGACCGCGAGCCACGCGTGCTCACGCCCATGCTCTGCGGTTGCGAACGGAAAGGCCTGCGCACGCAGCGACGGACGTTCACGTCCGTGTATCTGCGACCACGCGAACCCGGTCTGCAGCAACGAACCGAGCAGCGCGCCGCATGCGATCGCTAGGAGCACCAGGAACGCAGCACTGCCTCCCGCCTGAACCGCCGACCATGCAGCTTCCGTGGGCAACGCGGAGCCGGCTCGCGCTGCAGCGAGAGCGACGCTCCAGAGCGCTTCGCAGGCCTGCGCGATCCGCGGCCCGAGCAGCCCGAGCGCGACCACGCACGCCGCAAGCGACGCCGCGCACGCGAGGTCGCGGCTATGCGGCAGGTCGCCCGCACGGCGTGCGTCGTCCAACCTGCGCGGTGTCGCATCGTGGGTTTTCGAGGAGGTCACGGGGCGTCGAACAATAGCCTACGGCGCTCGCGGCCGCGCGCTACGATGGCCCAAGCGAGCCACGATTCGCTGCGCATTGCCAAGCGCGGGAGCGCACGCGATGCTCGGCCCGTGTTTTCGCAGCGAAGCGCCTACGACGCGCGCAAGAACTCGCTCGCGCTGGCGCTCGAAGCGACGCCGGCGCAGCTCGACTTGACGCTCTCGAACCCCACCCACGCCGGCTTCGAGTATCCGGTGCCCGAGCTGCTGTCGGCCCTCCACAACCCTGCCGCGCACCGCTACGACCCGGACCCGCGCGGCCTGCCCGCAACGCGTCGTGCGATCGCACAGCGCCTTCTGCAGCAGGCGCTGCGTGTCGACCCTGACCACGTCTTTCTCACGGCGGGCACGAGCGAGGCGTACGCGCACTTGTTCACGCTGCTGTGCGATCCCGGCGACGAGCTGCTGGTGCCCGCGCCGAGCTACCCACTGTTCGAACACCTAGCGCGTCTCACCGACGTGAACGCCGTCCCCTATCCGCTGGTGTACGACGGCCAATGGCATATCGACCTCGCGCAGCTGCGCGCGGCGGTTTCTCCGCGCACGCGCGGCGTGTTGCTCGTGAGCCCGAACAATCCGACCGGCTCGTATCTGAAGCAGCATGAGCTTGCCGCGCTCGAGCAGCTGAACCTGCCGCTGATCTCGGACGAGGTATTCGCGGACTACCCGCTGCGCGCGGATGCGACGCGCGTCATGAGCGCCTTGCAATCCGAGCGCGCGCTGGTGTTCTCGCTGTTCGGGCTGAGCAAGCAAGCCGCTCTTCCGCAGTGGAAGCTGGCGTGGCTGTGCATGCGCGGACCGCGCGAGCTCACGACCGAAGCCGCGCAGCGCCTCGACTTGATCTGCGACACCTATTTGTCAGTTGCCACCCCGACGCAGCACGCATTGCCACGCATGCTCGAGCTGATGCAGCCGATCACGCAGGCGATTCGCGCACGACTCGAGCGCAACTCGAGAGCGCTGCGCGCACGCATCGGCAGCAGCTCGCCCGTGTCGCTGCTGGATGCAGAAGGCGGCTTCTACGCTACGCTGCGCCTGCCCCGCACGCAGACGGAAGAGCGCTGGGTGCTGGATTTCCTGCAGCTCGACGGCGTGCACGTGCAGCCAGGCTACTTCTTCGATTTTGCCGAAGAAGCTTACGTAGTGCTGAGCCTGCTCACGCCCGAGGCCACGTTCGACGAAGGCGTCACCCGCCTGCTGGCACGCGTCGAGCAACGGGTAAGCTGAGCCAGTCGCACGGCGATCACGCCGCGGTCACTTCGGCGGCGACTTCGACGTCCGCGACGGAGCGCCGTATTTCTTCGCGAGGTATTCGATCAAGTCGATCTTGGTCACGACGCCCACCAGCTCGCCCTTGTCGAGCACGAGCGCGATGCGCGCGTCGACCAAGAGCCCCTGCACGAGCTCCACGCGCGTCTCGGGCGTGACCGTGGCGTAGTCGCCTTCCGCGAGCGCGGCCACGGTGCTGGACAGCGAGTGATCGCCGCTGGCGAGATAGCGCAAGAGCGCCACCTCGGTCACCAGCCCGAGCAGCTCGTTGCCTTGGAGCACGGGCATCTGCGAGATCCCGTGATCCTTCATCATGCCGATCACGTCACGCACACGATCGGTGGCGCGCGCGCTGATCACGGGTCGCTGCCGCAGCTCGAGCACGTCCGAGACGAAGCCGAGGCCATGCACGTCGCCGAGAAAGCCGTTCTCGCGCAGCCACTCGTCGTTGAACACTTTCGACAGGTACTTGGCGGCGCCATCGGGCAACAGCACCACGATGTTCTCGGCCTTGCCACTCTGACGCGCGTACTTGATCGCACCCGCCACTGCAGCACCCGACGAGCCGCCCGCGTACAAGCCCTCCATGCGCACGAGATCGCGCGCCGTGAGGAAGCACTCCTCGTCGTTCACGCGCACGATGTCGTCGAGCAGCTTCGGATCGAACGTCGACGGCAAGAAGTCTTCGCCGATGCCCTCCACCTTGTACGTGAACGGCTTGGTCAGCCGCGCGCTCTTCACGTAGTCGTAATACAGCGAGCCGACCGGATCGACACCGACCAGCTTCACGCTCGGCTTGCGCTCTTTCAAGTAGCGCCCGACGCCCGCCATCGTGCCACCGGTGCCCATGCCCGCGACGAACACGTCGATCTCGCCGTTCGTGTCTTCCCAGATCTCGGGGCCCGTCGAGCGGTAGTGACCACCCGGGTTATCTTGGTTGTGATACTGGTTGGCGTAGAACGAGTTCGATGTTTGCTCCGCGAGCCGCTTCGCCACCGAGTAGTAGCTGCGCGGATCCTCGGGCTCGACCGCAGTTGGACACACCACCACGCGCGCACCCCAGGCGCGCAGGGATGCAATCTTCTCAGTCGACATCTTGTCCGGCATCACGAACACGCAGTGATAGCCGCGCACGGCCGCGATCATGGCGAGGCCCGCGCCGGTGTTGCCGCTGGTGGCTTCGATGATGGTGCCACCGGGCGAGAGCTCGCCGCGCGCTTCGGCTTGGTTCACCAAGTGCAGCGTCATGCGGTCCTTCATGGAACCGCCGGGATTCAGGTATTCGCACTTGACGTAGATCGCGGCCGGAAGGCCGTGACCCAAGCGATTGAGCTTCACCAGAGGCGTGTGCCCGATCGCTTCCAAGATGTTCGCGCGCGCGCCCTTCAGCATGTCGTGCTCCTTCGCGTGACCGCCCAGCCCTCATGAGTATGGGTTCGCGCGAGCGCGGCGAGCAAGCTTTGTGCGCGTCAGCGCTCAGGCGCGAGGCAAGCGCGAGGATTTGTAGCGTTTCGAAGCGGGCGAATCGCCCGTGACACCGAGCAGCGGCGAGCGTGAGAACACTTCCAGGGCAGGGCCATCGTCTTCCCCGCGCAGCAGGCGCTGCGCGCCGGCGTAGGCAATCATTGCGGCGTTGTCGGTGCACGAGGCAAACGGCGGTACGAACACGGCGACGCCCGCAGCGGCTCCCGCCTCCTGCGCTCGCGCGCGCAAGCCGCGGTTGGCCGCGACGCCGCCCGTGATCACCAAGCGCGGCACGCCTCGCAGCGCGCAGGCCGCGAGTGACTTCTGCACGAGCACCTCGACCACGTTGCGCTGAAACGACGCGCAGATGTCGGCGATGCAGCTGTCGTCGAGCTGGCCAGGTTCGAGCTCGGCGACACGATGTGCGACCGCTGTCTTGAGGCCCGAGAACGAGAACTCCAGGTTCTTCTTGCTCGCCATGGGCTTCGGCAGCGGGAAGCGCTTGGGGTTGCCCTGCGCAGCCAGGCGATCGACGCGTGGCCCACCGGGATAGCCGAGCCCGAGCAGCTTCGCGACTTTGTCGAACGCTTCGCCGGCCGCGTCGTCACGCGTCTGCCCAAGCTGCTCGATCTCGAACGGCGAGCGCACTTCGTAGAGCGCGCTGTGGCCTCCGCTCACGAGCAACGCGATGAACGGATATTCCGGCGACGCATCGCTGGCGTCGCCGCGCTTCAAGTGCACGGCCAAGAGATGGCCCACCAGGTGGTTCACGCCGACCAGCGGCAAGCCCCGCGCGAGGGCGAATGCCTTGCCCGCCTGCACGCCCACCAGCAAAGCGCCCACGAGGCCCGGCCCCTGCGTGACGGCCACACCATCGAGCGCAGCCATGCCGCCCGGCAGCTCTGCGAGCGCGCGCGTCACGACCGGCACGATGTTCTCCATGTGTGCGCGCGCCGCGAGCTCCGGCACGACGCCCCCGTACGGCGCGTGCAGCTCGATCTGGCTCGCCACGACGTCGGCGAGCACCCGTCCATCGCTGACGACCACGGCCGCCGCGGTTTCGTCGCACGACGATTCGATCCCGAGGACGATCACGACCTGCGCCGCTCCAGCGCGAACACGCCGAATAGCGCGGGCAGGACCTCGGTCTGTCCGTCAGCTGCCACGACGTTCGGAGCGATGATGCGCACTTCGATCACGCCGCTCTCAATGAGCGAGAGAAAGACCATCGCGTAGCGCTGCACGGGTCCCGTCGGCAGCGCGCTCTTGAAGCGCGCGCCAAAGATGTAGTTGCGGATGCGCCCACCACCGGGGAACGTGTACTCACTGAGCGAGTCGTGAGCCAGGTTCTCGATCGGCAAAAGCGGCGCCGACTCGAACAGCACCGGCATGCGCGCCGACGGTGCACAGCGACTCGAGCCGCCCGGGCACGTGTACGTCGCGAGCATGCCCGGGCCGTCGATGGCTCCGGCGCCCGCATCCCGCACGGCCGAGAGCGTGGCGCGACCCGGATCGAAGGTCAGATCCAGCTGCGTGTGGGAGCTGAAGCCCTGGCGAATGAACGAGGAATCGCCCTGCTCGCTGGCGCTGCCGAGCACCTCGCCGCGAAAGATCTCGCCTGGGCTGGTCTTGAACTCGGACAGGCTGTCGCACGCGACGAGCCACGGAGCGCAGCACAGGGCAGCCAGAAAGACGACCGTCGAACACGGTCTATGGACGCACGGCGGACACGGCATAGAGGGGTCTTCAGGGCGAGGAGTCTCGCAGACCGTTGTCGCTCGCGCCAGCCGGGGGCTCGGACAGGGATCGGCTGGCAGCCTGCTCGAGCCGCTGCGCGTAGTCGGCCGCACCCGCGGTCTGCGACAGCCGCACCGCGCTCATGTAGTGCGTGAGCCCGTGCTCCCGATCGCCCATGGCGGAGACGGACAGGCGCGCGTGCAGCGCGGCGGCGCGTGCCTGCAAGAACGGCAGACGAACCTCGGCGGCGAGCGTGTCCACCTCCTCTAGCACCGCGCGAGCTTCGACGGGCTCACCGGCATCGAGTAGCGTCTCGACCAAGAGCAACGAGAGCCGGAGTCGACGCGGGCCGTCGAACCCGGCCTGGCTCGCGAGGCGACCCGCTGCCCGCAGCGCCGAGACGGCTTCTTTCATGCTGTGCTCGGCGCGCCGCAGCTCCGCCAGTGTCAGCTGCACCTCGGCTTGTACGCCGAGCAGGTCGTCTTGATACGTGGCTTCGAGCGCCTGGCCCAGCAAGCGATACGCCTCGCGCGCACGACTGCGCTGCATCACGACGCGCGCGAGCTCGATCAAGATTTGCGCGCGCTGCAGCGCGGATTGACTCGTGTACTCGAGCGCTTCACGCAGCACACCTTCAGCGCCCGTGATGTCCCCGCGCCGTGCCAGCACCGAGCCAAGACGCCGGCTCATGCTGGCGAGCGCGTCATCGAGCGACGTATCGCCTGACTCGAGCAGCTCTCGGCGACCGAGCTCGATGCCGCGCTGGTAGCCGAGCACGGCCGTGTCCAGGTCGCCGCGCGAAGTAGACACATCGCCCAGGCGCTCCAGCAGCACCAACGCCGAGAGCGCCTCGCCTGCGCCGTGCGCGTGGTGCGCTCTCACTTCGAGCGGCGCGTCCGTCTCCGAGGCGAGATCGAGCGCACGCAGATGCAATGCTTTGCGCGCCTCCGCCGGTGTGGAGGCTTCGATCAAGTCACGCACGAACGGATGAATGATCTGCAGCGAGCCATCCGCCTCCACCACGAAGCCGCGTGCCAACAGCAGCGAAAGGCCGCTCATGTCGTCGCGCTCTGCCATGCGCTGCACGTTCTCTTTGGTGGCGCTGCGCCCGAGCACGGCAATCGTCTGCAAGAGGCGACGCGCGCTCACGTTGAGGCGCTGAATGCGCTGGGCAACCGCGTCCGCCAAGCGCGACGGCAGTGTGGCATTGCGCGCGCTGTCTCCGAGACCGAGGCCCAGGCCTTGCAGCTGCTCGATGTACAGCGGCGTGAGCAAGCGATCCTCGGGCTCGGGCTCGGCCATGTCCGAGAGGCTCCGACCGGCCATGAACGCCTTGGCTTCGCGCATCGTGAAACCGCGCAGCGTGATCACCGTGGTCTCGCGGGGCAGCGGGATGGGCTTGGCCTTGCCGCTGGCCGTGAGCAGAAACAGCGACGAGTCGGCCGCATAGCGTGGCAGCTCGGCAAGCGCACGTGGCGAGAGCCCGTCGCAGCGATGCAGGTCGTCGACCATGAGCACGATGCGCTTGCCGGGAGCGTCCGCGGCAGCTCTACGCACGGCGAAACCCAGCGCACACGCGACCGACCCGATCTTCGATTCGCGGGGATCGCCGAGCACGCCCGACGGGAACAGCACTTCGCGGATACCCGCCGCTACCAGCGGCTGATTCATGGCCTCGCGATCGGCAAGCGCCGCGAGCGCGTCGTCCTCGAGCGTGAGCAGACCGCGCAGCAACATACGAATCGGGTGGTACGCCACGGGCGCGCCACTCTCGTGCGGGCCGGCGCCGATCACGATGTCGCCGGCGCGATCCGCACGCTCGGCGATCTCGGCGAGCAAGCGCGTACGCCCTACGCCGGACTCGCCGATCACGTTCACGGACACGACGCGGCCCTGTGCGGACTTGCGCTCGCTCTCGATCGCCTCCAGCTCGCGCTGCCGGCCCACCAAGAACGGGTGCTGCGTGCGCGCGATCGTCATGCGCGGCGGCAGCGACATGCGCGCGCTGGGCGGGGTGACGTGAACCGCGAGCGGCGCGCCGCACTCCGCGCAGAAGCGCTTGGGGAACGGCGAGCGCGCACCGCACGCGGCGCACGTGACCTCGGCGCTGCGCGGCGACAGCTCGCGACCGACGCGCCGCAGCTCGCTCGCCATTTCGTCGGCACGCGCGTAGCGATCCGCCGTGCTCTTCGCGAGGGCGTGCATCACCACATCCACCAAGAGCGCTGGAATGTCGCGCTCCGGTGCGACCTCACGCGGGTCGGGCACGGGCTCCTGAATGTGCTTGAGCACGACGTTGGTCGGCGTGTCCGCCATGAACGGCAGACGCTCGGTCAAGAGCTCATAGAGCATCACGCCCACCGAATAGATATCGCCGCGCGCGTCGACCTCTTCGCCACGTCCCTGCTCGGGCGACATGTAGTCGGGCGTGCCGCACACCAGGCCCGGCAGCGTGATCGACCTCGCGCCCTGCGTCCCGCGCAGCAACTTGGCGAGCCCGAAGTCGACCACCTTCACCAAGTCACCGCCCGCTTTCAGGCGCTCGATGATCACGTTCTCGGGCTTCAGATCGCGATGCACGACATCGAGCGCGTGCGCTTCGCCGAGCGCATCGAGCACCGCGCTCACGATGTCGCAGATGCGAGGCAACGGCAGCGGGCCGTCTTCACGCATCATGCGCGCGAGATCCTTGCCCTGCAGGAACTCCATGACGAGATAGAGGATCCCGTCGTCGGTGCGACCGAAGTCGATGATGCTGACGCTGTTCGGGTGATTGAGCCGGCTGGCCGCGCGCGCCTCCGTGTAGAAGCGCGCGACCGACTGCTCGTCCGAGAGCAGGTGCGGGTGGATGACCTTGATCGCGACCGTGCGGCCCAGCATGCTCTGCTCGGCTCGATACACGCGACCCATGCCGCCGACACCAACCAGATCGAGCATTACGTACGAGCCACCGATCGTGCGACCGATCAACGGATCGTTGCTCGCGGCCTCGTTCGCTTTCGCGCCAGCCCCGCACGACGGACAGAAACGATCCACCTCGCCGTGGGGCGTCCCGCACTGATGGCACAGGATCACATGTCCGAGGATACTCTAAGCGCGCCAAGCCCCAAAGCACCGACCGACACGTCGAGCTTTCACCCGCCGACGCCGAACCGGTGGGCCACTTCACTCGTAGTGGCGGGCCTCGGCGTGAACGCGCTGCTGGTGTGCGTCGGCTGGCCAGCTCTCGTCTCTGACGCGGCAGCCGGAAACACGAGCCTCGGACTCACGCTGGTGGCGCTTCTTGCGCTGGCCGTCGGTGTTGCCACGCTGCTCCGCGACTCACAAGCCACCGCCCGCTGGTCGCTGCTGTGCGCGTTCCCTGCCGCTATTGGCTGCAGTCTGGCCGTCGTCCCCGAAGCCGCGCTCGAGCGGGCGCACGGCCCGTCGTCACTGTCTCTCGCCGTGCTCGCGCTTTTGGCCCATTGCGCGGGTAGCATCGCGGCCTGTCGTCCGAACGCCACCAGCCTGCCGCTGGCGTCACGCCCACTCGCGCAGACCGGCTCGGCCACGGCAAGCGCGCCCAACCCGCCCGACCCACAACCGGCCGCGCTCGCAACCACGCTGCTCCGGGGCCTGGTCGTGTCCCTCCTGCTGGCCGGTGCGTTCGCCATCGCGGTACTCGCGCCCACCCTCCCAAGCTACGGGCAGGTCGAGGCCGCCTGGGGTGACTCAGCCAGGGCGGGCGCCGTGCTCGCCGCGGTGGTCGCCGGGGCACTCGCGACCTCGCTGCTCGCGCTGCACCTGGGCACGCTGCTGCGCCTCTCCGACACGCCACCCACCCCGAGCGCGCCCGAACGTCGCATGCGCGTCGCGCTGGCGTTGTTCGTGTCCGTGCTCGGCGCGGTCGTCTACTACACGATCAGCTAAACTCAGCGGCCGCTCTCATCGAGCCTGCGCATCCCTTCGAGCAACAAGCTCTCCGGGCCCAGCTCGATCTTGCGCTCGCTGGTGCGGAAATTCGGGTCGAGCTCGAAGTCGCCGCCGGTCAGGCTGAGCATCTCGTAGAACGCTTCTTCTTTGCGCAAGTCGCCAAAGTTCGCGTCGAAGATCTGGCCTTCGGAGAAGCTGATGTCGCCGCGCTTGCCCTCGGACGAGATCGCGAGCTTGCCGCTCTTGCGACCGTGGAAGAGGATCTGCACGACGTCGGGCAGGGCCATCTCGGTGAGCGAGCCGCTGACACCGCCCGTCTTGCGCTTGCGCCCTGCTCCGTCGAGCACGCGGTTCACCTTGAGCGCGACCACGTCCGGCGATGCCGGCTTGTTGATGAAGTCGTCCGCGCCCAGCTCGAAGCCACGCTGCACGATCTCGCTCTCGTCCTTGTTGCTGAGGAAGATGAACGGCACTTCGTTGCCCGACTCGCGCACCTTCTGCAAGAGCGCGAACCCGTCGAGCGGTCGCAGCTCGACCTCGCTGATCACGATGTCGAATTCGTTGGTGAGCTCGTTCTCGGCGTCAGTCGACGTGCGGGCGATCGTGACTTCGTAGCCGTGCTCGGCGAGCCGCAGCTCGAGCACCGTGGTCTCTTCGGCGTCGCTGTCGATGATCAGTGCGCGCCTCCGATCGGCCAGCAGCTTGGCGCGCAGGTCGTCGCCGAGCACGACCAGCTTGAGCACGTCGACCAAGTTGCCATCGAACAGCTTGGCCTTGCACTTGGCCAGCACGTCCCACGCTTCCTGCGGCGTGAGCTTCTTGCGAAACGCGTTGCCCGCGTGACCGGTGAGATCGACGTACGTCTCCGTGATCGCGAGCACGCGCGAGCCGAGCGGGATTTCCTTGCCCGACTGCCGATCCGGAAAGCCCTGCCCATCCACACGCTCATAGAGATGCGTGAGGATCATCGAAACCTTGTCGGGCAAGCGCACCGACTCGAAGATGCGCACCGGCGTGAGGTAGCTCTTCTTCGCCTGCTGACGATGCGCATCGTACTGCGCGACGTTGAGCGCGGTGAGGTGATGCGCGGACGACTTGCCGATGTCGTGCAGGTACGCCGCCGCGATGATCGCGTCCGACTCCGGACTCGCGAGGCCGAGCCGCTCGCACATGCGGCGCGTGACGCGTGCGACCGTCATCGAGTGGCCACGCAGATCGCCGCGCTCCTGCTCGAGCAGCGCCACGAGCACGTTGAGCGACTCGAGGAAATCGTGCATCGCCACGCTCGAGGGCGGCGGCGGCTGTTCGATCGGCAGCTCGGCCGTGGCACGCAGATCGACGTGCTGCTGCCCAGCCGGCAGCTGCATCGCCGAGCCGAACGGTTGCAGACCTGGCATCGGCATCGCGACAATAGTCGCGGCGTGGCCGAAGCTGCCACCAGCCGCCATCGGAAAACCGCTGGTCGCGGGCGGCATCGGCGCGGGCATCTGCGGCGGGGGCGGAGGAGGGGGTGGTGGTGGTGGCGCGTGCCGACCGACGATCTCCACCGTGGACGTGCGCCGGCGCGCTTCCTGCGGCTCGACTGGCGCGACCGAGTCCGGTGGCGGCGGCGCCATCGACGACTGGTCGTACGTCTGCGTGGTGCGACGCGGACGATCTTCGTTGAGCGTGCCGGTGCGCTCGCTGGTGCCGCCATTGCGCACCGATCCGAAAGCAGCTGCTTCACCCAAGAAATGCAAGCGAATTGCCGCTTGGATCGCTGCGGGACGCGCAATCAGCGCGCGAACCTTCGACGCACGCGTCGCGAACTGCACGCTCTTCAACACGTCCGGGTCGTCGGGCTCGACCGTGAGGATCGAAAGCTCTCCGGTGCGCGGCTCGTACTTCACCGGGAACACGCACAGCTTCTGGGCGAGCTTCTGCGTGACCAACTTGAGCAGCGATTCGTTGATCGGCGCGCTCGAAAGTTTCTTCGTCGAAACGAAGTACGTCTTGTAGAGCGCCGCTTGGAACTTGAGCAGCTGCGCTTCGTCGAGTGGGCCGATCTCGATCAGCGCCTCTTCCACGTGCAAACGACGGCGCTTCGCATAAAGCTCGGCCTGCTCAGCATCGCTCGGCGTGATCGCCCCCTCGGCGAGAAGCGCCTTCAGCAGCTTCTGATTGATCCGCGGGGCGGGGCCTTCTTGTGGATGTAATGACGCCACCACTGAGATAGGCATTGTAACTCATGGGGAGGCAGGAAGAAGGGGCAAGAACGCTTCGTGCGCCGCATCGGGTCCGGCGGGCGTCCGCAGCGGTTGGCTGCATGTGGGCGCGCGGGAGCTTCGGTGATCCCGAGCGGCATGCTCCCCCACAGCTGCGTGCGCTGGCGCTCGAAACGACGCGTGGCCTGCTACGTTTCCGCGGGGGCACTACCATGCGCCACGCCGCGATCGCGATTTCCGTCCTGTGTCTGGCCCCGACCGCCGTGTTTCCGGCCCAGGCGCAGCCGAAGCCGGCGCCGGCGCCGCAACGATACAGCGCGCACTTCTATCGCTTGGCGGCCGATCCCGGCAGCGTGCAAGCCTCGGCGCGGCTGCTGCAGGCGCTCACTCTCCTGCAGCAAGCGGCGCAGGTGCTGCCAACCGATTGGCGATCTCTGTGCGAGCGCACACTCGCGCTGCAACTGTCGCCGGAGCACGGAGACGAGGCGGCCCAGCGCGCGGGCAAGGAACAGGCGCTGCAGCTGGTCGCACGACAGGCCGAGGCGCGCCGCAGCATGATCGACGCCGCGCTTGCGACGCTCGACAGCGCGCTCGCGCTCGCGCCACAGAATGTCGATCTACTTTACGTGCGCGCGCGCGCACTGGCGGCGTGGGAGCAACCGGTTGCGCCGCCTCCGCGTGCTCGGTCCGGGCCCGTGGCCCCGCCTCGAGGCTGCGACGTGCAGCGACGCGACACCGAAGCCAGCGCTGCGCTCGAGCTCGTGATGCAGGTCGACCCGGGCTACGCCGCCAACCAAGTCGCGTTCGAGCTCGGCATCGAGCGAACGCGCCTGCACGACTTCGCGGGCGCGGCCGAGGCGTACGCGCGCGCCATCGAGCTCACCTGGCGGGCGCACGACGCAGCCATCAGCGAAGCGAACTTGGCCGAGGTCACGATGCTCGCGGGTGATCCGGCCGGCGCGCTTCCGCACTACCAGCAGGCGCTGGGCTTGTCCGGTGGACCGGGCGGGACGCGCGACTACGCGCTCGCACGCTTCGGGATCGCGGTGGCCGAGGATCGCCTGGGCGAGCACGAGAAAGCGCTGACGAGCGCGGCCCAGGCCACGGAGAGCGCCGGCCGCACGCTCTCGGCGCTCGAAGCAGACGGCGTGTTCTTCGAGCCAGCCTACGAACGGCACTACTACCTCGCGCTCGGCCACGAGTCGCTCGCGCAGCTGGCACCCGAAGCGCGTGCAGCACACCTGGCAGCCGCACGGCTGGAGTATCAGGCCTTCGTCACGGCCGCCCCGGAAAGCGACCCTTACCGGGAAGCGGCGCAGACAGACTTGGGGGCCATCGTGCGCGAGCTCGCAGCCCTACCTCACCCAGTCGCGCCGAAGCCAGATCGTCAGCTGGAACGACTCAAGCCACGACGGCAGTCGCCGTCCGGCGCTGCAAAATGACCGCGGACGCATTGCCGTAGTAGCCCACGGCGAGCACCAGCACGTGCTCGATGTGCTCGGGCCGCTTGCCCTGCACGACCGGGCCGATCTCGACGCCATCGAACCAGCTGAGCACGCAGGCCATCGCCAGGGCACCGGCGGCACCGAACGTCTCGCCGAACAACGCCTTCGGCGCGATCACGCACGGCCGCGCGCCCAGCACGGCTTCGATACCCGACAGCTCCGCGGCATCGAAATGCGGGATGCCGCTCGCCGCGCTCGCCACGACGTCGATGTCGGCCGCCGTCAGCTGCGCATCCGAGAGCGCCATGCGGATCGCGCGCTGCACCGCGAGCGGCGAGACGTGCACGAGTAGCGCCTGCGACTCCGGCGGCTCGAACGCATTGCCATAGCCCACGATGTCGGCGAGCACATGCGCACCGCGGCTCTTCGCGAACTCCTGCGTCTCGAGGCATAGGTACGCAGCCCCCTCGCCCAGGCGCATGCCCTGGCTTTCACGGCGACCCGGCGCGAACACGCGCTCGCCCTCCGCCAACACATCGAGCTTGCGGAACGCCAAGTACAGCGGCTCGCTCAGCGATTCACCGCCGCCGACCAGAAACGCGTCAGCGCGCCCGTTGCGCAAATGAGTCTCGCTGCTGAGCACGGCGTCGAGCGAGCCGCAGTTGCCGTCGACCACGGTCACGTTCGGAGCGCGCAGGTCTTCCCAGATGCTCACGTAACCAGCCGCCGCGTTGATCACGGTGTTCGGAAAGCGGTTGGGATTCAGAAAGCGCGGGTCCTCGAGCTCGGAGACCTGCACCGCTTCGGTGATCGCTTCGAGCGAGCCGTACGCCGTCGCGGAGCACAGGCCAATGCGATGCGGCGAGAACTTGTGCACACCGTCCTGCTTGAGCCCGCTGTCCTCGAGCGCGAGCTTGGCCGCGACGATCAAGAGCTTGGTCAAACGATCGAAGTTACGCAGGCCCTTGTCGCCCAGGTAGTGCTTGGCGTCGAAGTCGAAGCACTCGGCCGCTGTCGGCTGCGGAATGATCTTCGGATCGAGGCACGAAGGATGATCGTGGAACACGTCGGGGCCGCCGCGCGAGTGCGCGACCAGCGCCCGCCGGAAGGCTTCGGCGCCAATGCCGATCGGGCTGACCAGCCCGTAGCCGGTGATCGCGTACGGGTTCACGGGGCGACGGCTGCAGCGGCCGCAGCCGCGTTGTCGGAGAGAGCCGCCCTGTAGGCCTCGTTCGGATCCGGCAAGCGACCCGGCTTGGCAAACGCGACCACGGCATCGTACCCGCCGAACGCGAGCGCGTTGTTGAGCACGATGTCGGCGCGACCGCTGGCCGCGCGGTTCGCGACCAAGTTGAGATCGCACTCGGGGTCGGGCGTCTCGTAGCTCACGGTGGGCGGATAGATGCCCGTCTGCACGGTGAGCACGCAAGCCACGGCTTCGAGCGCGCTGGCCGCACCCATGCAGTGCCCGAGCATGCCCTTCATGCTGCTGACCGCGACCGGACGCGAGCCGAACACCTCGCGGATCACGAGCGCCTCGACCTTGTCGTTGGCGTGCGTGCCGGTGCCGTGCGCGTTGATGAAGTCGATGTCGTCGGCGGTCACGCCGCTGCGCGCGATCGCTTCGCGCATGGCAACCAAGCTGCCGATGCCCTCGGGATGCGGACGTGTGATGTGATGCGCGTCGCACGCCAGGCCCGTGCCGCCGATCTCGGCCATCGGCGTTGCGCCACGGCGCACCGCGTGCGCTTCCGACTCGAGCACGAGCACGCCCGCACCTTCACCGACGATCAAGCCCTTGCGGTTCTTGTCGAACGGCTGACAGCGCTCCGGCGCCACCGCACCCAAGCGCACGAAGCCCGCGAACTGCAGCTTCTGCAGGAGCTCGCTCGCACCGGTGATCACGACATCCGCGCGCCCTGCGCGGATCAAGTCCGCTGCAAACGCGATCGAGTAGTTGCCAGCTGCACACGCGGCCGGCAGCGTCTGCACCATGCCGCGCGCACCGAACGCACGCGCCAAGTGGATGGGCAGGAGCGTGGAGCCGTAGAGCGGAAGCTTGTTCGGCAGCACGGCATCGTTGCCGCCGTGAATCCACGATTCCTCGAGCTCACCGATCACGTCGGCCTCACCCATCGTCGTGCCCAAGATCACAGAGGTGCGATCACCCGCCAGGTGCTTCGGTAGCAGCCCCGCGTCGGTGACGGCCATGCGTGCTGCGGCGAGCGCGAACGCGGAGCAACGACCCATGCGGCGCGCTTCGGCGGCCGTGAGAAAGTCGCGCGGGCTGAAGCCTTTGACCTCGGCGGCGACGGTGCGATCCAGCGTCTTGGTGTCGAAGCTCTCGATCGTCGAGAAGCCCGAGCGCCCCTCGACGACGGCCTTCCAATACGCGTCGCGGCCAAACCCGAGTGAGCTGACGACGCCGAGACCCGTGACATAGACGCGTGACATTCGTGCGAAGCTATAGCGTCCGCGATCCGCCACCGCAAGGTTGCGACACGCACACGACACGTGTTCCGGCCGGCCGACTGGCCTAATTTCCTCGGGGAATTGTCGCTTGACACGGTGTCGCTGCGGCCCGTAGATAGGCGCGCCATGGCGCCCTCCGACCAGGACACGCTCGTGTCTTGCCTAGCGAATCTACCGCGCGGCGAAGCGCGTGGCTTTCGTTTCCGCAATCTTCTTGGCGGCGAGGACGGCAACGAGCGCTACTTCCCGTTTCAAGAGCTGGAGCGCGAAGCCAAGGTGCGCGCGGCCCGCCTGCACGCTCTCGGGTTGCGCAAGGGCGATCGCATCGCGCTCGTGATCGCCGACCCGGCCGAGTTCGTGCTGAGCTTCCTGGGTGCCGCTGTTGGCGGCATCGTGCCGGTGCCGATCTACCCGCGCGCCAGCTTCAAGGCCAAGAACGCCTACGTCGAGACGGTCAGCCACATCGTGAAGGCGGCCGGCGCGAAGGTCTTGCTGCTCACGGAGTCCAGTAAGCCCGTGGTCGAAGAAGTGCTGCAGCACGACACGGGGCTCTCCGAGCT
This sequence comes from Sandaracinaceae bacterium, assembly GCA_017881055.1. Lineage (GTDB taxonomy): Bacteria > Myxococcota_A > Polyangia > Polyangiales > JAFGIB01 > JADGRF01. Next base: position 63,432 of record JADGRF010000034.1, read on the forward strand.
GGTCGTGCTGGAAGAGTGGCTCACGCGTCCGGTCGTGCCGACCACGCTGCCGACCATCGCGCCCGAAGACCTGTGCTTTCTGCAGTTCACCTCGGGCAGCACGTCGTTGCCCAAGGGCGTGATGGTCACGCATCGCAACCTCGTGGCGAATGCGCGCGCGTTTCTCGGTGAGCGCGGCATCGCTCGCACCGACGACGACGTCGCGGTGACGTGGCTTCCGCTCTATCACGACATGGGCTTGATCGGCTTCGTGCTCGGCACGCTGGTCTGCAACATCAACACCGTGCTCTTGCCGACCGAAGCGTTCGGGCGTCGTCCGAATGTGTGGATCGACTGCATGCACAAGTACGGCGGCACGATCACCTTCGCGCCGAACTTCGCCTACGGCCTCGCCACCAAGCGCGCGCGCGACAAAGATCTCGAAGGCCTCGACCTCAGCAAGTGGCGCATCGCCGGCTGCGGCGCAGAGCCCATCAACCCCAAGGTGATGCGCGAATTCGCCGAGCGCTTCGCACGCTGCGGCTTCAACGCCAACGCGCTCATGCCCGCGTACGGCATGGCGGAAGCCACGCTCGCGATCACGTTCCACACGCGCGGCACACCGATCATCACCGATCGCGTGGATGCGGATCGTATGCAGCAGGGCAAAGCCGTGCCGACGGATGCTCCCGCGGAAGGCGTGGGTGGTGTGCTCGAGCTGATCAACTGCGGGCACCCGTTCCCCGGCCACGCGGTGAAGATCGTGAACGAGCTGGGTGAGACGCTCGCGGATCGCGAAGTCGGCGAGATCTGGGCGAACGGCGCCAGCATCACGGCCGGCTACTACGGCAACCCCGAAGCCACCGCAGCCACGTATACCGACGGTTGGCTGCACACCGGCGACCTCGGCTACATGGTGAACGGCGACGTCTACGTGTGCGGGCGCTTGAAGGATCTAATCATCATCCGCGGCGCGAACTTCTACCCGCAGGACATCGAGTGGGCCGTCGCCGAAGTCGAAGGCGTGCGGCGCGACAACGTGGTCGCGTTCAGCGTGATGCGTGAGGGCGAAGAAACGCTGATCGTGTCCGCGGAAGGTAACTCGACCGACGCAGCCACACTGCGCAGGACCATCGCCACCAAAGTCATGGAGACCACGGGCCTCGCCGTCGGCCACGTCGCGGTCGTGAAAGTCGGCTCACTGCCGAAGACCTCGAGCGGCAAGGTTCAACGCCGCCGCACCAAAGCGCTGTTCGAGAGCGGGCAGCTGGAAGAACACAGTTAATCACCTTGAAGCTCGCACGTGGACGGAACGTCCGTTTGCGCGTATTAAGGGCCACCGATAACCTTGGAGAACTCTATGACCCGGGCTGAGCTGTTGCAGATTTTTCGGTCGACCGCCTCTGAAATTGCCGAAAAGGACCTGCAAAACGTGGAGGAAACCCGCGTGATCGCCGAGCTCGGCATCGACTCGCTCGAGCTGCTCGAAGTGATCGGCAGCCTGGAGCGCGATCTCAACATCCGCGTCCCGGACGACCAGCTCGTCGGCATCCAGACGGTGGGTCAGCTGATCTCGCTGGTGGCCGACAAGATGCCGATGAACGGTTGATTCGGATGGCCCTAAGCACCGAAGAGCTGCGCGAGAAGATCCGTGCCGTCGTGGCGGAGATCGCCGAAATCGACGAGGTCCCGGACGATGCCCCGTTCAAGGACCTCGGCATCGATTCCATGATGGCGATCGAGATCGTTGCCGAGATCGAGCGCAGCTACGGCATCAAGATTCCCGAAGCCGAGCTCGAGAAGGTTCGCGATCTGAGCTCGGTCGTGGCGCTCGTGCAGTCGAAGCTCGGCTGACGGGTCCGCCAGCGCATGGCAGCTCTCGCACCGGTTCCGGGCGTCACGATCACGACGCATCGCCTGCGCGTGGCCTACGCCGACACCGATCAGGGCGGCGTCGTGCACCACGGCACGTACCTGCGCTACCTGGAGTGCGCTCGGGTCGAGCACATGCGCGAACGCGGGTTCGACTACCGAAGGCTCGAGCTGCAAGACCGCTTGGGCCTCCTCGTGGTCGAAGCCAACCTCCGCTACAAGCTGCCCGCCCGCTTCGACGACGAGCTCTCGCTGCGTACCTGGATCGGCTTCGCCAACCGGGCAAAAATACGCTTCGACACGTTGATCATGCACGGCGACCACGTGCTCACGGAGGCGCAGCTGACGCTGGCCTGCGTGAATATGGTCAAGGCCAAGATCACCAGCATGCCGGCGAGCGTGCTCGCGCTGGCCGACGCCACCGTGGGCGCCTCCGTGCGCTGACGCGCTACGCTACCGTGATGCCGAGTCCGCCCGTCACGCCTTCCGCCATACCTACCGCAGCTCGGGTCGCCTGGGGCTTCCGCTTGGGCCTGGTCGTCTCGGTCGTGCTCGCGCTGGGCCTGTATGCGGTCTGGATGATCGGCCCGGGGCGCCCGGCCGATCTATTTCTCAGCTGGGCGGTGAACGCGTGCGCGTGCGCGTGGCTGTGGGCGCTCTGTGAAGTCGTCGCCGGTCGCGGCGGGAAGCTGCGAAACGCGCTCGCGACGCTCGTGTTCTACCCGGTGATCTACTTCCTGTTCGCCAGCTGCTTCGTGCACACGTTCTTCTTCGACGCGGCAGCCGAACGGCGCGTCTCGCTGCTCGATCTGAACCTCGGCGCGGTGGCATTCTTTTTCTTCCGCGTGCTGCCGCCGAAGGGCTGGGCGGCGCTGACGCTGCTGACCACGGCCATTCACGCAGGTGCGCAGCTGACGCGCCGGAATACGCGCAGCGCGTCGTCGCCGCAGTTCCTCGGAGCTCTGCTTGGATTCACGCTGCTCACGTCCACCGTGGCCGCAAACGCGGCCCGCATCCCCTCGCCGCTCGTCGACATCGCCCACGATTTCTGGGAGCTCGGCACGCTGCCGCGCATCGTGCCGGCCGCACGCGCTGCGTACCCGCTCGACACGCTCGACAAGAGCGCGGCGGCTCCCACTCTCCGCAGCACACCGTTCAAGAAGGTGCTGGTCTTCGTGATGGAGACCATGACGCAGCAGAAGCTGACTGCGGAAATCGCCGGGCTCTCGCCGAATTCGTTCTTGGTGCGCGAGCGTGCGCATCTTCATCACTACACGCGCTACACCACGAACAACCAAGACAGCCGCACGGGCATGCTCGACATGCTCAGCTCGCGCTTGATCCCGTACGAGGCCTACACCGAAGCTGGCCGTGACCACTACGCGTTCCTGGCCGACAAGCCCTCGCTCGTGGATCGCTTTCACGATCTAGGCTTTCAAACGGCCTACGGGCTCTCACAAGTCGATGTGGAGATCGTGGTTGGCGACATGCCGTGGACGAAGGTGCTGCATCTCGAAGAACAGCAGGTACGCAGCGATCCGCGCAACCTGTGCTTCGTGACGTTCCAGTTCGAGCACGGCTGTGAAGATCGCGCGCTCTTGCCGCAGGTGTTCGACTTCATCGACAGCAGCGAGCGCGCGTTCCTGTACCAGGAGTTCATCTGGGGCCACGCGATCGAATACAACCAAGCTTCAGGCAAGACCAACACGCAGTACTACTCGTCGTATCTCGACGCCGTCGTAGCGCACTTGAAAGAGAAGGGCCTGCTGGACGACACGTTGATCGTGCTCACCTCCGATCACGGCTTTCGCGACAAGGGCAAGCAGAGCGACCCTGATGTCTTTCACATTCCCTTGTTGTTCTTCTCGACGCGCTTCACGGAGCAGAGCGACGAGCGCCTGTTCTCGCATTCCGACCTGAAGGATCTATTGTTTCACGAACTAGGCGCGGACGACATGCTGGTCGAGGATCCGTTCGTGATGGTGGTCGGTCCGACCAGCTCCGCGATGACTGCCGTGCTGACGAAGAACGACGACTTCATGCTCTGGAAGCAGCGCGGCAACGCTCATTTTCTCGTGCGCTACCAGAACGTGCGCGCGCCGAGCACGCGCGTCGATCCCGCGCAGCCAGGCGCGTTCCTGAAGCTGTTCGACGACTATCGGCGTCACTTCGACGCGTCGCGCTGAACAGCAACGCCTGGACCGCGATCCACGTCGCGATCCGCCTTCACTTTCTGCGGTGCGTGCTCAGCGACAGGAGTCGCCTGCGCGCGCTCCTCGAAACTGAAGACGCCTCGCTCGTGTCTCGCGGCCCATGCGTTGCTGTTCTACTCGCCACGCTGGGCGTGGCTTTCAATTGCTCGCCACGCTCGGCGTGGCTCTAGTTACTCGCCACGCTCGGCGTGGCTTCTATGTACCGCGCGTTGCGCGCCTGCCAGCGCCGGATCAGGGAGGAGTCGTCCTTGTCCCAGGGGTGGTAGCTCGGGCGGAAGTACGCGAAGAACGCGGGCGTCATGCGCGAGATCAGACCCTGACGGCCGAGCAGGTACGCAAGGCCGCGAGCCAAGTCGCGCGGGTCGAGGGGCGGGCCGTCCTGAGCGAGCAGGTCCCGCGTGTTGCGCAGCGTGATGGCGATCAAGAGCAGCCACGCTGCAGGCATCACCATCACGCGCCGGACGTAGCCACCACCCAGCTTCTGATACAGGTCGAAGCACGTCGCCTTGTGTTCGGCTTCCTCGGCGGCATGCCACGCCCAGAGCGCGACCACGTTCGGATCCGCGCCCTCGGTGACGTGCGGGTTGTCGAGATACTGTTCGGCGAAGCCAGCCGTGAGGTGCTCCAGCGCCACCGTGATCGCCAGCATGTCGAGCGGCTCGGCATGAGCGCGGACGCGATCGAGCACGGCGGAAAAGCGCGCCTGCAGGCGCATCACGTCGAAGCCCTGCTTCTCGACCATGCGGTTGAACTTCACGTGCTGTGCGGTGTGATGGCCTTCCTGACGGCAGAACTCCGCTATCTCCTCGCGCAGCTGCGGGTCGTCGGCGAGGTCGCGCAGCGCTCGGGCCGAGTCGATGAAGAACTTCTCGCCCGGGGGGAACGCGGTGGACAGCGCATCCCAGAAGAACGAGATGCTCGGGCTACCGGCGTGCCAGTGCTTGACGAAGCCCTTTTCCTCGAACTCGAAGCGCATGCGCCGGTAGGTCACGTGGACGCTTTTCGGTCGAGCTGACAGTTTCGACATCCAGCTACCTCCTTCGTCCAAGACTGGCCGAGGACGAGATCGAGCGCAAGCTGCGCCGCCTCGTGCACGTACGCACGCGGCGCACGCGATCAAGTCGAGTACGACGCCAGACGCGACCCGATCAGACGACTGCGATCGGCAGGCGCACGGTGCGCGGGGCCTTTTGCGCGTGCACGTGGCCCTGCTCGGGCTCTGCCGCGATCGGCGAGAGGCCGGCGTCGCGCAGCAGCTTCATGTCGTCGTCGCCGTCGGGGTTGGCAGTGGTCAACAGCTTGTCGCCGAAGAAGATCGAGTTCGCGCCGGCCAGAAAGCACAGCACCTGCGCCTCGCGGCTGAGTGCCGTCCGGCCCGCCGACAAGCGCACGCGCGCGTTCGGCATGAGGATGCGCGCCGTCGCGCACATGCGCACCAACTCGAACGGATCGATCGGCGGCTGCGCTTCGAGCGGCGTACCCGGCACGGCCACGAGCGCGTTGACCGGCACGCTCTCCGGCTGCGGCGAGAAGCTCGCGAGCGTGAGCAGCATGTTGCAGCGATCATCGATCGATTCGCCCATGCCGATGATCCCGCCGCAACACACACTGATGCCGGCATGGCTCACGTGCTCGAGCGTGCGCAGGCGATCGTCGTACGTGCGCGTGCTGATGATCTCGCTGTAGAACTCGCGCGACGTGTCCAGGTTGTGGTTGTACGCCGTGAGGCCGGCCTCTTTCAGCGCGAGCGCTTGCTCGCCGTCGAGCATGCCCAGCGTGACGCACGCCTCCATGCCCAGCGCGCGCACGCCGCGCACCATGCGCAGCACGCGCTCGAACTGCTCACCGCCCTTGGCGTTGCGCCAGGCCGCACCCATGCAGAAGCGCGTCGCGCCGCTGTCGCGGGCCGCGCGGGCTTGGCTCAGCACGTGGCGCTCGTCCAGCAACGGCTCGGCGTCCATGGTCTTGTCGTGACGCGAGCTCTGCGGGCAGTAGCCGCAGTCCTCGGGGCAGCCGCCGGTCTTGATCGAGAGCAACGTGCAGAGCTGCACGCTGTCGGGCTGCTGGTGTTCGCGATGCACGCCTTGGGCGCGGAACACGAGCTGCGTGAGGGGCAAATCGTGGATGGCACGCACGTCTTCGAGCGTCAGAACGGTCATGTCCACCGTTTATCTCGGGGCGGTCACGGTGACAAGGCGGACAAGCCGGCGACCCCCGCCAGCGGCCCGGTTCTCCTTGACGCGGGTCCGGGTCCGGCTGACTCTCGCAGCGGTGAGTGAGGACGTTTCGGGCAGGGACCCTGTGCGCGCGCCGGAGCCCCAGGGCACCGTGTCTCGCGCAGTCGCGGTCGCCCCTCGCACCGGCTTCGAGGTGGCGCCCCCGCTGGTCGGCCTGTGCGCGCTTGCGGCCACCTGCTCGATGGCGCTGAACCAAGTGGCGTTGCCGGTGCTCGGTACGCACGCGGCGGCCCTGGTCACGATGCGCGTGGCGCGCGCCGGGGCGTTCTTCGAGAACCTAGCGGTGATCGCCGGAACCATCGCGCTCTTGGCGGGCGTGCTCAGCGTGGTGCGCGCCGGTGCCGGAGTCTCGTTGCCGCGGCGCGCCTTCGGGCTCGTCTTGCTCGTGTTGCTGTTGCGAGCCGTGGCGATCGCGACGCTGCGCGAGCGGCAAGATACGACGAGCGAGAATGTGTATCTGGCGGTCGGCGCCGCGGATTTTCTGTGCGTGCTGTGCGGCATGGCGGCGATCGACATCGCGCGCACGTACCTGGCACGCGTGCTCGCCATCCTGGCCACGAGCGTGCCGCTGCTCAGCATGCTCGCGACCACGCTCTCGGTCGCGCCGGACGTGCACCTCGATCCGTGGAAGCGGCACTCGTACGACATCCTGGCCGCGCTCGGCGAGCTCTCCTATCTGGCACTGCTGCTCGCCTCGCCGCTGGCGTTCATGCCGCGCGAGCGCACACCGCGCGCGTTGTTCGCGCGCAGCGCAGGTTTTGCCACGCTCGGCGCGGTGCTCGCGCTCATGCACGCCGCGCGTTCCACACTGCAGGCGGACTTCGGCTTGCTCGTCTACCATGCGCAGCGTGTGAGCCTCTTGCTCGATCGCTGGCCGTTCGGCTACGCGCTCCCGTTTGCAGCTGCGCTCGCAGCGGCGAGCTCGGCGATGATCGCGGGTGGCCGACGTTATCAAGCGGGCGCAGGCGTACTGCTCGTGTTCGTCTCCGGCTACGCCCCCGAGACACCCGGCCGCCTGCTCACGATGACGCTCGGCTTCGTGCTCTTGGCGCGCGCCCAAACGCTGTTCTTCGAAGAACGGTAAATCAAAAGAGCGTCGCAACGAACGCCGCGATGCGGGCGAGCGCGCTATCGATGTCCGCGAGCGACGCGGCGTACGACAGGCGCAGATAGCCCGGTCCATGGAACGCGCTACCCGGCACGACGGCCACGCGCGCGCGCTCGAGCAGCACGCGCGCGAAATCCAGATCGTTTGCGATGAGCTGCTCGCCCTCGCGCCGCCCGAGCAGCGCACACACGTCCGCGAACGCGTAGAACGCGCCGCTGGGCATGCCACAGCGGATGCCGGGAATCGCGGCAAGGCCGTCCACGATGCGCGTGCGACGAGCACGGTAGGTCTCGCGCATCTCGCGCACGCAGGCCTGATCGCCATGCAGCGCCGCGATCGTTGCCAGCTGTGCAACCGTCGCGATGCTGGTCGTGGCCTGGCTCTGCACCGTCTCGCACGCGCGTGCGAGCGTGGGCGGCGCCATCAACCAACCCACGCGAAAGCCCGTCATCGCGTAGCTCTTGCTCACACCGTCCACGATCACGAGCCGCTCGCGCAGCTCGGGCGCCACGCTTGCAAGGGACGGCGCGCACTCGCCGTCGTAGTACAACTCGGCGTAGATCTCGTCGACGATCGTCCAGATCGGATGCAGACCGAGCACGTCCGCGAGCGCGCGCAGCTGCTCGGCGTCGTACGTGGCGCCGGTCGGATTGCTGGGCGAGCACAGAATCAGCGCTTTGGTGCGCGGCGTGATCGCGGCTGCGAGCGCAGCGGGCGTGAGCAAGAAGCCCTGCTCCTCGCGGCACGGTACGAGCACGGGTGTCGCGCCACACAGCGTCACCTGCTCGGCGTAGCTGACCCAGCTCGGCGTCGGGATCAACACCTCGTCACCGGGCTCGTAGAGCACCTGCGCGAGGTTGAACAGCGCATGCTTGGCGCCCGCAGACACCACGACCTCGTTCGGCGCGTGCGTGACACCGCGTCGCAGGCGTGAGCGCTCGCAGATTGCTTCCCGCAGCGGAGCAAGGCCTGCCACGGTCGTGTAGCCGAACGGCCCGTGGTCGAGCGCGCGCTTGGCCGCCTCGCGCACGTGCAGCGGCGGCTCGAAGTCCGGCTCGCCCACCGACAGGGACACGATCGAGACGCCCTGCGCTCGCAGCTCGGCGACACGCTTGAAGACCTCGGTAGTGGCAGAGGGAGCGACACTCTGCATGCGGCCGGCGAACGATCGCGGTTTCATGAGGCGTCCCCCGACCAACCTAGATATCGATGGTCTTCCAGCTGCCCTGACGGAATTTCCACGCCATGATCGTGGTCAGCATGACCGCGTACACGGCCGCCGCGGACCACACGCCCAGAAGCCCGCCGTGCAGCACCACGCCGCACACGTACGCGACCGGCAAGAGCACGCAGAAGTGCAGGAGCAGCTCGACGATCATCACGAAGCGCGTGTTGCCCGCCCCGAACAGCGCCTGCGTCAAGATCATGCCGCAGGCGATCACGGGCCCGGTCGCACCCATCAAGCGCATCGACGACGAACCGACCGCGATCACGTGGGGCGACTTGTTGAAGATCGCGATCCAGAACTCCGGGAACATCAGCTCGTGCGTGCCCAGCACGCCGAACAGCATCGCGGCGATCTTCACGCTGCTCCACGCGTAGCGCTCGGCGCTGTCGGCATCTTTGGCACCCAGGCTCTGCGACACCAACGTGGCGGTGGAGACACCGAACGCCATGCACGAGAAGAACGTCAAGCTGAGCACGTTGATGATGATCGTGGTCGCCGCGCCGTAGATGGATTCGGTGCCGCCTTCCTTCGCGAGCTGTGTGTCGAATAGATTCACGATCCGAATGAACAGAATGAAGCCCGTCATGACCACGGTGGTGGCAACACCCGACGGGATCGACAGGCGTGCCAGCTGCTTCATGAGCGTGGCCGAGAGCACTCCCCGCCGATACGGCTTGTACTTGTCGCGATCGACGGGTCGCATCGAGAACGCGATCATCGCGAACAGGCCCACCCAGGACGAGATCGCCGCGGCGAGCCCCGCACCCGCAACGCCCATGTGCGGCGCGCCCGCTTCGCCGAAGATCAGCAGCCAACACAGCAGCACGTTCACGAGGTTCATGAACAGCGCCGCCCAGAAGTGCACGTACGTGCGACCGGTGCCGTCGTAGAACGATTTGTACGCGGCGGTGACGACCATCGAGACCAGGCCGACGAAGCGCCACTGGGTGTAGGCCACGCCGATCTTGATGTAGTCGGGATCGTGCGACGTGAGACGAAACACCGCGGGAATCAGCAGGAAGCCGACGATGCTTACGACCACGCTTGCACACAGGGACAGCACCACGGCGTTCGTGAGCACCGCGCCGCTGTCGTGCGGGTGGCTCTGGCCCTCGCGGCGACCCACCATGGCCTGCGTTCCGACCGAGATCGCGGACAGAAACCCGCCCACGGCCCACAGCAGGATCAGGGCGAAAGAGAGCATGGCTTGGCCATCGCTACGCTCGGGCTCCGGTAAAAAGCCCATGAAATACGTATCGACGAGGTTGATCGCAGTCTGCGTCAGCAGGGCCAGCATCGCTGGCACCGCCAAATACAAAATGCGCTTTACGTCTGCCAGCGCAAGAAATGTGCCTGGCTTGCCATCTGCTGCAAGCGCCATTGAAGGCCCGGAATGTACGGGACGGCCCGGTGTGTTGACAAGCCGTACCTCGTGGACTACGCACGCCTTCAAAATCAAGGCTCGGTACTAGACTAAAAAGGGAATCCCCATGCGCCGCACGTCATTCACTGCCCTCCATACTGGCTCGCTCGCGCTCAGCGTGGTGTTTGGTCTTTTCGTATCCCTCGCAGCAGGCTGCAGCTCGCCGACGTACCCCAAGTGCGATCACGATGAGGACTGCCATAAAGGCGAGTTCTGCGTGAACAACATGTGCCAGCAGTGCCGCGGCAACAACGACTGCCCCGCCGGCCAGCAGTGCGCATCGGGTGCCTGCAACGCGATCCCCGGCTACTGCACCACCGCCAGCCAGTGCGGTCCCGGCATGGATTGCCAGAACAACACGTGCGTCACGCAGACCCAGAGCAACCTCACGCCTCCGCCCGCGGCAGCGCCGACCGGCGGCCAGTGCGAGCTCAGCGCGGTCTACTTCGACTACGACTCGGACTCGCTCGCCGACAGCGCACGTGATCAGCTCTCGAAGGACGCCAGCTGCGTCAAAGAGCGCAGCATCAAGGGCGTTCACCTCACGGGCATGACCGATCCGCGCGGCACCGAAGAGTACAACCTCGCGCTCGGCGACCGTCGTGCGAAGAGCGCGCAGCAGTACTTGAAGTCGCTCGGCCTCGACGCCGACGTCAGCTACTCGTCCACGGGCGAAGAGATGGCCTCCGGCACCGACGAAGGCTCCTGGGCGAAGGATCGCCGCGTCGACTTCAAAGCCAAGTGACACGAGTGACGCGAGTGACCGACCGGACGATCGCCAAGAGCGGTATGTTGATTCGCACCTTCCGTGCGGTGTCACTCTGCGCCTGCGTCCTCGCAGCGTCCGGCTGCTTGATGCTGAAGAAGGACGGCGACGAGCTACGCACGTCGATCGACGCGCAGGACAAGCGCCTCGCGCAGCTCGAAGCCGAAGTGCGCGCCAAGAACCTGGAGCTCGACGCCAAGCTCACCGAGCTGTCGAGCGGCATGGAGCGCGCGAAGAGCCTGCTCACGCGCGACAGCGCCGACGTCGGCGCCCAAGTTCAGACGCAGGCCCAGGCCATGGCCGAGCTGCAGGGCAAGATCGACGAGCTGCAGCACGCGCTCTCGGATCTCACGCAGGGCAGCGCCAAGACCATCGCCGAGCTCGACGACAAGATCGCCAAGCTCTCGACCACGAAGCCGGCTGCCGGCGGTACCGCGCCCGCCATCGACGCGAGCGAAGTGCCCGCCGATAAGATCGCGCACTTCACTGCGGCGTACGAAGCGTACCGCGGCGGTGAGCACGAAAAGGCTCGCGCGCTGTTCAACGAGTACATCACGCGCTACCCGGACGACGACAAGGCCGGCGAAGCTCAATACTGGATCGGCGCGAGCTTCCTCGTGCAGAACAAGCCCGGCACTGCGCTCGGCGAGTACCGCAAAGTCATCGCGAGCTACCCGAAGAGCCCCGCGGTCGACACCGCGCTCTACGGCATGGCCGACGCGTTCTTCCGCCTGCACGCCTGCAGCGACGCCAAAGGCGCGGTCCTCACGCTGCAGAAGCGCAAGCCGAGCAAAGCGCTCGAGCAACGCGCCGGCGAGCTACTGAAGGCGATCACCGCCGGCGGCAGCGGCTACTGCACGTCGTGAGCGCGACTCGCCGCTAACGCGCGAAGTGGTACAGCACGAGGTACACGAGCACGCCGGTGGCGAGCACGTACATCCACACCGGCAGCACCTTCGGCGCGATCTTGCGATGACGCTCGCGCTGATCGCGTAGGCCGAGAACCACCAGGTAGATCACGGCAGGTGCGATCACGAGCGCGAGGCCCACGTGCGAGATCAGCAGCGCAAAGTACGCGCTGCGCGCGAGGCCTGTGCCGGGAAACGGCGTGTTGCCGAACAGCGCGATGCGCGTCAGGTACGAGGTGAGGAAGATGGCCGACAGCGTGAACGCCGTGAGCATGAAGCGTTTGTGCGTCTGAAAGTCGCGCGCTCGGATCGCCCGGTAGCCGAGAAACACGCACGTGAACGCCGCGGCGTTGAGCAACGCGTTGAGCGTGGCCAGGTTGTAGCTGGTGATCATGACTGGGTTTCCTGTCGCAAGAGCTGCGCGGTCGCATGCTCCAAGTCGCGAATGCCATCGCTGTCGGAGCGAAAGAAGCCTCGAATCGTGCCAGTGCCGTCGACCAACACGTAGTGCGTGCCGTGCAGCACGTTGGCCGGAGCGTTCGGCGCCGTGGGCTGCGCGTCGATCGCTTGCTTGAAGCCTTGGACGACTACGCGCTTCACGTCGTCGAGGCCGCCGGTGAGAAACCGCCAGTTGGCTGCCGTTGCGCCGTGGTGTGCCGCGAACTCGCGCAGCTTCTCCGGCGTGTCGTGCTCCGGATCCACGCTGAACGACACGTACACGAGCCGCGGATCGTCCGGAAGACGCTTCTTCACACCCGCGAGCTGCTCGGTCAGCAGCGGACACACGTCGGGGCACGACGTGAAGATGAAGTCGACGACCCAGACCTTCTTGGTCAGCGAGTCGCGCGTGACGGTCGCGCCCGTCTGATCGCGCAGTGAGAACTGAGGGACCGCGCCGAAGCTCGGCAGCGGCTCGTCGCGTGTGCAGGCCGTGATGGCCAGCAGCAACAAGCCGAAGCAGAACGTGGCAGCTCGCGGCAGCACGGCGCCCTCACCTCTTACGAAAACACACGCGCACAGCCAAGAGCGTCGAGGCCAGCGCGAACGAGATCAGCACGAGCACTTCGCTCCAGACACTGTGATCGGCGGCGAGCATACCGGCTGGCAACACGGCGCCGTAGAGGCCTCGACGCACCGCCGCCACGGCGTAGCTCATCGGGTTGACGCGTGCGATCAAGGCGAACGCGCTGCCCGCCGGTGCAGGAAACATCGCGCCGGAGAGAATCCAGAGCGGCAACAGCACGAGGCTCATCACCACGTGATAGCCGCCGGTGGAGTCGAGCCACCACGCCACCGCAAAGCCGAGCGCACACAGCGAAAGACACGTAAAACACAGGCCCGCGCACAGCGGCAGCCACTGCATCTGACCGAAATGAAAACCCGCGAACGGCGCGAGCAGAAGGAACATGCCGCCCTGCACGAGGGCGACGGTGGATGAGCCCAGGCACTTGCCGAGCACGACGGATACGCGCGAGCCCGGCGCCACCAACACGGCCTGCAAGAAGCCGCTGTGACGATCTTCGATCACCGACATGGTCGTGAAGATCGCCGTGAAGAGCACGACCATCACGATCACGCCCGGGAAGAAGTACTCGAGGTAGCCCACCTGACTCTGACCCGGCAGACGAAACGTCGACGACATGCCGGAGCCGATCACCAGCCAGAAGATCAGCGGCTGCAGGAGCGCGCCGATCACGCGTGAACGTTCGCGCGCGAAGCGCACCAGATCGCGACGTACGAGCACGCCGATCGTAGCCAGCTCTTGCCCAAGCACCGACATCTCAGCTCGGCTCCCCGCCGCGACCGAGCGAGCGGCCGGTCAGCTTCACGAACACGTCGGCCAGCGTCGGCCGGTGCATCGACAGCGACGCGATGCTGCCCCTCGGCAGCGCCTCGACCAAGCGCGGAATCAGCTCGTGGCCGCGCTCGCGCTCCAGCACGAGCTTGCCCTCGACCACGCGCGCTTCGAGGCCGAACTCAGCACGAATCTGCGCCGCGACGGCGTCGGTGTCGTGCGCTTCGAGCGTGAGCACGTCGCCCGACACGCTCTGCGCGAGCTCGGCCGGTGTTCCGAGCGCGACGATCTTGCCTTGGTCGAGCACCGCGACGCGATCACAGCGCGCGGCTTCGTCGGCGCGGTGCGTGGTCAGGAGCACGCTCACGGCGCGCCGGCTGCGCAGCTCATCCAAACGTTGCCAGGTTCGCTGAAACGACAGCTCGTCGAGCCCCGTCGTAGGCTCATCCATGAGTAACAGCGACGGCTCGTGCAAGAGCGCGCGTGCCAGCTCGAGACGCCGCTTCATGCCGCCCGACAGCTTGCTCACAAGGTCACCCGCACGCTCGCGCAGCTGTGCGAGCTCGAGCGCGTCGTCGATGCGCGCCGCAACCTTGCTACGATCGACCTGCTGCAGCGCGGCGCTCAACGCCAAGTTCTCGCGCACGGTCAGGCGCCCGTCGAGGCTCGGCGCTTGAAACACCACGCCCATGCAGGAGCGCAGCGCACGCCCGCCTGGGGCCACTGCCACGCCGTTCCAACGCAGCTCCACCGCGTCGGGCTCGAGCAAGCCAAGCAGCACGCGCAGCGCCGTGGACTTGCCGCAGCCGTTCGGACCGAGCAGACCGAACACTTCGCCTTCACGCACCTCGAACGAGACATCGTCGAGCACGCGCGACGCGTCGCGTCCCGGCGCGGGGATTCGCGTTCGCGAATCTCGGACCCAGGAGTGTCGCAGCCCCCTAACTTCGAGGCTAGGCATGACTCAGCCGCGCCCAGTCCAGAGCAGAGCGAGAAATAGCAGCGGCAAATAGAAGAGCGACGTGACGAACACGCCGCGGCCCCAGCGCGCGAGCGGCGCAGTCGAGAAGCCGCGCAGCGTGGCTGCGAGATAGCCACCGCCGAGCACGATCGCGACCACGAGATAGCTTGGCGAGGTCCAGTGCAGGACGCTCGGGATCACACTCACCGCGAACAGCACGATCGTCCAGAGCACGGCGTGAAGCTTCACGGCGCGCTCGCCGTACACGGCCGGCAGCACGCGGATGCCTGCCGCCACGTAGTCGTCGCGGCGAAATGACGCAAGGCCGATCACGTGCGGGATCTGCCAGAGAAACAGAATGCTGAAGAGCAGCACGCCAGGAGCGCCGATCTGTCCGGTCACCGCCGTGTAGCCCATCAGCGGCGGCAGCGCGCCCGGGATGGCGCCGACGATCAGCGCCGCGGGGCTCTGCGTCTTCATGGGGGTGTACACGGCGACGTAGCTCGTGAGCGCGAGCAAGCCGAGCAAGCCCGTGACGAAGTTCACACCAAGCGCGAGCAGCGGCACCGACACCGCGCCGAGCAAGAGGCCGAACGAGAGCGCGAGGTTGGCGTCGAGGCGACCTGCGGGCAGCGCGCGGTTGCGCGTGCGCGCCATGAGCTTATCGCTCTCGCGCTCCATGAAGCAGTTGAGCGCGTTGGCCGAAGCCACGCACAGCAGCGTGCCGAACATCATGATCGACGCGCGACCGCCCGAGATCTCACCGTGCGCGAGGCCCATGCCCGCAGCGGACGTCGCCAACACGAGCGAGGTCACGCGCGGCTTGGTCAGTGAGACCAGGTCGCGGAACGTCGGCAAAAAGCCTGATGTGGCAAGTACAGTGCTCATGCGGTGCAACCACCCGACCGGAACCCGACAGCCGTCACTAGGTTCGCGCCGCGTGCAGCGCAAGCGTCAGGACGGCGCGCATGTTGTAGGAAAGGTCTGGCAGCGTCAAGGCGCAGCGACGTCTCCCGATACCGCGGCGAAAACCGTGCGATTTCAGGACGATGACGAGCCGCGACCGGCCGCCCGCACGCGCTACTTCGCGAACATCTGCAGCAGGAAGTAACCCACGATGGCGACGCCCACGCCGATCGCCAAACCCAGCATGAGCGTGGGGGTGTTCGACGTCGGGACGGTGGGCGGATCCGCCTCGTTCTGCACGACGCCGGTCTGCGCTCCAGCACCGCCCGAGGCCGGCCGCTGCGATAGCGCTTTGGCCGCAGGCGAAGGCCGGTTCGACGCAGGCACCGCGCGCCGAGCCGCAGTATTGAGCAAGCTGTCCGCCAGGCAGCCCTTGAGCGCCTCGGCAAACTCGACCGCGCTGTCGTAGCGATTGTCAGGCTTCTTGGCGAGGGCCTTCTCGATGACCGCTTCGAGCTCCGGCGAGAACGTCTTGCCCGGGATCCTCTTGCTCAGCGGGATCGGCGGGTCCTTCACGTGCGCCTTCATGATGTCGAGCGGCGACTTGGCGTCGAACGGCAGCTTGCTCGTCAGCAGCTCGTACAGGATCAACGCCAGCGAATAGATGTCGCTGCGACGATCGATCGTCTCGCCCTGCGCTTGCTCGGGGCTCATGAACTCCGGCGTGCCGAAGACCATGCCCTGCTGCGTGAACATCATCGAGCCGCGACCCATCTGCTTCTCGCTCATCTTGGCGAGACCGAAGTCGAGCACCTTCGGAAAGTCCTTCGTGCCGCCCTGATTGGTGAGGAACACGTTCTCGGGCTTCAGATCGCGGTGCACGATGCCAGCCTTGTGCGCCTCTTCGAGCGCGCCGCAGACCTGCACCATGATGTTGATCGCGCGATCGGCTTCCATCGGGCCGTTCTCGCGCACTTCGTGCGCCAGGTTGCGGCCCTCCAAGTAGTCCATCACGAAGTACACGGCGCCGTCGTCCAGCTCGCCGTATTTGTAGACGCGTGCGGTGTTCGGATGCGCGAGCTGGCTCATCGCGCGCGCTTCGCGCCGGAAGCGCGCCACCAAGTCGTCGCGCGTAGCGAAGCGCGAGTGCAGCACCTTGATCGCCACCATGCGATTCATGCTCGGCTGCTCGGCGCGATAGACCGAGCCCATGCCACCCGAACCGATCCGGTCGACGATCACGTACTCACCGTTGTCGACCTGCTTCCCGATCAGCGGATCTGCCACGTCGCGATAGTACCAAAGCAGCGACGGGCTGGCTCACTCTTCCGGTGCACCCGATCATTTTCCACGCCGAGAGGCGCTGCCGGGCGCTGCCGCCTGGAAAGTCCTGCGCTATACGTCGGCCGTCATGGACGTGCGTGCCTACCCGTTCCAGCGTCTGCCGAGACTCGCCCGCAGCGATCTGCGCAGCCTGGTCTTGTTGCGGCCCTACTTGACCCAGCGCGCAATGGAACGCTGGTGCGAGGCGGCGCGACCGCTGCTCGGTCTGGGGTTCGCAAACGCGAACCCGCAACCCGAGGGCGTGGACCTACGCTGCACGATCGAGCCCCCCGAACGCCTCTCGGACGAAGAACTGCGTGCACGCCTGCGCGCACCGCTGTGCGCCTTCCTGTTCGAGGGCGGCGGCGGCGGACCACGCGACTGTCTCGTGGTCGAGGCCGATCCGGGCAGTGCAGCCCTGCTGGTCGACCGCGTGCTCGGCGGGGACGGAAGCCGCGCATTCGCGTACGCGGGCAGCTCACTCGACGACATGTCGCTCGGCGTGCTCGCGTACTTTGCCGCGCGCATGGCAGCGGCCCTCGAGGCGCGCCTTCTGCTCCGCTGTGCGCTCGCGCAACCGGATGAGCTGGTTCGCGCACTGGGCGGCGAGGTGATGCTGGTACCGCTCCGCTGCCACGTGGCAGGACAGCTCGTGCAGCTGCGGGTAATCATCCCGAGCGCACTGCTGCTCGGCGCCCCCACGACCGCGACCACGAGCCCGACCGAAGCAGCCATCGCGCCGCCCGCATGGTTGAGCGCCGTGGCCGTCAGCTTGTGGGCCAACGCAGGTCGTTCCACGCTGCCGCTGATGGCGGCACGAACGCTCGCGCTGGGCGACGTGGTCGTGCTCGATCACACGCACCTGGTGCGCGACGGGCTGGCCTTTCACGGCGGTGTCACGCTGCACGTGGGCCACGGCACGGCACGTTTTCGCGCCACGGCGCGCGACCGCGAGCTCATGATCGACGACATCGAATCGGGGACAGATCGAACCATGACCACAGGACGAACCATCCACGCACAAGAGCCCGACACCACGCAGGCGCTGGGTGGTGACACCCCCATCGAGCTCTCGGTAGAGCTCGCGCGCTTCACTGTCACGCTCGCCGAGCTGTCGCAGCTGCGCGCCGGCGATGTGCTCACGACCGGACGACGCATCGGCGAAGCCGTCACGCTGCGCGCAGGCGGGGCTCCAATCGCACACGGCGAGCTCGTCGATGTAGATGGCGAGCTCGGCGTGCGTGTGCTTGCCGTACTGCGAGGCGAGCCCGATCAGTCCGAGATCGTGTAACGCAGCTTGGCAGGATGACCGCCGCGCTCGATCTCGAGCACCAGCTCTTTCGCAGTCGCCATGCCGTTCCAGACGGATTGAAACGCTTCCGGTCGCTCGATCGACTGACCGTTGGCACGCAACACCGTGTCGCCCGGACGCAGGACCGCCACGCGCACGCCCGGCTGGTCGGCGAATAAGCCGAGGATGCGAAAGCCACCGAAGCGCCCCTTCACCACCAGAGGCTCGGTCGGAACATCCTGGAGGAAGTGCCCGATGCCACGCGCGAGCACGGCCTTCAGCTCGCGCCGAGAAATCACGCCGGCGTTCACCTCGGGAGCGAGTGGCGGCTCCACGGGCAACTTCGCGGGATCGCCTGACGTGGTGGGCAACGCGGGCAAGGTCTGTTGCGACGAGCCAGCAGCTGAAGCTTCGGGCTCGGGCGGCGACGCGGGGGGCGCCCCTTCCCCGTCGCTATCCGTCATCGGCGTGGGCGGCTGCGCGAGCTCGCGCTTGGCCGCGGCGCTGCTGCCCGCGCATGCTCCTATACCGACCGTAAGCAAACCCAGAGACGCCCAGCGGCGAACGACGCGCATGCGTTGTTATGCGGGGGGTCGCCGTGCAGGTCCAGTTTTCAGGTGCCGTTTTGGGGGACGCGCGCGCTACGCGGGCTTGGCGGACCGAAGCCTGTGCTCGGCGTGAGCGAGGATATCGGCGCTGACTGCCTCGACCGCGCGGTTCGAATCGACGTGCACGATGTTCTGATCGGGAAAGTGCCGCTCCAGCTCGCGATAGAATTCGCAGAGCTGCGCCTGCAGCGGATCGTCGTCGAAGATCTCGACCCCTGGGCGTCTGCGCCGGCGCTCGGCGGCGACTGGAGCCGGAATGTCCAAGACGATCGTCAGATCGGGTGCGATCGCATGGCGATTGATCTCGCGGATCCACTGGACGGTAGCCGCGGAATCCGAGCCCGAGGTCAGCGACTGATAGGCGATCGACGAGTGATAGTAGCGGTCGCAGACCACGCTGATGCGCGCGTGTAACAACGGCAAGATCTCGGCCTCGAGATGATCGAGCCGATCCGCCGCGAACATCAGCGCCAACGTGTTCCAGGCAGGCGGCCGCACGCCGAGCGCACCCGGCGTGACGAGCCGACCCGTGAGCGCCTGCCGAAGCAGCGCTCCGACCGGGCCCGCCGTGGGCTCGCGCGTCTCGTGCACGGCGATCTTCTTACCCAGCGCATCGCACAGCCGACGCGAATGTGTCGTCGTGCCGGCGCCGTCGACGCCCTCGAGCACGATGAAATGCCCCTGCCTCATGCACACCCCTCTCGAATGCGGGCAGCCTAGCACGAGTGGTCACGCAGGTCGTGACTGCTGTCGTGACTGCTACTTGCACGAGCTCGCGTCGCCGAGACGGCACAACGCTTCACGCGCCTGCGGCGCTAGCGCACCCGAGGGCGCGCGCGCGAGGTACTCGCGATAGGCCGTGCCCGCCGAGCTCTTGTCCTCGCTGTGGCGCTCGAGCAAGCGAGCCAGCGCGAACAGCGCGTTGTAACCCGCAGGGTGATGCGGCGCGATCCGGACGGCCTCGCGATACGCATCGGTCGCGCGCGGGATCTGCCCCTGCGCTGTATACGACTCGGCGATCAGCGTCAGCGCTTCGACGCGCCCGCCCGTAGGCAGAGCGCTCTTCGCCAGCTTCTGCAGGCGCTCGCGAGCCGCAGCGTGCTTGCCCTGCATCAACAGGTTGCGAGCCGCTTCCAGGCGACGTTGCAACGACGCTTCGTGGACGTGCTGCTCGCGCTCGGCACTCGCGGCATCGACATGGTCGCCCCCGGTTCCCGCCGCACCGCGCGCTTCGCCCGTGCCTTCGTCCGCGTCTTCCTGCGCCAGGCGCGCCTTGATGCCTTCACGCACCGCTCGCTCGCGATCGATCGGCGCTTCCACCGGAACGTCCAGGCGCTCGCCCGCGCGCACGAAGCGCGTCTCGCCGCCGCTACGCGGCACGACCTGCACGACGCCTTCGCTCACGATCACGGTCGTGTCGCCCGACGCGTTCGCCACGACCTCGAAGCGCGTGCCGACCACGAGCACCCGTGCCGCGCGGGTCTCGACCGACATGCGGTCCTTGCCCTTGTGCTCCGGATGAAACGCGACCTCGACGTGGCCGATCACCAGCGACAACCGTAGCTCGTCCTGTGCGAGACGCTCGAAGCGCACGCGGCTGTCCGGCGCGATGTCGACGCGACTCTGCGCGAGGCCCACTTCGATCCGACCGTGCTTGCCGCTCTCCAGCATCTGGCCTTCGGTCAGGTAGCCGCTCTGCACCGCGCCATCGTCGATCACGAGCTCGAAGTGCGCGATCACGTTGCCGGAGTTGCTCGCGCGCCCGTCGTACCCCTCGTGGTACCCATCTTGGTACCTATCGTGGCTGCGCAGCATCGCGAGGCCGAGCAGCACGCCCGCCGCTGCCGAGAGCGCCACCGAGAGCACCCATGCGCCACGCGTAGGACCACGACCGCTCGCCGGCAACGCCACGGCACGCGCACCGCGCACACGCCAGGCGTCGACCAAGTTGCGCTCCATGCGCGCACGCGCGAACTCGTCGAGCGCGAGCGGCGCATCGCGCAGCGAGGCTGCGAGCTGTTCCGACGGCGTCTGCGGATGCGTGTGCGGATCGTTGATGATCTCACGCATCGTCGCCTCGCGTTCTGATGCCGATGCGGGCACCCGAGACAGCTGACAGATCGTCGACGCGCTTACGCGCCGCGAGCAGACGACCATGCAAGGTGGAGATGCCGACGTCGGTCAAGCCCGAGATCTCGGCGAACGTGTAGCCTTCGACGTCGTGCAGCACGAACACCACGCGCTGCATCGGCGCGAGCTGCGCGAGCACCTCTTCGGCCTCCGACGCAGCCAAGTACGAGCACTCGGCCGTGGGCGCCGTGCCGCCGCCGAAGCCCACGAGCTCGGCGATCCGCGAGAAGCGCTGGCGACGCCAGCGAGCACGTGCGGCGTCGAGCGCACGGCGCGTCACGATTCCGAAGAGCCACGTCTGCACGCTCGAGCGACCGTCGAACTTGGACGCGCCGTCGAGGGCGGCCAGGAACGCCTGCTGGACGACGTCTTCGACGTCCGGGTCGCTGGGGCCGAGCACGCGCGCGGCGTGCCTGTGGAGCTTGGCGGCGTGCGCGCGGTAAAGATGACGCACGGCCGCTTCGTCCCCGGACGCCGCACGCGCCAACAGCTCGCGCTCGTCGGGCACGGCTTTGGGCAGGGTCGGGTCGGAGATCCGGGTCATCAACGTGCAGTTCCTCTAAGCTTGGTCGTCCGACGGGCTCCGAATTTCCGGCCATTGCTCCGCGACCATGTCGGGCGCGGGAAAGAACGCGAAGTGGGTCAGAGCCGAACGCGGATCGCCGCCTGAAACCAGGGCGTTTCCCGCTGTCCGCGATAGGCGACCACGTCGCCGTGGCCGATCCGATAGCGGTCCAGCGCGTAGTCGAGCCCAAGCTCGCCGACCGCATCGACCGCGTGCATCACCTCATAGGCCGCCTCGAGCGTGCCGCGCACCCCGAGGTCGGTGTCGAGCCCGCCGTTCTGAGGCAAGCCCATGTCGCGCTCGAAGTTCCCGATGCGGGATAGAAGCCCGATGCTCGCGCCGGGCGTGAAGCGCCCGAAGCTGATCGGACGAGCATGGAATGTGGACGTGAACGTGGTGTAGCGATAGCGAATGTCCTGCGCGCGCGCCTGCAGGGCGAACGGGATCGGGTACTCGACCGCCAACACGAAGCAGTACCCGAGGACGCACAGCCCGCCGCCGCTGCCGATGCCCATGCGCGGTCCCGTGCTCTGCGCCGAGGCGCCACCATAAGCCTGCAGAAAGAAGTACGGCTGAACGGGCTTGAGCCGATGGTCGGGGAACGGCGGCACGACCAAGCCGGCGCCGTCGTCGCGCGGGGCATCGTGCAGACCGGTGGGCACGAAGCTCGAGTCGTGCGTGTCGTGCGTGTCGTTCCCATCGTGCGCGTCGTGACCGGCTCCATCGTCAGCTGCAACAACGGCGGAATTTTGAGTCGCTTCGAGCTGTGCACGCGCTTCGATTGCGCGATCGCGCAGCGTTTCCACCGCAAGCGCGACCGAGCGCACGTCGCTCTCGCCCTGGCCGTCGGCCAGCTGCACCACCGACTCGAACGAGCGGCCGAACGCGGCGCCGAGCACCAGACGCACCTGGCCTTCTTCGCGTGCTAGCGCGATGTGCCCGGCAGGCACCGCCTCGAGCAGGCCCGGCGGGGGCGCGGAACCAACCTCGACGACCGTGCCGGTGCGCAGCGCAAGCACGCGCGCAACCTTGGCCGCCAACGCCTCGAGGCCTTGCTCCGGCCGCAGCGTGAGCTGCGATTCGGGCGGCAGGCGATGCACGTCGACGGCAGTCGCGGCGAGCGCCGCGGATTGCGCACGCGCGTTGTCGGCTCCGAGTGCGAACGACAGGCACGCCGTCAGGCACGCAAGCGTAAACGCTAGACGTCGGGCCCCATCCCACACGCTCCGAAGCTAACAGCCAGGTGTGTACGAAGCAAGCACAGTCGCGACGGAAAGCCGGCAAAAACCGGGGGAATTCCGGGCCGGGGCCAAAAGTCGCAGGGGCACCACAGGGCACCACGCTGCTCGTACGTTTAGTCCGAGAACAGCGCGCGGGTGACCTCGGCAGCGGTCGTTCCGTGGCGCTTGGCGACCTCCGCAAACACCCATGGATTGAGGCGCCCTGCTGGCGGCTTTTCGATCGCCCGCAGCGTTACTTCGTCGAACCAGGCACGCTCAGGCTCGTCAGCTGCGCCGACGTAACTGAGCATGGCGAGGTCAACCCGCATCAAGCTGGCGCCGGCGCGCTCACGCAGCGCCCGCCGCAGACGCAACGCGGCACGCATGTAGCCGTGGTAGCTCGCCTGTAGCAGCATCCAGCGCGCGGGCGGAGCACCGTGCTCGACCACGCCGCGCAGGGCCGAGAGCCGCTCTTCCAGCAGCGCATCGGGCAACCGATCCAGCTCGCGCAGCGCCCCAGGAAACCGGCTGGCAAGCGCGAGCATGTCGCTGCGGGCTTCGGCCTCGCTCTGCGCGCCGGCCGACGCGCGCAGCCGAGCGATCGCACCGTACTTGTCGAGGAGGCCCCGCATGACGCCGTGCAGTGACTCATCCATGCGCGCGTAAGCGTGGTATGCAGCCGTTCGGTCGCGCGGGCGCGAACTGCAGGAAGACCATGTCCGAAACCCAGACCAAGGCTGTCACGTCCGCCACCTCGATCGAGAGTGTATCGCAGGAACAGCGCGTGTTCCCGCCGCCGGAAGACTTCGCGAAGAGCGCGCGCGTCGGCACCCGCGCAGCCTACGACGCGCTGTACAAGCGCAGCATCGACGACCCGGCGGGCTTCTTCGCGGAGCAAGCGCGCGAGCTGCGCTGGCAAGTCCCGCCGCAGCAGACGCTCGAGTGGCGAGCGCCGCACGCCAGATGGTTCCAAGGCGGCAAGCTCAATCTGAGCGACAATTGCCTCGACCGGCACACCGAGACCTGGCGTGCGAACAAGGCGGCGATCATCTGGGAAGGCGAGCCCGGCGAAGTCCGCGTGTTC
>JADGRF010000248.1 GCA_017881055.1 Sandaracinaceae bacterium
AGGAAGGCCTCCACCTTGAAGCGCCCATCGACGACTCGACCGAGCCAAGGATCGCTCTGCTCACCGGCCCCGCTCATGTGCAGCATCATACACGAGTGGGGGAATCGGTGGGACGGGGTTTCGGCGTCCCCGGCGGTCGGCCGAGCAAGCGTCGCCGGCTTGGGAGCGTGGCCCGTGGCGCTGTGCGCACGCTCCTCACCACTCGGGCTGGCGCGTCCGGAAGTTTCAGCTGACGCGGCTCGACGAACGCGTCAGTCCGGGGGGCAACCCATGGGCGGGTTGTCCGGAATGGATTCGGGTGCGCGATCGACGTGAGCGTTGTAAAACGCGGCAAACGCAGTGAGGTCGAGGCAGGCGCTCTTCAAGCGCTCGCCCCAGGCGACCGCGGCAAACTGGGTCGGCATGTCGGTGTCGGAGGCGAGGATGGTGCGCGTGTGACCTTTGACGAAGCCGGTCAGCTGCGCGACCTCGGCGCTGCAGCCGCTCGGGCAGTTGTACAGAAAGACCACGCCGCCATGTTCGAGGTTGTGGACCCAGCGCTCCTGCGCGAGCGGTTTTGTGTGCACGCCCCAGGTCGCCCAGCATGCGTTATGGTCGCCGCCGGCGGGCGGAAGGCTGTCGTAATGGACGGTGCCGACCACGTGGTTCGCGCTGGTCACAGTGACCACTGCTTCGCAGCTGCCGCAGCGCGTGCAGCCGGCCTTTGGCGGACCGGCATCGGCGTTGCCAGTGCCCGTGCTGCCCGCATGCGTGTTCCCTGCATGCGTGTTCCCCGCATCCTCGCCGCCCGCGTCATCCGCCGCGGCATCGGCGGGGGCTTTGACCGCGGCGTCGTGCATCGTCAGCCGGTCCGACGCACCGCAACCGACAACCACAGATCCGCACAGAACGAGGGCCATTGCTCGCAGCATGTGCGCTTCGTCCGCCATGGCGGCGCTCGTGTCAAGCCTGCCACGATCGCGACGCCGCCGCGGTCGCCGTGCTATCGTGCCGGCTCGCGCAGCTCGCAGGTCGTACGTCTCGCATGATCAAGCTCAGTAACGTCTCGCGCGCCTTCGGTTCGGGTAGCAAAGTCGTGCCGGCCGTGCGCGATGTCTCGTTGACGATCGAGCCCGGTTCGTTCGTGACCGTGGTCGGCGCCAGCGGTTCCGGTAAGAGCACTCTGTTGCACTTGATGGGCGCGCTCGATCGGCCCACCAGCGGCATCGTCGAGATCGACGGCAAAGACATCGCCAAGATGGACGACGACGCGTGCACGCTGCTGCGTCGCCTGCGCATCGGCTTCGTGTTCCAGTTCTTCAACCTGTTGCCGACGCTCACGGCCACCGAGAACGTGGCCCTGCCCGCGCGCCTGGCGGGCCAATCGCGCGCGACCACGCAGAAGCGCGCCGAAGAGCTGCTGGAACGTGTGGGCCTTGCGCCGCGCCGCACGCATCGCCCCGACGAGCTCTCGGGCGGCGAGATGCAGCGCGTCGCGATCGCACGCGCGCTGATGATGGATCCGCCTCTGGTGCTCGCCGACGAGCCCACCGGCAACTTGGACTCGACCACCGGCGCCACGATCCTCGAGCTGCTGCTCGGCGCGGTCGAAGCGCATCGCACCGTCGTGCTGATCACACACGACCCCGCGATCGCGTGCAAAGGCACGCGCATCGTCACCATGGCCGACGGCCGGATCGAGAGCGATCGCCCAAGCCCCGGTCCCAGCGTGCCTCCCGCTGGCGCGATGGGCACAATGACCAGCAGCAACGCCTAACCGAACCGAGAACCCGTGCTCGCGCTGCTCCGAGAGATTTCGCTGCGTCACTTCGTGCGCGCGCCGCTGCGCTCGCTGCTCGTGATCGTCGGCATCACGCTCGGCATCGCGCTGTACGTGGCCACCGAGGCCGCAGCCGCCAGCATGCTCTCGGCGTTCGGCGAGTTCGTGGGCCGCGTGTCGGGTCGCGCCGATCTCACCGTCGAAGGCGACGGCCTAGGCGTGCCGGGCGAGCTGCTCGCGAACGTGGCCGATACACCCGGGGTCGAGCACGCGGCGGTCAGTCTCGAAGTCACCGCGCAAGCCACCGAGCTGCACGAGTCGCTGCTCGTGCTGGGCGTGGACTTCCTCGGCGACATGCACTTTCTGCCGTTCTCGATCGAAGAAGGCGACAAGCGCGTGATCGAAGATCCGCTCGTGTTCGTGAACGACCCGACCGCGCTCTTGCTCTCGAAGCGCTTCGCGCAGCGCCACGGGCTCAAGCAGAGCTCGCGTATCCAGCTGCTCACCTCGGACGGACCGAAAGACTTCTTCGTGCGCGGGATCCTCGAAGACCAAGGCCCGGCGGCCTCGTTCGGCGGTCAAGTCGCGGTGATGTTCCTCGACGCCGCGCAGGTCTCGTTCGCACGCGGCACGTTCGTGGATCGCATCGACGTGGCAGCCAAGAGCGGCCAAGACCTGGACCAGCTGCGCGCGCGCTTGTCGGAACGCCTCGATAAAGGCCTACACGTGGAGCGGCCCGATCGCATCGGCACGCGCCTGCGCAGCTTGGCCGCACCGCTGCACGCCGCGCTCTGGGTGTCGGGCTTTCTGGCGCTGCTGGTCGGCGGGTTTCTCGTTTACAACGCGGTCGGCGTCGCCGTGGCGCAGCGTCGCCGCGAGATTGGCCTCTTGCGTGCGCTCGGCGCCACGCGCGCCAACACCACCTGGCTGTTCGTCGCGGAGGCCGGCATCCTCGCGTTACCTGGCACGCTCGCGGGCATCGCGCTCGGGCACTACCTGTCGCGCTACTCGACGGCGACCACGATCGAAGCGTTGAACCGTCTGTATGCGTCGGTGCCGCAGGTCGCGCCGCACTTGACCGTGCGCCTGGTGACGCAGTCGCTGGTCGCGGGCCTCGGCATGGCGATGCTCGCCGCATGGTGGCCGGCGCGGCGCGGTGCGGCGCTCGATCCGGCGATCGTGCTGCGCGGTCCGATCGCGCTCGAAGCATCGCGCTTGCCGTTGGTGCAGCTGTCGGCGGCAGGGCTGGGGCTCATGCTGTGCGCGTGGCTGCCCTGGCTGCGCGGCTCGAAGCTCGGTGGTGCGGGTGCGATCTCGCTGACCGTGCTC
Organism: Sandaracinaceae bacterium; assembly: GCA_017881055.1. Taxonomy (GTDB): domain Bacteria; phylum Myxococcota_A; class Polyangia; order Polyangiales; family JAFGIB01; genus JADGRF01. The sequence continues at coordinate 3,089 of JADGRF010000248.1, forward strand.
GGCGCGGCGCTGCTCACGCCGGGCCTGGTCGTCGTGTTTCGTGCGGTCTCGGTGCGCGGCGTGGAAGCCATGCTCGGCATCCCCGCGCGGCTCGGGCTCGACTACGTGGAGCGCACGCTCGGCCGCAGCACCGTGAACGTGCTGGCGCTGATGGTCGCGGTCGGCATGAGCGTGTCGGTCGGCGGCTGGTTGTCTTCGCTCGAGCGCTCGATCGTGAAGTGGGCGTCGCAGGTCGGCATCGCCGATCTCGCCGTCACGCAGGGCTCGCCCGTGATCGATCGCAAGCACGTGGCGTTCAGCGCAGCTGCCACGGATCGCATCGCGAAGTTACCGGGTGTGCGCGGCATTCAGCGCTTGCGCGTGCTCGACTCGCAGTCGCACGGCGTGACGTTTCGCTTGGTCGTGACCGACACGGATCTCTTCCTGCGCGAAGCCGTGACGCGCGGCAAAGGCTGGCAGCTGATATCGGGTTCCGCGTTGGCGCCGGGCCAGCTCAGCGACAGGCACGCGCCGCGCATCCTGCTCAGTGAAAACGCCGCCGAGCGCTTGCACGCGCGCGTCGGCGATCACATCGACCTGCCCACGCCGCACGGCGAGCTCCGCGTGGAAGTGCGCGCGATCATCGTCGACTACACCTCGGAGACGGGCGCTGCGTTCATCGACTGGGGCGTGTTCGCCGAGCACTGGGGCAACGACGTCGTCGATGGCCTGTTCGTGTATCTCGACGCGAGCGCCAAGCCCGACGCAGTGTCCGCCAGCATTCGCACGGCGATGGGTGGCGACGCCAAGGCCGGCGCCGTGTTCGTGACGCAGACCGACGCCATCGAAAAACACATCGTTAAAACACTGCGCGAGACGTTCTCGTACTCGAGCTCGGTCGAGCTGATGACGCTCTTGATCGCGCTGATGGGCGTGATCGGCACGATGGCAGCGGCGATCATCGATCGCCAGCACGAGATCAGCATGCTGCGCGCGGTCGGCGCAACCACTCGCCAAGTGGCGACCGCGATCGTGGTAGAGGCCGCCTTCCTGGGCCTATGCGCCGCAATTGCTGGCGTCGGTGTCGGCATCATCGAGTGCTACATCTTCTTCAACACGCTGCTCACGGCGCAGACCGGCTGGCACCTGGACTTCGTGTTCCCGTTCTCCGCCGCGCTTCGTACCGGCGCGCTCGTGGTGGCAACTTCCGCGCTGGCCGGGGGTTTTCCCGCGTATCGCGCTGCACGCGCGTCGATTGTGAACGCGGCGACCGGCGACTGACGCACCCGAGGTGCCTCGCGAATCCCGGTCCGCGCATGACTCGGGTCCCGGATTGCATGTAGACTCCCGCCGCGCTCGATGCGATAGCACCGAACGAGCTTCCGGAGGACATCATGCGTAGAGCGATTTCAATCACGGTTCTATCTACCTTACTGCTCGGTGTGCCTGCCGGCGAGAAGCTCGCCGCCGAGGGCGAAGAGGCGCAGATCATGATCAAGATCGCGACGATGGTGCCGCGCACGCAGGAGCTCGCAGTCCAAGAGAAGCGCGCCAACCAGCGCCTGGGCGAAGCGACCGGCAGCCGCATCCAGTTCAAGACGTACTACGGCGGCAGCGCCGGTGACGACACCACCGTGATGCGCAAGATGCACGCCGGTCAGATCGACGCCGCGCCCGTGGGCGCCGACGTGGTCGCGCAGATCGTGCATCAAGCGACCATCCTGATGGCCCCGCAGACCTTCTTCAATTACAAGCAGGTCGACGCGGTGCGTGCCGAGCTCTCGCCCGTGTTCGACAAAGAAGCCTGGGACAAGGGCTTCAAGATCATGGCGTGGTGGGACGGCGGTCGCGTGCGCATCTTCAGCAAGGCGCCCGTGCAGACGTTCGACGATCTGCGCAAGGCGCGCCCCTGGCTGTACCCGCAGAGCGCGCTGCTCAAAGAGTTCTACAAGATGATCAACGTCAGCGGCGTGCCGCTCGACTTGAACGAAGTCTACGGCGGCCTGACCACGAACATGATCGACGTGGTCTGGATCTCGCCCG
>JADGRF010000249.1 GCA_017881055.1 Sandaracinaceae bacterium
CACCGCTTCCAACCAAAGCCCGAGCGTTTCCGTTGCCGCATCGCGAATCGACGTGCTTTGAGCTCCACGTTGTAACGCACCTTGGCGAATGCCCGGCTCGCGTTACCGACCCGAAAGTAGTTCACCCAACCGCGCACGATTTCGTTCACGCGGCCGACCGCCTCCCTCACGGGCGATGCCCGGTGGCTGCGCAGGGTCTCGCCAACGGTTCGCAGCAGCTGCGTGACCTTCTTCGGTCGTGGGCTCATGCGCGCGTACTTGGTTCTTGTTCGCAGCCTTCGAGTCCATCGGAACTCGAAGCCGAGAAAAGCAAACATGGCGCCGTGGTCGCTCATCGTGACCACGCGCGTCTTGTCCATGTTCAACGACACACCGATCGACTCCGCTTCCTGCCGGATTCGTTCGAGCGCTCGGTCGGACCACGCTCGCCCGCGATGCGAGTCGGGCGCGAGCACGACCATGTCGTCCAGGTACCGTACGTACGTCAGTAGCAATCTTCCTCGGTCGAGCGCGTGATCCAAGTCGTTCAACGCCAGATTCGCAAGAAGCGGCGACAGCGGCGACCCTTGTGGGATCCCGCGTTCGCCAGTGCGCACGAGAAACTGCTTTAGCAACGCCAGCACCTCGTCGTCGCAGACGCGCCGCGCCACCTTCACCATCATCCGGTCGTGCCGAACCGTGTCGAAGAAGCGAGACAGATCCACATCTACAACGCAGTGTTGCCGTTGATGCAGCCCCTCACGCACCACTTCAAGCGCTTGATGCGCTGACCTTCCTGGGCGCGCTCCGTACGAGCTGTCCGAAAAATCTGCTTCGAAGATCGGTTCGAGAACCAACCGGACCGCGGACTGCACGACGCGATCTCGAATCGTAGGGATCGAAATCACTCGCACCTTTCCGCCTTCCTTCGGGATCTCTCTTCGTCGCAGCGGCATGGGTCGATACGTGCGCGCACGCATGGCGAGCCCGGAATCGTCGGCGCTCTTGCCGCTATCGACGGCGGCGCTGGAACCGTCGCGCCCACCATCACCGGCGTTCTTGCTCGAGTTCGTGCAGGCCAAGAGGGCAAAGAGGCAGAACAACGGCAAGCGCGAGCGATACGCGTTGGTGCATGGCAAATCTTTCCTGAAACAAAGCGCGGCCGCTGACGTAGTCGGACCCGCGGTGGTTTCCGAACGCTACCTTCGTCGAGCACGCCAGACAACGGTGGGTGGCGCCGAGTTAACGCGCCAGCACACGCACTTGTCGCCGCCATGACGCAGCTGCGCCCACATGGAGCGCCTGCAATCGACCTGATAGAGTGAAGGCTTGTTTCACTCCAGCGCACTGGTTTCGGAACGCCGCTCGCGCGCACGGGTGTGGCTCGCTCTGGCGCCATGCCTGTGGCTCGGCATGGGCTGCGGCGGCGCGAAAGCTCCGGGCGTCACCGTCGGAACGGGCGACGCGTCGGCCGATGTCGACGGCGGACTCGCCGCCACGCCGGGGCACGGTTGCGACCGAGTGGAGGTCTCCGGTGACGTGGTGCTGGAGAAAGAGAAAGACTTCACCGCGCACTATCGGACCGGCGCGCACTACACGAAGACCGTGATGCTGTTTGGCGGCACGGCCGTGGACGAAGACAACAAGCTCAGCAACGCGAACATCTTCGCGCTCGATCAACTCGACGCTCAGATGCTGGCCGCGAAGTACCCGGACTTCTACCTGTGCAGCTCGGTGGGTGGAAAAGAAGCCGCGAAGTACATCCTTCCCTACGACCTGGTGCCCGCCAACTGCGACGTGTACCAGAAGCTGTTGAATGCGTTCGACGAGCTGCGCAGGAACGACCGCGCGGGCGGAGATCGTACCTCGCTTCGCATCGAAGGCGCGCCGTTGACGTTGGAGTCGGTCATCGAGAACGCCAACGGCGCGGACGTGAAGAGCCAAGTGCACGACCAGAACTTTCAGCTCGTGACCGCCGTCACGCAGCTCACCGGCGAGAGCTTGATCAAGTTCGGCACGACCAAGTGAGCGCGACCGGGCGCGCTGCAATCGCCGCTGCGGGCTTCCGAGCCGCAGTTCACTGGCGCAGCAAGCTCAGAACTTGGTTCGGCAACGCGTTCGCGACTTCGCCGACGGTGGCCGCCGGTCGAAACTGACTGGTGATCGCCATCAAGATGAGATCGGGCCGCTGGCGATGGTAAGCGCTTGAGCTGACGACGACGGCGGGCCGCTTCTTGGTCGTGCTCTGGTCGGTGAACGGAAACGGGACGAGCACGACGTCGGCGAAATCAAAGCTTGTCGTATTCGGCATCGGCGTCGTTGTCCCAGACCTTGGCGAAGGCGTGCTCGGAGAGAGCGGTGGTGGCGCGCGTGAGCTGCTGGTCTTCGGTCTTGAGCTTGAGGAACTCGACGAAGTCGGCGACCTCGGCGATCTTGTCGTCGGGCAGCGTGCGGATCTTGTCGAGCAGGTCCTGTGTGTAGCTGGGTGACGGCATAGAGGATCTTGTGCGATCGAAGCGGGCTGTTTGCAAGCTCAGCTGACCACAAGTGGTGTGGGCGCTCGGGGTGTCGTGCTTGTGGGCCGCAGCACGGGGCTGCTATGAAGCGGCATGCGTCTCCCGCAAATCCCGGAGCTCAGCGGTGGCGATAGCTTCCGCGGTCACATCCCGGAGCTCGCGCGCGATCGCTTTGCTTTTCTCGCGCGCGTCGCCGCGGAAGTGAAAGACGTCGCGGTCTTTCGCACCCCGACCCGCGACATCTTGTTCGTGAGCTCGCCTGAAGCGCTGCACGAAGTGCTGGTCGAGAAGGCGCGCCACTTCGAGAAGTCGCCACAGTTGCGCACGGCGCTGTATCCGCTGGCCGGTGAAGGCTTGTTCACCAGCGGCGGCCAGCTGTGGCGCCGCCAACGGCGGCTGATGGCACCGGTGTTCCATCACGCCAAGATCGACGCGCTCGCGCCGATCATGGTCGATTGCGCGGTGGCTGCCTGCGAGCGCATGCCGGACGGCGCGACGCTCGATATCGCGACCGAGACCACGCGCATCGCGATGTCGGTCGCGGGTCGCACGCTGTTCGGGATCGACACCTCGGACGAAGCCGACGTGATCGGGCACGCGTTGACGATTGCACTGCACTGGGCAGATCGCGCGTCGATGTCGCTGCTCGTCAGCTTGCAGGTCGAGCTTCGACTTGCGCTACTGGATGCCACGGTGCGCTCGGCTCCCGTGCGGCGCGCGTTCGATCGCTGGGCCGACAGGCTCGAGCCACCGATCATGTGGCCGACGCCGGGCAACTTCGAGCTCAAGCGTGCGATCGCGCTGCTCGACGAGCGCGTGCAACGCATGATTGACCAGCGGCGCGCCAAGCCCGCCGAGCGCCAGGACCTGCTCAGCTACCTGCTCGACGCACGCGACGAAGACGGCAGCATGAGCGACAAGCAAGTGCGCGACGAGATCCTCACCCTGTTCGTCGCCGGTCACGAGACCACCGCGACGGGCCTCGCGTGGTCGATCTACTTGCTGGCACGTCACCCCGAGCACTACGCCCGCGCGCGCGCCTGCGTGGATGCGCTGGGCGGCCGCACGCCGAGCTTCGCGGATCTCGAAAGCCTCGACTACCTATCGCGCGTCTTCAAAGAAGCGCTGCGCATGTACCCGCCGGTCTATATGTACGCGCGCATGTCGGTGAGCCCGGTCGAGATCGCGGGCTATCAGCTACCCGCGCACACGATCGTCTTGATCAGCCCGTGGACGGTGCAGCACCGGGCCGACGTCTGGCCCGAGCCGCTGCGCTTCGATCCCGAGCGCTTCACCGAAAGCGAGATCGAAAAGCGCCACAGCAACGCCTGGATTCCGTTCTCGGACGGGCCGCGCGTCTGCATCGGTGCGCACTTTGCCGAGCTGGAGGCGCCGCTGGTGCTAGCAACGTTGCTGCAGCACGCCGACTTCGAGCTCGTGAGCGACGTCGAGCTCGTGCCGGACGAAGCCGCCACCTTGCGCCCGCGCGGTGGCGTGCCTGTTCGCATCAAGACCCGACCGAAGCTCAGCGCGTGAGGCTGCCGGCTTCCACACCCATGCCTTCCAGGTTGCGCGCGCTCGCCGATCGCGCGCTCGAACATCCGCTCGTCTATCGAACGATCCAGGCGCCGTTCGGCGGTAGCCGGCATAAACGCCATCCAGTCTGCCAGCCGCCCCGCGCCGCGTCACCCACCTGAGCAGCTACAGCTACCGCCCCCCTGGCGGCGGTCCGGTCCGAGCGCTTTCGTTGCAGCTGTCAAGACTCCTCTCGTTCCCGACGGCGCGAGCTTGCAGGCGACGAGCGCCACCGGTCCGGTCACGTTCGCGCTGGCGCATGCCAAGGTCACGCTGCGTCCTTCGTCGAGCCCGCGCTGGAACGCGAGCCAGCACGACGTCGTGCTCAGCTCGGGCAGCGTGCTGGTCGATGTCGACCCCGGACCGAAGCAGCCGTTCTCGGTCACGACGCCAAATTTTCGTGTGCTCGTGCTCGGCACGCGCTTTTCGGTGTCGCTCGAGGGTGTGAGCGTGGAGCGAGGCCGCGTGCGCGTGGTCGCGACCGACGGCCACGAGCTGCGCGTGCTTGGGGCGGGTGAGGGCGTTGTCGCAGCTGACGAAATAAGTGCGGCTCACGACGAGCCGGTGGCGCCAACGCCGAGCGCACGCGGCGAAGCGCCGCATCGGGCGCGCGTCGATGCGGCGGCCTTGCTGTCGGAGGCGCGGACCCAGCTGGCGGCTCGCAACCTCGTGCTGGCGCAGCGCGCGATCGCTGCGGCGCTGGCCGACGAGCTCTTGCCGAGTCAGCAGGCCGAAGCCCTGACGCTGCGCGCCGAATGTGCGCTGGCAGCGGGTGACAGCGAAGGCGGCGTGCAGGCGTACCTGCGCGTGGCCCGATCGTTCGTGACGCTGCTGGCGGGCGAGAACGCGCTCTTCTCCGCGGCGCGCTTGGACATGGACCGCGGTCACACAGAAGAAGGCGCGCGCCTGCTACGGAGCTATCTGGCCCGCTACCCGCACGGTCGGTTCGTGAAAGAAGCGCAGCTGCGCTTGCACACACTGGGTGCTGCGTCGGATCCTGCTCTGCGATGAAGGCTCGGGTACGGCTGTCGCTCGGACTGACCACTGTCGCGTTCCTGCTCGCGTGTCACGACGCGAACACGAACCTGGTGAGTGACCCTGCGGCATCGCAGCTAGACGCCGGCCACGATGCCGCCGTCAGCGGCAAGCCCGACGCGGGCAAACCTACGCGCGACGCCGGCCCCGGGCTCGCCGTCATGTGTGGCGGTCACGTGTGCGCGTGCAGCAACGGTGCAGACGACGACGGCGATGGTTTGATCGACGGCCTCGATCCCGAGTGCACCGGTCCGAGCGACGACGATGAACACTCGTTCGCGACAGGCGCACCGGTCAGCGCGGCGGCGTGTCGTGACTGCTTCTGGGACACCAACGCGGGCAGCGGCGACGACGGCTGCCGCTACCCCAAAGAGTGCCTCGAAGGAACCGCGCCACCTGGCAAAGGTAACTGCGGAAGCTGCGACGTGAGCAGCGCCTGCGTCTCAGCGTGCTTGCCGCGCACACCCAACGGCTGTGACTGCTTCGGCTGCTGTCAGGTCACGCAGTCGGATGGCAGTGTAGTGCACGTGGAGCTCAGCGACGCCTGCGCACTCGACAAGCTCGCGGACGAAAAAGCCTGTCCACGCTGCGTGCAGAGCACGACGTGCCTCAATACGTGCGGCCGCTGCGAGCTCTGCCCAGGGCGCAGGCCGGACCAGTTGCCGAAGGACTGCGCTGCGAGCGTGGCCCCCGGTGCCCCGAGCTATCAATGCGAGGGCGGCTCCACGGTGTGTACCGCGTCATCCGAGTGCAGCGCGGCGACGCCGTACTGTCAGCTGGGCTGCTGCTTACCGTTCGTGCCGTGAGCTGCAGTGCGCTCAGCCGCGCGCGTGATTGAACGCGGGCCGCGACGTGACCTTGGTCTGCCAGGCGTTGATCGCCGTGTACGCAGCCATGTCGTACTTGGAGTACGCCGCGTAGGCGAGCGCGCAGGCCACGTTGATGTCGCCCACGGTGAAGTCGCTGCCGGCAACGAACGGATTCGCAGCCAGGCGTGCTTCGAGGATAGGCAGATACTTGGCGAGCGCGGCTTTGCACTCGGCCTCGTCTTCAGGACTGTTCGCCTGCTTGGTCCACATCGGCTGTGCCAATTTCGAGAGATGCGGGTGCGGGTTGAGCGCGGTCCACAGCGACCACTGCCACGCCAGCGCGCGCTGCTGCGCGGTCTTGCCGCCGAGATCCGAGCCGGCCGTGTCGATCAAGTACGAACAGATCGCCATCGACTCGGCCAGGTTGAAGTCACCGTCGACCAGCGCCGGCACCTGACCCATCGGGCTGATCTTGAGGAACGACTCCGCGCGATTTTCGCCCTTGGCGAAGTCAACCGCGACCGATTCGTATTTGGTGCCCAGCTCCGCAGCAACCCAGTGTGCACGAAGAGCGGAACCCATGCGTGGACCGTAGAGTTTGATCGTTGTCATGGACGCAGCGTGTACTGCAAATCGCAGCGGAAGTCGACAGGACGAGCGCACACGAAGCGCGCCGCGCTCGCACGCCCCCGCGCGCTTCTAGCGGCGGCAGGGCCAGGGAGTTGCCGCCGGGGTGTCCGCGTTCGCGCTCGACGTAGGCACGGCAGTCCACTGCAGTGTCCCCATCAGCTCCGTGGGAACCGCGACGGCGGCGATCACCGCGAAGTCTCGGTCGAGCTGGATTACCCGACGGCTGGTGTCTTCGGCGATCGAAGCCGAGAGCAGCTGCGCCTCCGCCGCGCTGTCCATGCGTACGCGCCAGACCGCGATCGCCTGCCCGGTGCCGGTCTCGCGAAAGACGCTCAACACGTCGCCCGCGTAGCCTTCGTCCGGCACCTCGTCCCAGCTCAGCCCGGACGCGGCCCAGTATTGGCGAAACACTTCGAACGACCACGCACCAAGGATCTCGTGATGGACCGCTTGAAAGCGCGCGGGCAGTACGGGCATGCCGACGTCGAGCGGCTCATCACGGTAGCTCGCAGGTGCAGCTGTCGCGCGGTCGAGGCCGAACATGATCTCGCGCGTGCCGGAGGGCGGATGGTCCACCAACTGACGAGCCGCGCGTGTGCCACCGCGCCGCCACGCACGGTTTATCTCAGCGCCGCCGAACGCATAGGGGAACTGATACCACGACAGCTCGTACGGCGAGGTCGAGGTCACCGCGTCTTGCCAGCTGGAACGGCGGTAGCCGTCGAAGACCTTCGACCAGCTCACGTCCCCCGTCTCCCAGCCGAGACCCGTGGTCGTCGCGATGTCTTGGTACAGCACGGCCTCGCCCTCGCTCATGGCGCGTGCTGCGAGCCAGCCGTCGAAGTCACTCGCGTCCGGCGCGCTATCGCGCGCGTCGCCGTGCTGCATGGCGTGGATCATTTCGTGCAGCAGCAACGGGGCGTAGTCCCACTCGTCGAGCGGGTACCCGCGGTCGAGCACGGTCACGGTGTCATCCGTGTCGGGTGAACTACTTTCGGGTCGGTAACGCGAGCCGGGCATTCGCCAAGGTGCGTTACAACGTGGAGCTCAAAGCACGTCGATTCGCGATGCGGCAACGGAAACGCTCGGGCTTTGGTTGGAAGCGGTG
>JADGRF010000250.1 GCA_017881055.1 Sandaracinaceae bacterium
CATGCTCACTCTGACCGAGGTGGCGCCCGACCTGCAAAGGCGCCTGGGGAGGAACTCGCTGCGGCGAAGACAGCCGAGAAGGCGGCGAAGGTCACGGCGAGAGAGGCCCAGTCTGCGCGCGTGCGCGGCTGCCGACGCGAGCGTGCTCAGCAAGCTCGACGCCTGCACCAGCAGCCTCACCGATGCCAGCCAGGATAGCTGTGCGCGCAAGCTGATCGAGAGCTTCACACAACGCGCGTATCGCCGCACGGTGGCCTCGAGCGAGGTCGATGAGCTGTTCGCGCTCTATACAGCCTATCGAACGCCGTTTGAGCTGGGCATCGCCACGGTGATCGAGACCGTGCTGCAATCACCCGATTTCTTGTACCGGCTCGAGTGGGGCGTCAAAGACGCCGCACAGCCTGACGTTCTGCGACCGAGCGGCGACGAGATGGCGACGCGGCTTTCGTACGCGTTGTGGGGCACGCTGCCCGATGACGCGCTGCGCGCTGCTGCCAGCAGCGGCGCGCTCGATGGTGCAGACGGCGTGCGCGCGCAAGCGCAGCGTTTGGTCGACGACGCGCGCTCGCACCGCGTGGTGCGCTTCTTCTTCGACAAGCTGTTGCCCATCGAAGGGCTCGCTGACGTCACGCGCGATGCCACGCTGTATCCGAGCTTTTCTCCCACCATCGGCTCGTACATGCACGAGGAGACTCAGCACTTTCTCGAGGCCGAGATCTTCGATCACGACGCTACCTGGGAGGCGCTGCTGACAGCGCCGTTCACGTACGTGAACGCGCCGCTCGCCAAGTTCTACGGCATGACCGGCGTGATGAGCGATGACACCAAGACCTATCAAAAGGTGCCGCTCGATGCGAGCAAGCGCATCGGTCTACTCATGCAAGGCGGCGTGCTAACCGGCACGATTCCGACCAACACGAGTAACCCCGTGCGCCGCGGTGGCTTCGTGTTGAACGCGATGCTGTGTCGCCACCTGTCGCTGCCGTCCGATCCCGCGATCTTGGCGATGGTGAAGCTTCCGCAAGTCGACGGCAAGACCGCACGCGAGCGCTTCACTCAGCACAGTGCGCAGACCGTGTGCCGTCGCTGTCATCAGTATCTCGATCCTGTCGGCTTCGCGCTGGAGAACTTCGACGCCGTGGGTCAATACCGTGACAAGGACAACGGGTTCACCATCGATGCCAGTGGCACGTTGGCCGGCATCGGCTCGTTCAACAACGGCGTCGAGCTCGCGCGAGACCTGGCGGCGTCCGAGGAAACCCAAGCGTGCTTCGCCGCGCATTGGCTGGAGCTCGTGCAAGGACGCCTGCTCGACGCGCAGAAAGATCAATGCTTGAGCGCGCAGGTGAGCGAGGCGTTCAAGACCTCGGGCTACAGCGTGAAGCAGCTGCTGGTCGAGCTCACGCAGAGCGACGCGTTTCTCTACATGCCGGCGGTGCCACAGTGAGCCCCATTTCCAAGTTTCGGTTGAGTCGTAGGGCAATGCTGAAAGGCGCAGGCAGCATTGCGATCACGTTGCCGTGGCTCGAGATCATGGAGCCCGTGTGCAGCGCGCGTGCGCAGTCCACGAGCAAGCCGGCCAACCGGTTCGTCGCCGTGTTTCAGCCAGGCGGGACGGTGCGCGGCAAGTCGAACAATGGCGTCGATCGCTGGGTGCCCACCGCCATCAACAGCGAGACGAGCTTCACGCTCAGCCCGATTCTCGCGCCGTTCGAAGGCGTGCGGCAGAACATCCTGATCGCGGACGGCTTCGACATGAACAGCGCCGTCGGGGAGCAGCACCAAGCCGGCAGCATCGCGTTTCTCAGCGGCACGACGCAGGCCAACAACGGCAGCGGTTACGCGACTGGGCCGTCGATCGACCAAGTGTTGAGCAAGCGGCTGTCCACGGACAAGAACAAGAAACAGCCCAGTGTGCAGCTGGCGGTGCGGTGGGCGACGGGCAAGTCGCACGGCAATCTCTCGCCGATCAACTGCGTGAACTTCGAGCAGCAGAGCCCGTGGAGTCCGATTCCACCGTCGCTCGATCCGCAGAGCATCTTCAAAGATCTCTTCGGAAGCTTGAGCGGCGGCGCCGGCGGGGTGCAGAATGCGGGCGCAGAAGGGAAGCGACAGAAGTCGATCCTCGACTACCTCGACAAGCGCTACGCCGCGCTTGCTCAAAGACTGGGCGGTGCGGATCGCCGTCGGCTCGACGAGCATCTCAACAAGATCCGCGAGCTCGAGACCAGCCTGGCCGTGACGATCACCGCCAACGACCGATGCCGCGCGCCGAGCGCGGTGGACACCTCGGGCTACAACCCGCGCAGCGGCCTCAACTCGGCGGACGACGGTTCGGTGAAAGACACCTCGACGGACGCAGCGATTCCGACCGTTGGAAAATTCATGATGGACATGCTGGTGATGGCGCTGGCGTGTGACATGACGGGCGTTGCGACCATGCAGTGGAGCGACACCGAAGCCAAGCACACGTTCCCGTGGCTCAGCCTCTCCGAGCACCATCACTTCTATCAACACGATGGGGGTTTCAGACCGGCGGAGTGCGAGAAGATCGCGACCTGGTACTCGGGCCAGCATGCGTACCTGCTTCAAGAGATGGCGAAGGTCGACATGGGCGGCCACTCGCTGCTTGATGAGAGCGTGGTGTTTTTCGGCTCCGAGCTGTCTGATCCACCGACGCACACCAAGCAAAGCATGCCGTTCATTCTCGCCGGCGGCGCCGGCGGCCTACGCACCGGGCGCTACGTCAAGTACGATAGCCAGTCGCACAACAACTTGCTGGTCTCCATCTTGAATCTGTTTGGCGATGACCGGCAGACATTCGGTAGCTCGAATTTTTGTACTGGCCCAGCAGGCAAGCTGACGTAGGCAACCGTGACCGTGAGCTTGGAACGCGTCGCGACATGCGACTGGGCGCCACGAACCGCAGCACCTTCAGACGATTCTTTCGCTTGTTGGTGAACACGAACAGCAAGCTGGAGCGCTCGGTCACGCCTCACTTGCCATATCCCGTCGCGACGATATTCGCCTGCACTGCGCTGTCGGTCGCTTCCGACGGATATCCCGAGACGATCGCCCCTTCGTAGAACGTGCCCTCACTTAGGTTGGCGCCGCCCCCAGGTTTGCAACAGTCTCCACCGCTTCCCAAGACGATCGCCCCTTGCTTCTTCATCGGGCTGTAGTCGCCATTCGGCAGCTGGCCCTTGTAGAGCGTGGTGAGATCGCCGGACTGCGCATTGCCACCCTTGAGCGCAAACTCGGTGGTCCCGTTGTTCTTCAGCATGGCCGTAACATATTTGCTGGTCATCGGG